>NZ_NKIG01000007.1:0-212038 GCF_002255865.1 Pseudomonas sp. PGPPP1 | reverse complement strand
GTCCCTATCTGCCGTGGACGTTTGAGATTTGAGAGGGGCTGCTCCTAGTACGAGAGGACCGGAGTGGACGAACCTCTGGTGTTCCGGTTGTCACGCCAGTGGCATTGCCGGGTAGCTATGTTCGGAATAGATAACCGCTGAAAGCATCTAAGCGGGAAACTAGCCTCAAGATGAGATCTCACTGGAACCTTGAGTTCCCTGAAGGGCCGTCGAAGACTACGACGTTGATAGGTTGGGTGTGTAAGCGCTGTGAGGCGTTGAGCTAACCAATACTAATTGCCCGTGAGGCTTGACCATATAACACCCAAGCAATTTGCTGACCTGAAAAGGCACCAGATTGCGGTGTGTGAAGACGAAATGAACCGAAAGTTCGACGTTCACAAAACACCGAAAGCTGTCACATACCCAATTTGCTGAAGCGAGACCAACAGGTCACGACTCAGTACCCGAATTTCTTGACGACCATAGAGCATTGGAACCACCTGATCCCATCCCGAACTCAGCAGTGAAACGATGCATCGCCGATGGTAGTGTGGGGTTTCCCCATGTGAGAGTAGGTCATCGTCAAGATTGAATTCCGAAACCCCTGTCTGCTATCGCAGACAGGGGTTTTGTCGTTTAGGGGCGTGCGTCTTGTTATACCCCCTAATCCCTGGAGCGTACGGCAGACACAAAAAAACCAGCGCCTGATAGTAGACGCCGGTTTGGTTTAGGGCTGATGGATCAGAACTGATAGCTCACCGTCGCGCTCACGTTACGTTCTTCCCCCAGATAGCAGAAGTTAAGGCTGGCACAAGACGCCACATAGCTCTCATTGGTCAGGTTGTTAGCATTGAGCCGTACATCAACCCCCTTCAACCCAACCTTACCCAAGTCATACCCCACCGAGGCATCCAGTAAGGTGTAGGACGGTACCTTCATCGTGTTCTCCGCATCCGCCCAGCTGTAACCCACATATCGCACACCACCGCCGAGCCTCAACCCGTTCAGGGTTCCACTATCAAACTTGTAATCCGCCCACACAGAGGCCATATGCCGAGGTGCTTGTGTCGGTGAGTTGCCTTTGTTTTCAATAAGGTTGCCAGCAGTACTCAAGGTGCTGACCATCGATTTGGAATACGCGATGTCGGTAAAGGTATAGCTACCCAAGAGCTTGAGATTATCGGTCAGTTGCATATGCGCTTCCAATTCCAACCCTTGAGAGCGCACAGCCCCCACCGCACGATAGAAGTTCTCCTGAGGTAGTTTGGTCGCCAGGTTTTCCTGATCAATGCGAAACCACGAAGCGGTGAACAGGTTGTCGGTGCCTGGCGGCTGATACTTCACTCCCACTTCCCATTGCGTTCCATCAGTAGGGGCTAGCGGGTTGCCAGAGCTGTCTGAATAAGAGTTGGGGTTGAAGGATTCCGAGTAACTGACATAAGGGGCAAGGCCGTTATTGAACAGATACAACGCTCCTGCGCGGCCTGTAAGCTTGGTCCGCTTGTCACTGATCTCGGTGCCTACTGGACGGCTCGCCTCGGCGATTCGATTTTCATCGGACGTCTCTACCCAATCCTGGCGCAACCCAAGGGAAAACCGCCATTTATCCATTTCAATCAGGTCTTGCAGATAAACACCGGTCTGTTCCAATCGCCGTAGATAACTGGTGGGGCTGTAGTAACTAATAGCGGAATTACCGTAGACCGGGTTGAACGCATTGATTGGCTGAAGCGACCCACTCGTCCAATCGACAACTGTTTTACGCCGCTGATAATCGGCGCCCATCAACAGGGTATGTTTGGTCGCCCCAGTAAAAAATTCAGCCTGCAGCATGTTATCGATGATGAACGCATGCAGCTTTTCATCACCCCCTGAATAGTACCGATTGAGTTCGTTACTGGTCGGCGTGGTCCAGCCATAGGCGTACACCTGATCCAGTCTCACCTTGGAGTCCAGGTAGCGAAAGTTTTGCCGCGCGGTGAAGACATCATTGAAGCGATGTTCAAACTGGTAACCAAAGGACTGCTGATCTCGCTTGTAACCATCAACCCCCGGCTCACCTTCAAAGAAGTGGTTGGAGATGCGCTGACCATTACGCTGATGCAATGCGCCATCCGCCGGCATGCCGCCATGGTAGCCACCGTCAGGATCATGTTGCAGATAGGCTTGCAGTGTCAGCGACGTGTCATCGGTGAAATCGATGCTGAGAGTCGGTGCCAACGCGTAGCGCTTTTCTTTGGCATGGTCGAATTGCGTGTCAGACTTGTCCGCCAACCCCGTCAGTCGATAAGCAATGCGCTTGTCGTCATCCACGGGCCCGCTGAAGTCAAAACCCATGCCTCGTTGCCCGTTGCTTCCTACTGTCGCCTGTACCTGATGATAAGGCTCAAACAAAGGCTTCTTACTAGTCAATGCCACCAGGCCGCCAGGCGAACTACGGCCATATAGAACGGAGGATGGGCCTTTGAGAATATCCACTCGCTCCAGGAAATACGGATCAACCTGCATCGTACTGTAGGTACCGCTGTCACCCATGGACTTCAGTCCATCCAGGTAGATGTTATCCACCGAGCCATCATTGAAACCGCGCATCGCTACATAGTCATAGCGGTGCGTCGCGCCATAGGGGTTGGTCAACACGCCTGGCGTATAGCGCATAGCTTGGGCAACGGTCTGGGAGCCTTGATCATCCATTTGCTCGCGCGTTACCACGGAGACAGTTTGCGAGGTCTCCAGCAAGGCCGTGCTGGTCTTGGTGGCGATCTGGCTGTGCGTCGCGTTGTAGCCTTCCATGCTGCCAAGGGCGTTGCCGAGGGCGAATCCCTTGATATCGGTGGTGGGCAGGGTGAGCGCGCTATTCTCCGGCGGCACATGCAAGACGAAGCTGACGCCATCATCGGAACTTGCCTGCAGCCCAGAGCCGTTGAGCAGATGACTCAGCCCTTGTTCGACGGAGTATTCACCCTGCAGCCCAGCTGATTGCCGGCCCTGAGTTTGCGCGGGTGTGCTGGAAAGGGTGATCCCGGACTGTCGTGCAAACTGATTGAGCACCTCACTCAATGCTCCAGCAGGGACCTGATAGCGCTGTTTGACGTGCTCGGTACCGGGTTCTGCAGCCGTGACGGTGATCGGTACCACGCTGATACCCATCGCGGTCGATAGCAGTGCTGCACGAACGGCTTTTCTTAATAGCGGGTAGGAAGTGTTAGGGGGAAAGCACACAGTCATGATCAAGATCCGTAGAGGCCGGTGAAGGCAAAGTGAATGGCTTACTGTCTAAGCCGGACTCACGGAAAAAAGCCGCCAAAAAAACAATCAATCAGGCCGAACGCTCCAGACTCACCCACCAACGTGTGCGATAACGCACTTGAACCGGCAGCGTTTGCGGAAGGATCGCCAGTAACTTATCGGTATCCTCCAGACGAAAAACGCCCGATAGTCGTAAATCGGCGATCTCTGTTGAGCAGCCCAGATAGCCGTGCCGATAACGGCCAACTTCCTCAAGGAAATCAGCGAGGCGCATGCCCCGCGTAACAATCAGCCCATCGGCCCAGGCGCCCACATCCATGTTCATTGGTGGGGCTGGGATGGCTTCGGTCTGACGCACAAGGTAGCTTTCCCCGGCCTGAACTCGGGTCGAAAGCCCATCTGCCTGGTGCGGTGAACGTATGGTCACGTTGCCGTTGACCACACTCAGCCGCGTGCAATCACTGGCCTGGCGTACAGCGAAACGCCCATCGATGCCTTCGAACAAGCCGTGGCGTGTTTCAACCAGCAATGGCACCGACGCAGTCGCGCCGCAATTCACCAGGATTTCCCCACGCACCAATCTGATCAGCCGCTGCTGCGGGCTGAAGTCCAGGTCCACCGCACTGTCAGTATTGAGTTGCAAGCGCGTGCCATCCGGCAGTTGGATACTGCGGCGTTCGCCGGTGGCCGTCGCGAGGTCGGACGTCCAGCGCTGCCAGCCCGTGATGTCACGGCTGATCCACGCCGCCGAGCCTGCCAACAGCACGCCGGACAACATCTTCATTGCCTGGCGCCTGCCCAACCCTTGCGCGCTGTTTTCCAACGCCACATGTGCGCCCGGAATCGCCGTGAGCTGACTGCTCAACTCCTGTTGCAATGCCTGCACCCGCTGCCAAGCCAATTCGTGATCGCGATGGGCTTCGCGCCAGTGCTCACACTGTGTGCGCAAGCGCAGATTGGCACGGTTGTTACGCAGGCGCAGCGCCCAACTGATGGCTTGTTTGACCACCTGGGGATCAGGCCCTGGGCGTGTGGCGTTTTCCATCGCCGTCACGCCCCATACCGTAGGACGTAACAGTGGTAGAGCGCCTCAGCGACGTAGCGCTCAACCGAGCGCAATGACACGCTCATCTGCTGTGCGATTTGCTTGTACGTCAGCCCATCGCACTGTGCCAACAGAAATGCCTTACGCACCTTAGGTTTCAGTCCCTCAAGAAGCCGCGCTATGGCTTCCAGTAACTCCAGCACAAGCGCGCGGTCCTCAGCGCTTGGGGCCAACGCTTCGGGCAAATGGGCGATGGACTCCAAGTACGCGCGCTCGATCTCCTCCCGGCGCCAGTGATCAATCACCAATCCTCGGGCAATGGTGCGTAAAAATGCCCGAGGTGCCTTGAGTTCAAAGCGTTCGGTTTTTTGCAGCAAGCGCACGAAAGTGTCTTGGGCCAGGTCCGCGGCATCGCAAGCGTTGCCCAGCCGGCTGCGCAGCCATGTGTTCAGCCAATTGTGATGAGTGTGATAAAGCGTCTCTACGACGCGCTCACCCGGGATGTACTCAGTAGATGGCATTCACACAGACCTGGCCAAACGTCACAAATGATAATTACTCGCATTGTTTGTGAGGCAGAAAAATTTTGCAACTCTGATCCTTGTACGACAACCACTGGTCGGTTTCCTACGTAAAACAAGGATGGTTCCTACAAAGCGCTAAGTTTTGCCTCGGCTTGGCCGAAAGCCTGACGAGCCATGCGTGCACCGAAATAGAGCAGCCCAAGAAGCTGCCTATGCCTTTACATGGAATGTTCCACCCGGCACGCAATCCCCCCTTTGGCAAAAAGAAGTCGATGAAATGAATCTAAAGTTCAGTCATAAAATTCTGTTGGCCGCGTCAGGCGTAGTGGTTCTAGCCTTCGCGTTATTCACCCTCTACAACGATTACCTGCAGCGCAGCACGATCAAGCAGAACCTGGAGTCGTCTATTCAACAATCCGGTGAGCTTACCGCCAGCAGTGTCCAGAACTGGCTCAGTGGCCGAATCCTGGTGCTCGAAAGCCTGGCGCAAAACGTCGCTCATCAAGGCAGCGGTGCAGACCTTCCCGGGCTGGTCGATCAACCCGCGTTCACCTCGAACTTCCAATTCACCTATGTGGGTCAAACCAATGGCGTGTTCACCCAACGGCCTGACGCAAAAATGCCTGACGGCTACGACCCCCGCCAACGCCCCTGGTACAAGCAAGCCGTAGCCGCCGATAAACCCATGCTCACTCCGCCTTACATGGCCGCAGTGGGTGGGCAGATCGTGACCATTGCCATGCCGGTGAAAAAGAATGGCGAACTGCTCGGCGTCGTCGGCGGCGACCTGAGCCTGCAAACCCTGGTGAAGATCATCAATTCGGTGGACTTCGGCGGTATCGGCCATGCGTTCCTGGTGAGCAGCGATGGCCAGGTCATCGTCAGTCCTGATCAGGACCAGGTGATGAAAAACCTCAAGGACATCTACCCTGGCATCCCGGTACGTATCGAGAAAGTCAGCCAGGATGTCGTCCTTAATGGCCAAGACCGCATCCTGTCATTCACCCCTATCAACGGCTTGCCTGGTGCTGATTGGTATATCGGTCTGTCAGTTGATAAAGACAAAGCCTACGCACCGCTGGGCAAATTCCGCACCTCCGCGTTGATTGCCATGCTGATTGCCGTCGTTGCGATCGCCGTGCTCTTGAGTCTGTTGATCCAAGTGCTGCTGCGCCCCCTGACGACCATGGGCGTTGCCATGCAGGATATTGCGCAAGGCGAGGGTGATCTGACTCGCCGTTTGGCCGTCACCAGCAAGGATGAATTTGGCGAAGTGGGCAGTGCCTTCAATCAGTTTGTGGAGCGCATCCACGCCTCGATTTCCGAGGTGTCTTCGGCTACCCGCCAGGTCCACGATTTGTCTCAGCGCGTTATGGCGTCGTCCAACGCCTCGATCATCGGCTCCGACGAGCAAAGTGCGCGCACCAACAGCGTGGCTGCTGCGATCAACGAACTGGGTGCCGCCACCCAGGAAATCGCGCGTAATGCCGCCGATGCTTCACAGCACGCCAGTGGTGCCAGCGAGCAGGCCGACGATGGGCGCAAGGTGGTTGAGCAAACCATCCTGGCGATGTCGGCGTTGTCACAGAAAATCAGCCTGTCGTGCACGCAGATCGAAACCCTCAACGCCAGCACCGACAACATCGGCCATATCCTGGATGTGATCAAAGGTATCTCCCAGCAGACGAACCTGCTGGCACTCAACGCCGCGATCGAAGCAGCACGCGCCGGTGAGGCTGGGCGTGGGTTTGCCGTGGTCGCCGATGAGGTACGCAACTTGGCGCACCGTACGCAGGAATCGGCCGAAGAAATCCACAAGATGATCACCTCATTGCAAGTGGGCTCGCGTGAGGCGGTATCCACCATGAATGCCAGCCAAACCTCCAGCGAAGAAAGCGTACAGGTTGCCAACCAGGCCGGTGAGCGCCTGGTCAGCGTGACGCAACGTATCGTCGAGATCGATGGGATGAACCAGTCCGTCGCTGCGGCCACCGAGGAGCAGACAGCGGTGGTGGAAACCCTCAACGTCGATATCAATCAGATCAACCTGCTGAACCAGCAGGGCGTCACCAACCTCAATGAAACGCTGAAGGACTGCGATGCACTGTCGCAGCAGGCCAGTCGTTTGAAGCAACTGGTCGACAGCTTCAAGATCTGAACCGGTAGCAGATGGGCAGAAGCGAATGGATTCGCTTCTGCCATTCAGCCGAGTAACCGGCGCACGTTTTCCAGAGCGCTGTAGGCAAAGCCCTCTATAAATTGCTCAAACCCCACCTGCGTCACATCCACTGGCTCGGCAATGATGGTCCAGGTCACTTTGGAACACGCTGCGCCAAGTGCTTCCACGTGCATTGCCGCCCACAACCTGGCTATGCCCAGGGTGTTGTAGATCGTGGTCCAGGTCATATGCATGGCGTGCTCATCCCGGCTATTGAGCTGCTCCACCACGCGATGGCCATCACGGAAATATTTGGTGCGCAAGGCGCCCACGCCGGTGCCGGTCATTTCGGTGTGCGTCATCTGCGGGATGAAGGCATCAAAGCCACTAAACTGCCCCACCAGTTGCCACAGGCACGCGGCAGAGCAGTTCACTGTTACACAGGCGACGATTGGAGCACCGTTGGGGTTGCGAATTAACGTATCGGGTTGCAGCGTTTTCATGAGGTTGTCCTGAGGCGTTTCAAAGAAAGCCGATGGTCTTGAGGTACTCGCAGCCTTTGCTTAACAACGCCGGGTTTTTTTTGGGGTACTGCTCCCCCATCGCACGAACGCCATGACGTGCGTTGTCATGACGAATCATCGAGGTGTCGCCAATGTCTTCATCCAGCCGGCCGAGGTAAAACCCAAGTACGCCAAACAACGCATTGTCCTGGCTCACCGTTCGCAGCGCCCGCTGCCACTGCGCAACGCTTACCCGCTCAAACTTGTGGCCCGCCCGGCTGAACGCGTCCAGGTAATGCTCCCAGCTCAAGGGTTCTGGATTGTGCAGGTTGAATACCCGCCGATCAGCATGGAACGCGCCGCAATGAAATGCGATAAAGCGCGTCAGGAAATCCACCGGCATCAGATCGAAATTCACCTCCAGCCGAGGCACCAGACCCAATTGCAGTGAGCCCTTGAGCATCAGCATCAAGCGGTTTTTTTGCGGCTGGCACACGCCGCTGTGACGGTTGAAACTGATATTGCCGGGGCGATGAATATTCACCCAGGCACCTTGTTCTACCGCCCGCTCCAGCAACCGTTCGGCGACCCATTTGGACAGGTTGTAACCATTCTTGATGTACAGCGGCAGCGTGCCTGCGGCGGGGGTTTCGAGGACATTTCCCAGAGCGTCGATGCTGCTTGAAGCCGACAATGTCGAGATAAAATTGAGCACTTTCTTGCGTTGGCTTTCGCACAACTTCAGGCATTCAACGAGCGGGTCGACGTTATCCCTGGCCAGCGATGCGTAGTCCAGCACGTGGTTGACCCGCGCTGCGTTGTGTATCAGTACGCCAAAGTTTTCGGCGAGATAGGCATACGCTTCACAGGTCAAACCCAGGCGCGCCAGGCTGATATCGGCGGCGTATACCTGCACCCGGCTCACGTCCAGGTGTTCCAGACGGTATTCGCGCAATGCCTGGGTAAACCGGGCCATCGCCGATTGCCCAGGCTCTTCACGCACCAGGCATGCCACCGTTGTTGCACCATTGGCCAGCAGCGCTTCGACAATATGGACACCGACAAAGCTGTTGGCACCGGTCACGATCACATTGTGCGGATCGCCCGCGCGGTCCTCGGGCAGCGTCTCGATCACCCATGGACGTTGTGCGTCCTGCACGGCTTGGCTGGAGGGCGCGCCGCAGGGCTCACGGTCTTCAATCAGGGTGGCGAGTGTGCGAATGGTCGGCGCCTCAATGAAGCGGCTCAAAGCAAAGCTGCGACCAAATTGCTCGCGAACCCGTAGCAACAAGGTCGATAGCAAAATCGAATGGCCACCCAGGTCGAAAAAACTGTCATCAATCGACAGCTCATCAACGGTCAGCCCTAGCAGTTCGACCCACAGGCTGTTCAATCGGGTTTGAAGCAGCGTTTGTGCGCCGCTGCCAGTCGCCTTCGAATTGGACTGCAACGGCAACGCCAACAATGCTTGCCGGTCGATCTTGCCGTTGCTGGAGTACGGCATGTCTGCCAGTTCGACCCAGTAACCGGGCTGCATATAACCCGGTAAACGCTGCCGTGCATGCTGCTGCAGCGCCGTCAATGCAGCTCCCGGTTCGGGCTGGGCGACAAAGCTGCGAATCCGACATTCCTGGTCGATCACCACTGCCACCTGACGGTACAGCCGGCTGTTGCGCAGGGACTGTTCAATTTCCTGGGGTTCGACACGAAAGCCACGGATTTTCACCTGATCATCGCGGCGTCCGCCCAGCACGATTCCATCGGCGGTCCACTTCGCCATGTCACCGCTGCGCAAGGCTCGCAAGGTCTCACCGCCGGGCAGAGTGAGCTCGACGAATGGACTGTCGCCCTCCGGTGGCGCGTTGATATACCCCAGGCTCACACCAGGACCAGCGAGGTACATCTCGCCCATCACCTGTTCGTCCACTGGTTGTAGATCCTCATCGAGGATCAGTACCCGGCTGTTGGCAATTGGCTGGCCGAGGTTGCGGTTGCCGTCACCGGTGCGCAACGTCCGATGGGTGATCAGCACCGTGGCCTCTGTGGGCCCGTAGAGGTTGTGAAACCGGCACTGTCCTGCAAGTCGATCGATGACATGGGGTTCGCACACATCGCCACCGGTCAGCAGGTGCGTAAGCCCCAGCGGTTGATCCAGCGGCAAGATACTGAGCAGTGCGGGCGGCACAAACGCATGGGTGACGCGCTGCTGGTGCAGCAGATCCAGCAACAGCCGGGGATCGCGCTGTTGCACTTCGTTCGGGACGATCAGCACGGCGCCTGCAAGCAGGGTGGGGAAAATGTCGATCAGTGACGAGTCAAAACCCAGCGGCGAAAACTGCAGGACGCGGCTCCGCTCATCCAACGCCATACAGGATCGAAACCACGCCGTGAAATGCGCCAAATTACCCTGGCTGAGCAACACACCCTTGGGCTGCCCGGATGTGCCCGAGGTGAAGAGTGCCATGCACGGCGCGTCAGACGGCGGGCGATGGTGCATCAGCGCGTGGGTGATCTCGGTGGCGCGCACGTCCACAGCGGTCACATCCAGGGCATTGAAATGCCCCCGCATAGGGTGGTGGCCAGCGTCCAGTAGTACGTGGGCACCGGCGCTTTCGAGCATGGCCTGATGGCGCTGAGGGGGATGGTCCGACCCTAGTGGCAGATACACTGCGCCACAGCCCAGCACCGCGAGGATGCTTGCATACAACTCGATGGATTTTTCCAGGCATACGCCAATCACCGGCGGCGTTTCAGCGGGTCTGAGTAGCGGACGTAAACGCGCCTGAATCGCCAAGGCAAGCACCCGCAACTGATCGTAGGTCACCTCGTTGCCGTCGATGTTCAGCGCCGGTCGTTCAGCAAAGATCCTTAAGCTCGCCTGCAACCGTTCGATCACAGGTACCTGGGCTTCCCGCATCAGTTCGGGGTTCGCCGTGCCGTTGAATCGATGCAGGAACGCAAGCGCCTCAAGCTCGCTTAGGTCCTTCTCCGGCCAGTCGTTAGCCACCGCTCCTGTCGAGAAAAAACCAGGGTCACGCGCGAAGCCACTGACGTGCAGCGCCACCCATTCCATCAGCGTATTCGTCACTCGCAGGCGCAGCCGCTGGCCGTTTCCGCTGGTTTCTTCAGCGATATCCAGCACCGCATATAAGCGTCGATATGCGTCGTAAGCACGCAGTTGCAGCGCAGGCAGCCCGCAATTGGATACTGGGCCAACACCCAGGCGCAAGCTTATCCGTGGGGCTTGCTCAGGGTCATCCGTCAGCGGTTGGCTTCCGTCGTCAACCCACAGGTCGACGGCGGCTTCGCCACAAACATGCCCGTACTGCTCCAGCATCTGCCTGAGGCTGTTTGTGGCGTTGCTGCTGCCGTTCCATCCAATCGTCAGGCGCCTCATGCGGACCTCCCCGGCATCGGCAAGTAGGCGCTCAGCGCGTGTGCCACGCTCGGGGTGTGCAGCAATCCACTCTGTTGCAGAAAGCCCAAAATATTGGCCAGCAATGGGTGTTGGTGAGTGATGGGGAATGCCAGCGCCGTCACTTCATCGCTCAGAGCGCGACGTGAACTCGCACTGATGTCGAGGTTTTCGATCAGGAGCAAGTCGAAGTTTTTCTGCAAGTCGTTGGTCAAGTAATGCGCAAGGAAGGTCGGTAGTGCTCGAGCGATGCTGTCGCGGTCATCCGAGGGCGCGGTTTGCCAGTAAAGGCGTACCAGCCGTGTCCAGAATCGCGCGTGGCGGCCCTCATCAAACAGGTGGTCGGCCATCAAGCCACGGATGGAGGCCTTGATGCTGTCATCCTTGGAAAATGCCGCCACCTCTTGGGTCACGGTATTTTCGGCGATGGCCACGCCAATCAACTCCATCGCGCCATGCAGGTGCGCGGGCACCTGCGCCTGTGCTGCTGGCAGGGCGTGGCTCAGTTCGATTTGCCCGGGCAGGTCGAGCGGTTGGATACCGGTCAGCGCGACGGTCTGTTGCAGGAAGTCCAGTGCGACCAGCGCGTGATAATCCTCGTCTACCACGACGGTCATCGCGTCGTAGCGACAGGCGAGGGGGAAGGGCAGCGAGAAACGATTCTTTGCGATGCTGCGCGCGGTCCTGTCGACGATTTCAGTTTCGAATATCACCACGTCGTTAAGAAATTTGTAGAAGCTTTGCACCAGCACGAAGTCGCGGCACTGGGGACAGTGCTCCAGGAAGGCCGCGCTGAGCACCAGCGGCTGACGGCATAGCGGGTAGATCAACTTGTCATCGTTTTCCAGCAAGCGGCGAGGGCGTGTACGAATGGTGGCGCGGCGCTCCCAGTCGTCGGCGATGGTTTGGTATTGCGCACTGTTCATGGGCGCGCCTCTTGCAGTGCGGCTCGCACCTGGTCCCAGAAGGTGATGCGGCTTTCCACTGCGGCGAGGGCGGTGTCGTGAGCCTGAGATGGGTATGTCGGGTCTGCGCTGACCAGGCGTTCAAGCAACAACTGCGCTGCCGGTGCGTGATCTTCGGTGTCCAATTCGATGTGGCGTGCGAGGTAACCGTACAACGTAGGGGCTTGGTGCTGGATAAGCTCCTCAGATTGCAGGATGTGCTTGAACATCGCCGGGATGACGTGCTCGCGGCCATGCAAGAATGCTGCGGCGACGCAATGGGTCGGGGCGCTCAGCGCAATATGCAACGTGGCGCTGACGAAACGGGCCACGCCAGGGGGGGCAGCCGCTTCCTGCAAGGCTGCGCTTGCGTCCAGGCCCTGACGTTGCAGGGCAATAAAGCGGTTGATTGCACAGGTGCTCGCGCCGACTTCGGCCATGGCTTCGAGGTACAACTCGAAGTGGCTGCAATAGCCTTGCCGGGGGTGCTCGTCCGATTCTTCACCCAGCACGATCTCGTTGATCAGCCGTGCGGCGTGGGGGTCAGCGGGGGGGAGCCAGGGAAGCTGCGTGCAGGTCAGGTCCTGTTGCAGGCGTTTGGTGAGTGTCATGAAATCCCAGACAGCAAATACATGGCTCTCCATGAATAGTTGTAACTTATTAATAGAGGTTATTTCATTAAATAACGGATGGCTGCATAGCTGCAGTTGTTTTTGTTCAAGTAGCGTGTGATGCATGGTTGATGCCTATAAGTTGTTGCGTCTGCTGTAAACACAGCGATGAGCTTTTGTGGTCGGCAAGAAAGATAAGGGGTCGTAAACCCGTCAGAGGGCGCAAGGGCGCTCAAGCGTGTGGGTGTGCGATGAAAGAGGTGTCTGGTTTAGTGCGGGAAGATAATAAGCGGGTTAAACAGTTCGGCGAACATATGAATGTATTAGATGTTTTTCTAAATAATATTAAATGTAAGTTGATGGCGTCGATTGCGGTGGGAAGTTTCTTAAGTGCGGGGCGTTACTACAGTGAGTAGCGCTACCCCGCAGCCTTTTAATCATTCGATTACGCGTTTTTATTGCCGGCGGCGTCCAGCCCGCTGAGGTACGTCGTGATCACTTCCATCCCCCGCATCAAGTGATTGCGCAGTGTCAGGATGCTTTCCTCGGTTTTCTTTTGTGCCACCAGGTTCAGCAACTCACGGTGGTCTTCCTGAGAGGTCTCGCCCAGCCCCATTGCCTCAAGGTTGAAACGCAGAAAGCGCTCCTCCTCGTTCAGCCCATGCTCCACTAGCTTGAGCAGGCGTTGGTTGGGGGCCTTGCCGTAGAGGGCCATGTGGAACAGTCGATTGAGGCGACCAATCTCGGTGTAGTCTTTTTCGCGCTCCAGCGCGTCAATCAGGGCATCCGCCTCGGCAATATCGGCTTCGGTGAGCAAGGGAATCGACAAGCGTAACGCTTCAGACTCCAGCAACATCCGCAGCCCATAAGTCTCTGCCGAATTGTCCTCGATCAACGGTGCAACCACGGCGCCCTTGTGCGTCACCACATGCAAAAGTGACTGCGCCTCCAGCTGGCGCAAGGCTTCACGCACTGGCATGCGGCTGACCCCAAACAAACTGGCCAGCTCTTGCTGGCGCATGGCTGTACCGCAGGGCAAGCGACCATCGAGGATGGCATTGCGCAAGGTTTCTTCAATCACGGAGCGAGCGAGATGGGCGGGAATAGGACCGCTGATCTTGATGCTGTTCAAAGGGCTCGGCTTCTGCGTCACGGTTACGCTATCCTCCTTGTCGGAATGGGGTGGCTAATTGGATCCAATGCACACTAGAGACTGCCCTCATGCTTGTCAAACGGGTACGGTTTCGGGTTGTAAGCGCTTCAACATCGAACTCCCGGCGCCCACATTGCGCGTTTCCTGCGTCTTACATTCCCGTCTATCGATATTCACTATCGGTATTTAAACTGACGTTCTTATATCTATAAAGTTACTCCCCTGTCTGACCGGGAGTGACCTCATGTCCGCCACCTCTACTGTTCCAACAGCGACCCCAACCGCCCAAGCGTTCGAGATTCGCCCACTGCCCGGCAGTGTCGGTGCAGAAATCATCGGCCTGGACTTGTCTCGACCGGTCAACGACGAAGATTTCGCGCGCATCCACCGAGCGCATCTGGATCACCATGTAGTGGTCTTCCGCGACCAACGCATCACCCCTGAACAACAGATCGCCTTCAGCCGCCGTTTCGGCGTGTTGCAGATCCACGTGCTCAAACAGTTCCTGTTGGCCAACCATCCGGAAATCCTGATCGTCTCCAACATCATCGAAAATGGCCAATCCATCGGCCTGGGGGACGCTGGCAAATTCTGGCATTCGGACCTGTCCTATAAAGAGCTGCCGAGTTTGGGTTCGATGCTGCACGCCCAGGAATTACCTTCCGAAGGCGGCGACACCTTATTCGCCGATATGCACAAGGCTTGGGAGCAACTGCCTGATCACCTGCGCAAAGCCGTTGAGGGCCGCAGCGCAGCGCATTCCTACACCGCGCGTTACAGCGAAACCAAATTCGAAGGCAACTGGCGCCCGACGCTGACGCCCGAACAGTTGGCACAAGTGGCAGAGGTGGTGCACCCCATCGTGCGTACCCACCCGGAAAACGGCCGCAAGGCGCTGTTTGTCAGCGAAGGTTTCACCACCCGCATTGTTGGCCTGCCCGAAGACGAAAGCCGCGACCTGCTGGCCCAGCTCTATGCCCACAGCGTGCTGCCGGAAAACATCTATCGCCACCAATGGCAGCCCCACGACCTGGTGTTCTGGGACAACCGCTCGCTGATCCACTTGGCCGCCGGTTGCCCCAGCCACCTGCGCCGCAAGCTGTTTCGCACCACCATCCAGGGCGACGCGCCTTTCTGATTCGGAGCATGACCATGTCCAGGAAAATTCCATTCGCACGGCTCGCCGCGACTGTCGGGCTCGGTGTCAGCCTGCTGACCGGCAGCCTGGTTGCACCCACCGCTGCGCAGGCCGAAGGCGAGATCCGCATCGCCGAGCAGTTCGGCATCGTCTACCTGTTGCTCAACGTGGTACGCGACCAGAACCTGATTGAGAAATACGGCAAGCAGGAAGGTATCGACATTAAAGTCGACTGGACCCAACTGTCCGGCGGCGCAGCCGTCAATGACGCGTTGCTGTCTGGCTCCATCGATATCGCCGGTGCCGGCACTGGCCCTCTGCTGACTATCTGGGACCGCACTCGTGGCAAGCAGAACGTCAAGGCCGTGGCATCCCTGGGCAACTTCCCTTACTACTTGGTGAGCAACAATCCCAAGGTCAAGACCATTGCCGATTTCACCGAAAAAGACCGCATTGCGGTGCCTGCGGTCGGTGTGTCGGTACAGTCGCGCTTCTTGCAATACGCCGCTGCCAAGCAGTGGGGCGACAAGGAATTCAATCGCCTCGACAAGTACACCGTCGCCGTCCCGCACCCTGACGCCACCGCTGCCCTGATCGCCGGCGGCACCGAACTGACCGGGCACTTCTCCAACCCGCCGTTCCAAGAACAAGCCCTGGCCAACCCCAACGTACACGTGGTGCTGAACACCTACGACCTGTTCGGGCCAAACTCGCCGACCGTTCTGTTTGCCACCGAAAAATTCCGCAATGACAACCCGAAAACCTACAAGGCGTTCGTTGAAGCATTGACCGAAGCCGCGCAATTCGCGCAGAACGACAAAGGCGCTGCGGCCGACACCTACATCCGCGTCACCAAGTCCAAGATCGACCGTGCAGAGCTGCTGAAAATCATCGACAACCCGCAGTTCGAATTCACTGTCACCCCGAAAAACACCTACCCGCTGGCGGAATTCCTCTACCGCGTCGGCGCCATCAAGAACAAGCCTGAATCGTGGAAGGACTACTTCTTCCAGGACGCCAAGCCCCTGCAAGGAAGTTGAGATGAACGCGCCCTTGCAAGGCCACGAGGCCAGCAACCTGCACACCACCGCGCCGCTGCTGGCGGTGGATAACGTCAGCCTGGAATACCGCACCCCCGAGCGCGTGGTGCGGGCCACCCACCAGGTCAGTTTCGAGATCGACCCGGCCGACCGCTACGTGCTGCTCGGCCCGTCGGGCTGCGGCAAATCCACGTTGCTCAAGTCCATCGCGGGCTTTATCAAACCCTGCGAAGGCGAGATTCGCCTGCTGGGGCACAAGGTCGAACAACCGGGCCCGGACCGCATCGTGGTGTTCCAGGAGTTCGACCAACTGCCGCCGTGGAAAACCGTCAAGCAGAACGTGATGTTCCCGCTGCTGGCGTCCAAAACGCTCAAGCGCCACGAAGCCGAGGAGCGTGCACTGCACTACCTCGAAAAAGTGGGCCTCAGCGCCTTCGCCGATGCTTATCCACATACCCTTTCCGGCGGCATGAAAGCCCGCGTAGCCATCGCCCGTGCGTTGGCCATGCAGCCGAAAATCCTGCTGATGGACGAACCCTTCGCCGCCCTCGACGCCCTGACCCGACGCAAGATGCAGGAAGAGTTGCTGCTGCTGTGGGAAGAGGTGCGCTTCACTCTGTTGTTCGTCACCCACTCCATCGAAGAAGCGCTGGTGGTGGGCAATCGCATCCTGTTGCTGTCGCCACATCCGGGGCGTGTGCGCGCAGAAATCCACAGCCATCAATACGACCTGCACAGCCTCGGCGGTGTGGAGTTCCAGGCGTCGGCACGGCGGATTCATCGTCTGTTGTTCGATGAAGCGCCCGAGGCCGAACAAGAGTTGGGCTTCGCTGATATACGCATCGCTTATTGAGGGACAACCCATGCGCCAGGAATACGAAATACAACTCGAACCGCTGCTCAGCGTCCCCGTGGAACGCGAACTCCCCCTGCGCCAGCGCCTCTGGCAACAAGGCTGGCTGCGCAAGGGCCTGATCCTGATTGTGCTCGCAATCCTCTGGGAAGCCGTTGCGCGCTACCAGAACAATGATCTGCTGCTGCCGAGCTTCCTACAGACTTCGCATGCGCTCTACGACGGCCTGCTCAGCGGCGAATTACTGAGCAAAGTCAGCATCTCGCTGGTGGTGCTGATCAAGGGCTACCTGATCGGCATCGTGCTGGCGTTTGCCCTGACCACCCTGGCTGTGTCGACCCAATTGGGCCGCGATCTGCTTAGCACCCTGACCTCGATGTTCAACCCGTTGCCCGCCATCGCACTGCTGCCGCTGGCATTGTTGTGGTTCGGCCTGGGGCAGAACAGCCTGATCTTTGTGCTGGTGCATTCAGTGCTGTGGGCGCTGGCGCTCAACACCTATTCGGGTTTTCTCGGCGTGTCCGAAACCCTGCGCATGGCGGGTCGCAATTACGGCCTCAAGGGCATGCGATTTGTGCTGTTCATCTTGATCCCGGCGGCGCTGCCGTCGATCCTCGCAGGCCTCAAGATTGGCTGGGCGTTCGCTTGGCGCACGCTGATCGCCGCCGAGTTGGTATTCGGTGCAACCAGCGGCAAGGGCGGCCTGGGTTGGTACATCTTCCAGAATCGCAATGAGCTGTACACCGACAAGGTATTTGCCGGCCTGGCCGTGGTGATCCTGATCGGCCTGTTGGTGGAGAACCTGGTGTTCGACACTTTCGAGCGGCTCACCGTGAAGCGGTGGGGGATGCAGCGCTGATCCCATAGGCCTGTAGGAACCTTCCCTTACAAATAGGAATCGTTGCTCTTGGAATGTGCGTAGTCCGATAATGCCGCCCGCACCTGACGCCACGCTGGCGTCAGCTATGACCGGTAGAAGGATTTACCCCTATGCGTTTTGTTGTATTGGCAGCAGCCATTTTCCTGTCGACCACAGCGTTTGCCGAGTTCGCGCCCGAAGCGGTGTCCATGCCCAAGCCGCGCTACCCCCAAAGCGTTTCCGGTGTTCAAGGGCACGCGCGCATCAGCCTGAAAATCCACAGTGACGGTACGGTCAGCGATGTAAAAGCGCTCTCAGCGACCAAGCCGCAGTTCGGCGAGGCTGCCGTAAAAGCAGCCGAGCAATGGCGCTTCAAATCTTGGACGGTGAGTGCTGATCGGCCAGCGGTTATTGACGCGCATAACGACATGATTTTTTCACCCGTGCCGGAAAACGGTGAACCTGTTCAACTGACATTTACCCAAACCACCTATCAATCCTGCAGCGCGCTAAATGATGAAGTCAGCCAGTTCCGTCGCGACCATCCTACTCGCCCGCTGATTGCCATGAAGAGCTTTGCGATCACCCGTGTGGCGGTGATGTTCTCCGCGTTCAGCGGTAAAAGTGACTATGACGCCGCACTGACCATGGCCGATAAACTCGAAAACGCCCTGCCGGAAATCGTGCGCAAGTGCCAGGCTCGTCCCAAGGCCACTTACGCCGATTACCTTCCGCGTGGCGTACGGCTTTACCTGTAAACCCTGCTAGGATTGCGCCCAGTTCACTCCCCACCGACCACGAGTGCTTGGCATGCAACTACCGGACATGAACCTGCTGGTCGCCCTCGACGCCCTGCTCGACGAGGGTAGCGTGGTAGGCGCCGCGCGCCGCATGAACCTCAGTCCCGCCGCCATGAGCCGCACCCTCACGCGCATTCGCGAGGCGGTGGGCGATCCGATCCTGGTGCGCGCCGGCCGCGGCCTGGTGCCGACGCCCAAGGCGCTGCAGTTGCAAGGCCAGGTGCGCAGCGTGGTGGAGCAGGCGGCGCTGGTGTTTCGTTCGGCGGATGAAGTGGACCTGAGTACGCTGCGTCGGCGGTTCAGCGTGCGCGCCAATGACTTTTTTATCGGCGTGTATGGCGGTCGTCTGTTCGACACCATGGAGCGCATGGCCCCGCTGTGCGAGTTGTGCTTCGTGCCCGAAGGCGACACCGACGACGAGGCGTTGCGTGAAGGCCGGCTAGACCTGCGAGTGAGCAACACCATGCCCATCAGCCCGGAAGTGAAGGTGCAGAACCTGTTCTCCACCACCTTTGTCGGCCTGGCGCGGGAAGACCATCCGTTGTTCGATGAAGAAATCACCGCTGCACGTTTCGCCAGCTATTCCCACATCAGCATCTCGCGGCGTGGCATCGCCCGTGGGCCCATCGACACGGCATTGAATGCCCAGGGCCTGGAGCGCCGCGTGGCGATGATCGCCCCGGGTTTCCATGGCGCAATGTTCATGTTGCCCGACTCCGACTTGATCCTGCCGGTGCCCAAGGAAGCGCTGCTCAGCGCCAATCGCCTGAAGCTGCCGTTGCGTGCATTTGCCCTGCCGATCTCGCTGCCGACGCTGGTATTGGCCCAGTCCTGGCACCCGCGTTTCGACAAGGACCCTGCGCACAAATGGCTACGCGAGACCATGCGCGAAAGCTGCCATGCGACTTGGCTGGAAGCGCAGCCAGCTTGAATCTCACGCTGACTCGGTCCATGTGGGAGCTGGCTTGCCTGCGATAGCGGCCTGTCAGCTGACGCACCGTGGCTGGGCCACCGTAATCGCAGGCAAGCCAGCTCCCACAAATATTTGCGTTAGATTCAAGGGTTGCGTCTGGTGCACTTATACCCTGCCGACATGTAACTTTTTGTCATGTGTGTGCCTGATTAAACTGCTCGGGTATTGATCATTCCGAGTTGCCTGTTCATGACTTCCCTCGCTGCTCCCACCCTGGCGGCCGCAGCCAAACCCACTGCAATGAGCCCGCCAGTATTCGGCCCGCGCATCATCATCGGCCTGGTCGGCGTGTTGCTCGCGGTGCTGGTGTCCGGTCTCAACGAGATGGTCACCAAGGTCGCCCTCGCCGATATTCGCGGTGCGTTGTACATCGGCTTCGACGAAGGCACCTGGTTGGTCGCCGCCTACACCGCCACCTCCGTTGCAGCAATGGCGTTTGCGCCCTGGTGTTCGGTGACGTTTTCCCTGCGCCGTTTCACCCTGTGCGCCATCGGCTTGTTCACCGTACTCGGCATCCTGTGCCCGTTTGCGCCGAACTATGAAAGCCTGCTGGTGCTGCGCACCGTACAAGGCTTGGCCGGCGGTGCATTGCCGCCGATGCTGATGACCGTGGCGCTGCGATTCCTACCGGCCAACGTCAAGTTGTATGGTCTGGCAGGCTACGCGCTCACCGCCACGTTCGGGCCCAGCCTCGGTACGCCGCTGGCGGCGTTGTGGACCGAGTACGTCGGCTGGCAATGGGCGTTCTGGCAAATTGTCGGGCCGTGTCTGCTGGCGATGGTCGCCGTGGCCTACGGTTTGCCACAAGACCCGCTGCGCCTGGAGCGCTTCAAGCAGTTCAACTGGCGTGGTTTGCTGCTGGGGTTCCCGGCGATCTGCATGCTGGTGATCGGCATTCTGCAAGGCAACCGCCTGGACTGGTTCGAGTCGGGCCTGATCACCTTCCTGCTCTGCGGCGGTACGGTGTTGCTGGTGCTGTTCATGGTGAATGAATGGTCGCACCCGCTGCCATTTTTCAAGTTGCAGATGCTTGGCCTGCGCAACCTGGCGTTTGCCTTGATCGTGCTGGCCGGGGTGCTGATGGTGCTGACCTCGGTGATCATCATCCCGTCGAGTTTCCTCGCCCAGGTCCAGGGTTATCGCCCGCTGCAGACCGCACCCGTGATGCTGTTGATGGCGCTGCCGCAGCTGATCGCACTGCCGTTGGTAGCTGCGTTGTGCAACCTGCGCTGGGTCGATTGCCGTTGGGTGCTCGGGATTGGCCTGGGCATGCTGGTGCTGTGCTGCGTGGGCAGTGCTCACCTGACGTCAGAGTGGATTCGCGATGATTTTTACGGCCTGTACCTGCTGCAAATCTTCGGGCAACCGATGGCGGTGCTGCCACTGCTGATGCTGTCCACCGGCAGCATCCAGCCCATGGATGGCCCGTTCGCCTCGGCCTGGTTCAATACCGTCAAAGGCCTGGCTGCCGTGGTCGCCACCGGCGTGCTGGACGCGCTGACCACCCAGCGCCTGCATTTTCACTCAACCATGTTGGTGGACGGTCTGGGCAATTCGCCCCTGGCCGATGGCGACGCACCGGGCCTGGCGCACCGCCTGCACGAACAGGCTGTGGTGCTGACTTCCTCGGATCTCTATTACGTCATGGCCGCCGTCGCGGTGGCGTTGATCCTGCTGATTTTCTGGATGCCCACGCGGATCTTCCCGCCTCGCGCACCGACTTGATTGAAAGGACTGTTCATGAAACGCAAAGATAAAATTGCCGTCTCGGTTATCGCTGTATTTGCCGTTGGCGTGCTGGTGTACCTGGTCGCGCCGGGCGTACTCGGCAGCAAGCGCCAGACCACCAACGACGCCTTCGTCGCCGCCGACTTCACCCTGGTGGCGCCACGCGTGGCCGGTTTCATCAAGGACGTGCTGGTGGAAGACAACCAGCGCGTCAAAGCCGGGCAGCTGCTGGCGCTGATCGACGACCGCGATTTTCGCGCCGCCGCCCAGGCTGCCGACGCCGACACCCTCGTCGCCCAGGCCCAACTGAAAAACGCCACCGCTACTTTGGAGCGCCAAAGCTCGGTGATCGCCCAAGCCCAGGCCACCGTTGCGGCAGACCGTGCCGAAGTGGCTTTCGCCGAACACGAATTGAACCGCTACAACCACCTCGCCGGCGTCGGCGCGGGTACCGTGCAGAACGCCCAGCAGGCCAAGACCCGCATCGACCAGGCCACCGCACGCCTGGCCAATGCCACGGCGGTGCTGGCGGCCGAGCGCAAGCAGGTGGAAATTCTCACGGCCCAGCGCGATGCCGCTGAAGGTGGGCTTAAACGTGCGCAGGCCGCGTTGGAATTGGCCAGTTATCAACTGTCTTACACGCGCATCGTCGCGCCGGTGGACGGCATGGTCGGCGAGCGTGCGGTGCGGGTTGGCGCCTACGTGACGCCGGGTAGCAAGATCCTCGCGGTCGTACCGCTGGAGGAGGCGTACGTGGTGGCCAACTTCCAGGAAACCCAACTTTCCCATATGCACGCCGGCCAAGCCGTGCAAGTGCGTGTCGACAGCCTCGACGGCGAGTTGCTCAACGGCCATCTGGAAAGCCTGGCGCCCGCTACCGGCGTGACCTTCGCTTCGGTCAAGCCGGACAACGCCACCGGTAACTTCACCAAGGTAGTGCAGCGTATTCCGGTGAAAATTGTGCTTGAGCCGGGCCAAGCGCATACCGAACGCCTGCGGGTCGGTATGTCGGTGGAAGCCAGCGTCGACACCCAGCCAGTTGGGAAGCAGCGCGAGGTGGCCCAGCAATGAAACGAGTCGCCTGGCTCACCCTGAGCCTTATCAGCCTGAGCGCCTGCACCGTCGGCCCAGATTTCCAGAAGCCTCAAAGCCCGCCAGTCACCCAATGGAGTGAGCCCCAAGGCCGGCAAGCCGCCAGCCGTGCGGTCAGCGATCCGCTGCAGGAGCGTTGGTGGGACGTGTTCCACGACGAGCAACTGTCGGCCCTCACGCGTCGTGCGCTCACCGACAACCTCGACTTGAAACTGGCCAGCAGCCGCCTCCAGCAAAGCCGCGCTGTGCGCCAGGTGACCACCGCCGAACGCTATCCCAGCGTCAGCGCCACGGGTGATTACCAGCGTCAACGCAACAGCGCAAAAGGCTTGAGCGATCCCTCCGGCAACAATGGGCGCTCTGCCTTCAACCAGTGGGACATGGGCTTCTCGGCCTCTTGGGAGCTGGACTTCTGGGGCCGCGTCAAACGCGAGACCGAAGCCGCCGACGCCACCTTGCAAGTCGCCGAAAACGACCGTCGCGCGGTGTTGCTTTCAGTGCTGGCCGAAACCGCCCAGGACTACATCCAGCTGCGCGGCGTGCAAAACACCCGCGCCGTCACCGAGCAGAACCTCGACGTCGCGCGCCACAGCCTAAAGCTCTCGCAACTGCGCCTGGCCGACGGCGTGGCAACGGACCTGGATGTGGCCGAAGCCGCCGCCCAGGTCGCCGCCATCGAAGCGCGCCTGCCAGACTTACAGCAGCGCCAAGACCAGTTGATCAATGCCCTGAGCCTGCTGATGGGCGAACCGCCGCAATCCCTGCACGCGCAACTGTCCAAAGACGCCGCAGTACCGCAGACCCAGCGCCAAGTCGCCATTGGCCTGCCATCCGAGTTGGCTGAGCGCCGCCCGGACATTCGCCAGGCCGAAGCCCGTTTGCATGCTGCCACCGCCAACATCGGCGTGGCCAAGGGCGACTTCTACCCACGCATCACCCTGTCGGGAAGCTTGGGTTCCCAAGCCATGCAACTGTCGGATTTCGGCTCATGGGGCTCCCGCGCATTTGCCTTCGGCCCGCAGTTCAGCCTGCCGCTGTTCAATGGCGGGCGCCTGCAAGGCATGTTGAACCTGCGCGAAGCCCAGCAACAGGAAGCGGCCTTGGCCTACCAGCAAACCGTGCTGCGTGCCTGGCATGAAATCGACGACCAACTGACCCGCTACAACGCCAGCCAACTGCGCCGCGACAGCCTCGCCGAAGCCGTGCGCCAGAACCAGATCGCCCTGGCGACGGCGCAACATCAGTACGTTGAAGGCGTGGTGGATTTCGTCAACGTGCTCACCGTGCAAAGTGCGCTACTGGCCACGCAGGAGCAGTGGGTGGAGAGCTCCACAGGTGTTTCGCTGGCCATGGTTGGGCTGTACAAAGCACTGGGTGGGGGTTGGGAATCGGTGTATCCGTTGCAAACTGCCGCACGCTAATCGACAAAGAGTTTTGTCAGTCGCGAAATAAGGTGTAATGATAATTGCTCTCAATAGTGTATCTGAGCTTTTCATGGACACCGCGACTGACGGCCAGCAACAGCTTCATCTCCTGTACCGCGATCATCACGGCTGGCTGCAAGGCTGGCTGCGTAAGCGCCTGGGCGACCGCGAGCATGCGGCTGATGTGGCTCAGGACACCTTCCTGCGCCTGCTGGTGTCCGGGCGTTTTCCCGGCGACAAGGAAAGCCGCAGCTACCTGGCGCAGATCGCACGCAATCTGGTGATTGACCAGTGGCGGCGCTTGCGCATCGAGCGCGCTTATCTGGAAAGCATCGCGCATTTGCCGGAGCCCGAGTCGCCGTCTCTGGAAACCCGCGCGCTGATCCTCGAAACGCTGATGCAGATCGACGCCATGCTTGATCGCATGCCTGACAACGTGCGCCGCGCCTTCATGCTGTCGCAGTTCGAAGGGTTGAGCTACGCGCAGATCGCCGAGCGCCTGGACGTCACCGTCAGTTCCGTACAGAAGTACATGACCCGCGCCATCGTCGCCTGCTACCAAGTGGCCTTTGAGGAATGAGGCACGACGCGCCCATCGCCCCGGCCGTTGTCGAGCAAGCCAGCGAGTGGCTGATGCTGCAATGGGGTGGCGATCTGCACGGTGAGCAACGCCGGGCATTTGCCCAGTGGCAAGCCGCTGACCCAGAGCACCGTCGCGCCTGGCAACGCTTGCAACACCTGCAGCAAACCCTCGGTGGCGTGCCCGCCGACAGCGCTCGCGCCGTGCTGCGTGACGCGCCGGACAGCCAGCGCCGCGCCGCGCTCAAGTTGCTTGGCGTGTTGCTGGTTGCCGGCGGCAGCGGCTATCTGGTGCAGCGCAGCGAGCCTTGGCAAGCGGCGTTCGCCGAACACCGTACCGCCACCGGTGAGATTCGCCACGTCACACTCAGTGACGGCACGCGCCTGGATCTCAATAGCGACAGTGCCGTGGGCCTGCGTTTCAGCGCCACGGAGCGACGCATCCGCCTGATCCGTGGCGAGATCCTGCTGACCAGCGGCCACGACCCGCATCGGCCGCTGATCGTCGAAACCGCCGCCGGTGATGTGCAAGCGCTGGGCACCCGCTTTGCCGTGCGCGAACTGAACGATGGCAGTCGTGTCGACCTGTACGAAGGCCGCCTGCGCGTGACCCCGCTGCATGGCGCGGCGGTGCAGATGGAGGCCGGCGATAGCCTGTGGTTCAACCCGGGCCAAAGCTCGGCGCTGCCCGCAGTCGACGCCAACAGCAGCAGTTGGACCGAGCACCGTTTGATCGCCGAGCGCCAGCCGCTGGGCGAGTTCGTGGCGCAGTTGAGTCGCTATCGTCCGGGGCTGTTGCGCTGTGACCAGGCCGTGTCCGGGTTGCGGCTCACGGGGGTGTTTCCGCTGGACGATACCGACGCGATTCTCGCGGCCCTGGAGCGTTCGCTACCCGTGCAAGCACAGGCGGTAACGCGCTACTGGGTGACGATCAAGGCACGCGCCTGACATTTTTTTTCATCTGCGCTTGTCGGTTTTTGCGGCCCGTTCGGGATACCTCTTGAAAGCCAATCAAGAAGCGATCTCACGGGGAGTCCTGCAATGCCGCACCACCCAATCCAACCCTTGGCCCGCGCCCTGCGTCGTGGCCTGTTTGCCAGCCTGCTGGCGACGGTGCCACTGGTGCCGACCCTGTCCCACGCCGTAGAGGCCACCGAAGCTCTGCGCGCCTACAACATCCCGGCGGGCAGTCTTGACCAGGCGTTAAACCGGTTTGCCAGCGCCTCAGGGATCTTGCTCTCGGTGGACGCCACGCTCACTGAAGGCAAGCGCAGTGCGGGCTTGCAGGGGCAGTATGCTGTCCGTGCCGGGCTGGAGCGGTTGTTGGCAGGCAGTGGTTTGGTAGCGGTGCAATCCCAGGGCGGTTGGTCGGTACAGGCGATGCCCGCTGGCGGTACCTTGCAACTCGGCGCTACCCAGATCAGCGGCCAGCAAGCGCAGGAAAGCGCCTGGGGGCCGGTAGATGGCATTGTCGCCACGCGTAGCGCGTCCGGTAGCAAGACGGACTCGGCGCTGGTGGAAATTCCCCAGACGATCAACGTCATCACCGCCGACGAAATCAAGGCGCGCGGTGCGCAAAGCGTTACCCAGGCGCTGCTCTACACGCCTGGCATGGCGGCCGGCGGCTTTGCTGATCGGGTCAAGCTCTTCGATGAACCGACTTCGCGCGGCTTCTCGCCGACACCGTTGTATCTCGACGGATTGCACCTGCCTTACGGTGGTGGCAGCACCGGTGGTGCGTTGCAGATCGAGCCCTATTCCCTGGAGCGCATCGAGGTGCTCAAGGGCCCGGCGTCGGTGCTGTACGGGCAGAATCAGCCCGGGGGCATCGTCAATATGGTGAGCAAGCGTCCCAGTGAAACCCCGATACACCAGGTGGTACTGGAAGCGGGCACCTACGAACACAAAAGCGCGGCCATCGACCTGAGCGGCCCATTGGATGATCAAGGCGAGTTTCTCTATCGCCTGACCGCCTTGGCCAACGACGCGCAGGATGAAATCAATTACGTCGAAAACAAGCGCCAGTTCATTGCCCCCAGCCTCACCTGGCGTCCCAACGATGACACCAGCGTGACGCTGTTCGCGCAGTACCAGAAAGACAAAGGCGTCCCTGAGGCCCAGGGCCTGCCGGCATCCGGCACGGTGTGGGCCAACCCCAATGGCAAGATCAAGCGCGACCTGTTTATCGGCGAGCCTGGCGTGAACCGCTACAACCGCGAGCAGTACGCGCTGGGCTACGAGATTTCCCATCGTCTCAACGACACCTGGACCCTCAAGCAAAACGCCCGCTACGCCGAGGTCGATGACCATTACATCGCGCCGTTGCACGGCTATAGGTTTGCCGCCAACCCCGTCACAGGTGTGGAAGACCAGCGCTATCAGGAACGCTTCGGCGTGGACTGGCAGCAGAACAACAAAGTGTTTGGCGTGGACAGCCTCGCCCAGGCCGAATTCGACACGGGCGCGTTGTCCCACACGGTCATCGTCGGCCTGGATTACTACCACTCCGGCTCGCTGTTCAGCGGGCGTCGGGACAACAATCCGCCGGTGATCGACTTGTTCAACCCGGTCTACGGCCAGCGTCTGAACTTCGGCCCGGTTGCTCGCTGGGACCGTACCCTGAGCCAGACCGGGCTATACGTGCAGGACCAGATCAAGCTGGACAAATGGGCCTTGGTCCTCGGTGGACGCTACGACTGGGCCAGCGTGGTGAACAAGGACCCGGTGCAGGACACGCGCTTCGCCAGCAAGGACGAAGCCTTCACTGGTCGGGCAGGCCTGGTGTACCTGTTTGATAACGGCCTGGCGCCATTTGTGAGCTACTCCGAGTCGTTCCTGCCGTTGACCGGCACGGATGCCGACAGCAAACCGTTCGACCCTTCTACCGGCAAGCAATACGAAGTTGGCGTGAAGTACCAACCGCCGGGCCAGAAGAGCTTTGTGCAGGTGTCGGTCTACCAACTCGACCAGGAAAACGTGCTGACCACCAACCCGCAGAACCCGCTGTACAGCACCCAAAGCGGCGCCATGCGCTCACGCGGCGTAGAGCTGGAAGCCAAGGCTACCCTCAGCGACGCCTGGGACATCATCGCCTCGGCTTCGCGCAACGACATCAAATACACCAAGGACAATGACGGCCGCGAAGGCCGCCACCCCGCAGGCCTCTCGCCGCTCACGGCCTCGATGTGGGTTAACTACACCGTGCTCGGCGACACCCCGCTGGCCGGACTCGGCGCAGGCCTGGGCGTTCGCTACGCGCGCGAAAGCCTGGGTGACTACTATGAAGGCGCTTTCACGGTGCCGTCATACAGCGTCTACGACGCCAGCCTGAGCTATGACCTGAGCCGTTCGCCGCTCAAACTCAAAGGCGTGAAGATTGCGCTGAACGTGCAGAACCTGACCAACAAGACCTACGTGTCGCAGTGCACCAGCGACCTGGACTGTTATTACGGGCAAGGGCGCACGGCGGTGTCGAGCCTGACCTACGATTGGTAATCCTGTAGTGAGCGGGCTCGCCCCGCGCGGCGTTCTGCCAGGCGATCCGGTTTTGCCTGGCAGAACGCAGCGCGGGGCAAGCCCGCTCACTACAAACAGCGGGGGCACATGGGCGCTAGGGGTTTTGCAGAAACACCACATACCCCCGAAACCACTCATTGCCCTTCAAATACCCCGGTTCCTCCCATACCCCGCCCTGGATCAACCCCACCTTGAACGGCAACCCCATCCGGTTCAGGCGCGGCAAATACGCTGCGTAATCCGGGATGCTGTGCCGTCCCTGATAGGTCTGCACCACCACCTCATCCACCACGCCTTTGAGCTGGGCGATGGCGGCGGGGTCGGCGTTGCTGCTCCAGTCCATCAGGCCGGTGATGCTCAGGCGCAGATCAGAAGGCAGGCGTTGGCGCAGGTCGCGCAGGAAGTCGGCGTATTCGTGCAGGTATTGGGTGCGGGCATCGAAGTCGATTTGGACCCCGACGACCGGGTTGCCCGCGTCGCGCCAGCGTTGGACCTGGCCGAGCAGTTGGGTATAAACCGGTTCGGGCCAGTGCAGGGTGTGGGCGCGGTACACCACCCACACTTCGCCTCTGGTGATGCGTGGCACGCTCATGCCCTGGGCGATCATTTGCACGCCGCGTTGGGGCGCGCGGCGGGTGGAATTGATCTGGCCCTGGAGGATGTACAGCGTCTTGGCCTGCTTGAGTACTGGCTGAGGGGTGACGCCGCTCCACAGCCAGAAGGCGTCATAGTCCCGGGCGTCGACCGCGCCGAAGGCCGGGCTCGCCAGCAACAGCAAGCCAAGCCACAGCGACTTCACCAGTAGTACTGCAGGGATTTGCCCCACTGGGTGTCGGCAAAGCCGCTTTTCAACTGGCGGAACCAGGCCTTGCGCACGGCGGGTGTCACGTCCTGGCCGCCGCAGCTGTTGTAGCCGGCGGGTGCGTAGCAGTTGATGGCGCGGAACAGGGCATACGCCTTGTCGTTTTTCGGCGCCTTGGCGTCGGCGATCACACGCTTGTAGCCTTCGAGTCGCGAGAAGGTTTCACCCTTGAAGTCCGAGGCGGTGCTGCCCAGGCTGCCGGCGGCGCGGGCCTGTTCCAGAGGCATGCCGTCCAGGTTGTTGCGCAGGATGAACTCACCGAGGCAGTTCAGGCCTTGCGGGTTTTTTGCGTCGCCCTGCAAGGTCGCTGCGGTTTGCGCGATGCTTGGGCAGGCGTAACCGGACTCGGCTTTGTCACCGTTCCACTGGAACAGCTTCAAGGTCTGGCTGGCGCTGTAGACATAGCCCAGGCTGGTACCGAGCTTGTCCTCTGGGGCTGGTGTCGGCAGTTGCTTGAGGTCGTCGAGGAAGGTGGCGAACTGGCCGCGCAGCAGGTTTTTGTAGAGCAACACGAACTGCGCGGTCTCGCGCTCCAACGGGTCGCTGGCCTGGGCGATCTGCTGGCGCAGCAACTCGGGGCCGGCAACGCTGCGCAGCAGGATGTAGCGAACTTGCTTGGCACTGATCGGCGAGTCGGCCGCGAACACCTTGGCCAACTGGCCGCTGCGTTCGTAGTTCATGGCCAGGGCCAGTTCCAGTTGGTCGCGCTGCAACGGCAACTTGGCCAGAGGCAGCAGTTTCAGCCACAGCGCCTGAGCGCCTTGCCAGTCTTTTTTGTCTTCCAGGGCCAGTGCGCGCAGGGTCTGTTGGCTGAAGGCGAAATAGTCCAGGTTCGATGGCACCTCCTGGGGCAAGCGCTTCAGGGCACTGTCGGGCTGGTGCTCAACGTAGAGTGCGTAGGTTGCGAGCAGGTAGTCGTAGAGCGCGGGTTCGTTGGCAAACACTGCTTTTTGTTTGTCGAGGTCTTCGCGACTCAGGGTCGGCGGGGTGTGGGCACGCATCATCATCAGGTCGCTGACCAGTTGCATCACCGGCGTGTTGACGGTGTCGCGGGTGACCATGAGCAGTTTGTTGTCAGCCTCTGTCACCAGCTCATCTACGGTCACATTGCGCTGCGTGTCAGTCGCTTGGGTCAGTTCCCAGGCTAACGCTGCGGCGAGCTTGTTGTTGTCGTCCGCCAGCCAATACACCCGCCGCAACAGGCCGCGTGCGGAAGCGCTGTATACGCCCTGTGGATAAGCCTTCACGTAGGCGTCAAAGCCTTGCTCGGCCTTTGCCAGCGCGGCCTTGTCCACGCGGTCGAGGTGGGGCACCCCGTACTCGTCATACGTATTGGCCTGGGCCTGGTTCAGCGCCGTGCGTGCGGTCATGTACAGCGCGGTTTCTTTCAGCCACGGTGAGCTGGCGCTGGCGAGGGCCATAAAACCAGACTCAGCCTCGGCAAAGCGCCCGCTATAGAAGTCGGCGGCGGCCTGCAGGTAGGTGCGAAATAGCTGGCCGTCGGCGGACTGGATCTGCTGCGGGGCGGCCAACACAGGGCCTTCCCACTCGCAGGTGGCGAGCAGTTGCAGGCGTGCCTTGGCCAGTGAGGTCCGCTCGGCGGCGGGCATGTCGGCTTTGATCACCTGGCTGATAAACGCCGTGGCACTGTCGTCATCGTTACTGCGGCAGCGGCTGCCTTCGCCGTTGAGGAAGGCCGCGCCGGCGGTTTTATATTCTTCACGCTTGATGCCTAACGGTTCGAGCAACGTGTCGAGTTCGGCGGTGCGCGAATCGTCGGGTTTGGTGTCGGGCTCGGCGCTCGCGTCTGCACGAGGTGTCAGGCGATACACCGGAAACGGCACCGGGCCGAAACCCTGGGCCAAGTCATCGTCGTTCAAGGCGTCGGGCGTTAGCGGTGTGGTTTTCTTGTCGGCCAGCAGTAAGCGCAGGTTGACCCGACTGTCATTGCCTGGGCTCAAGAAAGGCAGGTTGCTGCAGGCATCAAGGTTGTCACGCGCGACCCGCCAGTCGGGGTAGCACGAATCGTCGCCGCTGGCCTGGGCTTGAAGAGAGACGCCGGCAAGCAGTGCCAGCGCCAGGGGTGACAGAAAACCGATACGCATGACGAGTCCTTGATCCTGAGTCCTTGAAAGGTGCCAATCATAGCTTGTTCCTACTATTGGTTCGGTAAAGCCCCACACAAATACAAGATTCATCCGATTCAAGCAGCGAATCCGGGGCTTTTGTCCTAGAGTGGCGGTTATTGATGCATGGGCAATATTTGCCGGCCAAAAGGGCAAGGGTAGGGGAATCGAGGTGCGAAGGTCTGTGGTAGAGCAAGATGAAAAGGTTGGGGCCTTGCCCGCATTCAATCGCCTTACGGGGACCTGGGAAGGTGCCGGTTGGATCAGTCGTCTTTGGTGGTTACCCATTTTGGCGCTGGCCATGGCCCTGCGTTTTTACGGGCTGACGTCGGCGGCGATCTGGGGCGACGAAGGGTCAAGCCTGTTGCTTAGCGAATACGCTGCGACCGACTTGTGGTTTCACGCGGCGCACGATGTGCATCCGCCGCTGTATTTTTTCTTGCTGCGCGGCTGGATCGAGCTGTTCGGTGACAGCATCTGGTCGATTCGCAGCATGAGTGCAATCCCCGGTGTGGTCGCCGTGGGCCTGGGCATCTGGCTGACACGGCAGTTGTCCACCCGCCGCGCCGCGGTGCTGGCTGGAATCCTGCTGGCGCTGCTGCCGACTGCCGTGCGTTACAGCCAGGAAGTGCGTATGTATTCGCTGCTGGGCGTCTGGCTGCTGGGCGCCACGTTGGCGCTGGTGTATTGGGTGCGGTCGCCGGAGCGCACACGCTATCTGGCGGCGTACACGTTGCTGATGAGCGCCGGTTTCTATACCCACTACTTCACCGCGCTGTGCGTACTGGTGCATTGGGCTTATCTGGGTGTGCTGTACGGCACTCAGCCGCGAGGCCAACGCCTGCTGGCGCGTCCATCGTGGTGGGTGGCCAATGCCTTGATTGTGTTGCTGTACCTGCCCTGGTTGCCGAACCTGCTGGACCTGGTGCAGCACGTCGAACAGCTCAAGGTGGGCGGTGACATTGGATGGGAAGACCCGGTCAACCTGTTCTCCGTCCCGTCGATGGTCTGGCAGTTCGTGCTCCAAGATGAAGGCATTGGCTTCTGGCTGCCGCTGTTCTGGTTGTTCCCGTTGTTGCTGGTCGGGATCGTGATCGCCACCGCCTGGCAGGAACGCGAGCGCTACCGTCCGGCCTGCCTGCTGGCGTTTTTTTTCCTGCTGCCACTGCTGCTGGTATACGCGGTGTCGTTTATTTCCCCGGTGTTTATCGAACGCTACCTGACGGTGTATGCGTTGAGTTTGCCGATCATCATCGCCCTGGCCATCGACCGCCTGCCATCACGCCTGTCGTTGTTGGGAGCGGGGTTGTTCGTGCTGTTTGTCGGGGTGGAACTGGTGGGGTTGAAGAACAACTTCACCGTCGACGAGCACGACCAGTTCAACGTGCCCGTGGAGTTCGTCAATCGCAATTACCAGGAAGACGACCGCATCGTCCTCAGCGACATGATGTGGTACCTCAGCTATGTCTATTACGACCAGACCGATGCCCAGCTGCAGCTCTACACCCCGTCCAAGCCCGACGGCACGCCGACCCGGCCAAACGCCTACGGGTTTGGCACCCTGGTGGACCAGGACGGTGGGCGCATCTATCTCGACCGTTTGTCGGCACTGCCTGCGGAAACGCGCCGTGTGTGGCTGATCAGCAGCAACGAAGCGCCGGATGATTTTGCGCCACTGCCCGACGGCTGGCGTGAACTCAGTCGCCAGGACGGTGGTGGTGCCCGGGCGCGGTTGTTTGTGCTGTGCCACGTGCCGTCGGCGCCGCCCGAGGGTTGCCGCTAGACTCGTTCAAATAACCCCTCAACAGGAGCCCGTCATGGAACCGCCAGTGCACAGCTTGTCGTCACTCTTCAAACAGCTGGGTTTGCCGGATGACCCGGTGAGTATTGATAAGTTTGTGGCGGTTCATTCGCCGCTCAAGCGCGACCAGAAACTGGAGGACGCGTTTTTTTGGACGGAGAACCAGAAGAAGTTTTTGCGTAATGAAATTCTGGAAGATGCGGATTGGGCTGAAGTTGTGGATGAGCTGAATCTTCTGTTGCATCGCGTGAAATGAGTGCAAAAAACTTAGAAAAAATCGAAAAAGTTGAAAAAATCTGGTGATGGTTGAAAAAAACTGCGCTTTAATCGCGTAAGTGAGCTTTTTCTGAGGTTACGCGATGTCCCTGGTTGGTTATGCCTATCTCCATCAATCCCTTGGGTTAAAAGCGATTGCCCCTAGTCGTGCCGCTGTGATCAAACCCGTTACGCGGCTCTCGATGATCGGTGACTGCCTAGCTGTTCCCCACGCCGTCGCACCGTCGGCCGGCTCAGTACTCGATCACATTCTTTTCGCACTCAAACACGAAGGCATCAACCTCGGTATCCTCGCACAGGCACTTGAAGCGGTCAGCCCGGAGCAACTGCTGCAAGAGCTGGAAAAAGCCCCTAACGGCGTATTCATCCGCAAGGTTTGCTATCTGTGGGAGGGTTTGACCTTTCAACGGTTGGATTACAGCAAACCGATCAACAGCCGCGTCACCCTCTTATTCGATCCTCAGCGCTATGTGACAGGACCCTCTACACGCAATTCCCGTTGGCGTATCGACTTCAACGGCCTGGGCTCATTGGCTTATTGCGCGACCGTTGAGCGAACGTCTGAAATAGATGCCCTGTTAAGCCTGGATATCTTAGGCCGCGCCAAGTCCTTCATGGATACCCTTCCCCCTGAAATGATGGACCGAGCAATCCAATGGGCCTACCTCCACGAAACGCGCGATTCGTTCGCCATTGAAAAAGAACAACCCAGCGAAGAAAAATCTCGCCGCTTCGTCCAACTATTACGCCAGGCCCACGAAGGCCGATTGCTGACGGAGGACTATCTGGTCGAACTGCAAAACAGCACCGTGTCCAACCCCTTCGACAAAGCCGCCGCATTCCGCCACGAACAAAACCATCTGCACAATGGCCTGCGCGGCGCAGCGGGCGTCAGTTACGTGCCGCCAGCACCCGGGTTATGCCAGGAGCTAATGGAGGAATTGATGGCCTTCGCCAATCAGCCCGTGCGTGAAGTTGACCCGCTTGTGGCCGCAGCTGTCACCGCCTTCGGCTTTGTGTTCCTGCACCCATTCATGGATGGCAATGGGCGCCTGTCCCGCTTCCTGATCCACCAGACCCTCTGCCACTACGGTGCCCTGGGAAACGGCCTGCTGCTGCCGGTTTCCGTCGCGATGAAACACGAAGAACAAGCCTACTTGGAGGCGCTTAAAGCGTTCTCCCAACCGACCCGGGACTTCTGGAACGTCACCTGGCTGGACGGTGATCAAATGGCCTTCGACTTCATCGGTCACCCGTCGATCTACCGCTACTGGGACGCCACCCGCTGTGTCGAATTTACCCTGCAAATGGCCCGCCGTGCGCTGGAAGTGGAACTGCGCGAAGAAACCGAATTTCTTGATCGCTATGACCGGGTGATCAAGGCCGTGAACCTGCGGTTTGACGTGCGCGGCAGTGACCTGTCGAAGCTGGTGATGATGTGCTTGGATAACGAGGGGAAGGTTTCAAAGCACCGACGCAAGCAGTTTCAGTACAGCGTGGCGGAGGAGGTGTTTGAGTTTATTGAGGAGGAGACCCTCAGGCTAATAGGGGAGTGAGAGGGCGATTCCGACACTTTGTAGGTGGTATCGGAAACGTTCTATATCTTTAGGGGAAATGGACGATAGTCGCAATGGGTAGTACTCAATGATTTCGAGGAACACCGCACGCGGATTCTGTCATACGTCGATATGGTGAGCTTCGGCGTACCCCGCAACGCATCCCCGCCTGTACGATCACGAATCGATGTAGGAAAAGGTTTGCCCGGTACAAACGGCGGCCACATTCTTGTAGTGAGCGGGCTTGTCCCGCGCTGGGCTGCGAAGCGGCCCTAATCCGGCCAATCCATTTTCCCACGTGCAACCCAGGTGCCTTGTTTTGGGGCCGCTTCGCCGCCCAGCGCGGGGCAAGCCCGCTCACTACAACTCTGTGTTGCAGCAATCGCTTAACCCGCTTTACTTACCCAACACCCTCCCACCACCCATCACTAATTTGTATCAAAACTTGACGGCCTCAGCTCCATCCACCATATTGATAGTTAGCAAACTAACTGTATGCGAACAATCCAGTGCCTCAATCCCTCGAACAACTCCAGATGAACCTCAGCAGCAGCATGGTGGTGGGCGCCCGTAATTGGCGCAAAATCTGCCAGACCACGCTGGTGAGCTACGGTATTTCCGAAGCCTGCGCCGTGCCGCTCTTGATGATCGGCCGTTTGGGCGACGGTGTGCACCAAGTCAAGGTCGCCCAGGCTTCCGGGATGGAAAGCCCGTCGCTGGTGCGCCTGCTCGACCAGTTGTGCAACGGCGGCTACGTGTGCCGTACCGAAGACATCCACGACCGCCGCGCCAAGGCACTGAGCCTTACCGAGCGTGGCCGTGAGCTGGTGCAAGCGGTGGAAGTGCAACTGGTACGCCTGCGCAAAGAAGTGCTGGCGGATATCGCTCCCGATGATATGGCCGCCGCCTTGCGGGTGTTGCGCGCCTTTGAGGCGGCGACACTTTGAACGGATTTTTTGCCGGCTTTCCACCCGCCCGCGACTGGTTCTATGGCGTGCGTACCTTCGCCGCCTCGATGATCGCGCTGTACATCGCCATGCTCATGCAAATGCCGCGTCCGTATTGGGCGATGGCCACGGTGTACATCGTCTCCAGTCCGTTTGTCGGCCCTACCAGTTCCAAGGCGCTGTACCGCGCCATCGGCACCTTCATGGGGGCGGCGGCAGCGGTGTTTTTTGTGCCGATGTTCGTGCAGTCGCCGTATGTGCTGGTGGTGGTGATTGCGCTGTGGACGGGGATTTTGCTGTTCCTTTCCATGCACCTGCGCACCGCGAACAACTACGCCCTGATGCTGGCCGGCTACACCTTGCCGCTGATCGCTCTGCCGGTGGTGGATAACCCCTTGGCGGTGTGGGATGTGGCCGAGGCGCGTACCGAGGAAATCTTCCTCGGTATCGCGGTGGCAGCGGTGGTGGGGGCGATGTTCTGGCCGCGCCGACTGATGCCTGTGTTCGATGGTTCGGTGGCCAAGTGGTTTGCCGACGCCCAGGTCTACAGCCAGCGCTTCCTGACGCGCAACGTGAACCCGGAAGAAGTCAGCAACCTGCGCGGCGGCATGGTTGCCACGTTCAACACCCTGGAATTGATGATCGGCCAATTGCCCCACGAAGGCGCTCGGCCGCAGACGGTACGCAACACCAAGGAACTGCGTGGGCGCATGATTCACCTGTTGCCGGTGGTGGAAGAACTCGATGATGCGCTGTACGCCGTCGAACACCGTGCGCCGCAGTTCCTGGAGAAACTCACGCGGTTGCTGCAAGCGGCCAATGAGTGGCTGGAGAGCAGTCAGAAAAACGCCTCGCTGGACAGCTGGCGCGCCCTGCGTGATCAGGTCGACGCCCTGCAACCCACGGGCGAAACGCTGGACGACCGGCACACGCTGTTGTTCTCCAACGCCCTGTACCGTTTGGCTGAGTGGATCGACCTGTGGCAAGACTGCCGCAGCCTGCAAGCCGCCATCGAATGTGAAAGCCAGGACACCTGGCGCGCCGTCTATCGCCACTGGCGCCTGGGACGGCTCACGCCGTTCCTCGACCGTGGCCTGATGTTCTACTCGGCGTTTTCCACCGTCAGCGCGATCATCGTCGCCTCGGTGCTGTGGATCTTGTTGGGTTGGACCGACGGCGGCAGTGCAGTGATCCTGGCCGCCGTGGCCTGCAGCTTCTTCGCCTCGATGGACGACCCGGCGCCGCAGATCTACCGGTTCTTTTTCTGGACCGCCATGTCGGTGCTGTTCGCCAGCCTCTACTTGTTTCTGGTACTGCCCAACCTGCACGATTTCCCGATGTTGGTGCTGGCGTTTGCCGTGCCGTTTATCTGCATTGGCACACTCACGGTTCAGCCGCGTTTCTACTTGGGCATGTTGCTGACGCTGGTGAACACCTCGTCCTTCATCAGCATCCAGGGCGCCTATGACGCGGACTTTCTCAACTTCACCAACGTTAACCTCGCCGGGCCGGTGGGGCTGTTGTTCGCCTTTGTCTGGACGCTGATCGCACGGCCTTTCGGTGCGGAACTGGCGGCCAAGCGCCTGACCCGTTTCAGCTGGCGCGACATCGTCGGCATGACCGAACCCGCCACCCTCGCCGAGCACCGGCACATGGCCGCGCAAATGCTCGACCGCCTGATGCAGCATCTGCCGCGCCTGGCGCTGACCAACCAGGACACCGGCATCGCCCTGCGTGACCTGCGCGTGGCGCTGAACCTGCTCGACCTGCTGGCCTATTCGCCACGCATCCTTGGCGTGCCACGGGTGTTGCTCAACCAGGTGGTCGAAGGCGTGGGCGGTTACTTCAAGGCTTGTCTGAAGGCCGGTGAACGCTTGCCGGCGCCGAGCGGTCTGCTGATGACCCTCGACCGCACGCGCCGCGCCCTCAACGGCCAGGGCCTGCAAGACGAAGACGACACCCGTGTGCACTTGCTGCACGCGCTGGCTGGCCTGCGCCTGGCGTTGTTGCCGGGTGTGGAATTCATTGGCGGCACCGAGATGGAAGCGCCGCTACCCGATGGAGCGCCTTTATGATCGGTGATCTGGATATCAGCGGGGTGTTCCTGCCCACGCTGCTGGTGCTGATGGGCATTACGTATGTGTTGTTCCTGGTGGTGCACGGGCTGTTGACCCGCCTCCACTTCTATCGCCTGGTCTGGCACCGGGCATTGTTCAACGTGGGGCTCTACGCGCTGTTGCTGGGCGCGGTGGACTCACTCAGTCGATACCTGATGACATGAAAAAACCTTTTTTGACCATCGGCCGTGTAGTCCTGACGTTATTGATCGTGAGTTTCGCGGTCGTCGTTGTATGGCGCATGGTCATGTACTACATGTTTGCGCCCTGGACCCGTGACGGGCACATCCGTGCCGACATCGTGCAGATCGCCCCGGACGTGTCCGGCTTGATCCAGCAAGTGGACGTGCGCGACAACCAATTGGTGACCAAGGGCCAGGTGCTGTTCGCCGTCGACCAGGACCGCTTCAAGCTGGCCCTGCGCCAAGCCCAGGCCGCCGTGGCTGACCGCCAGGAAACCCTGGCCCAGGCCAACCGCGAGTACAAGCGTAACCGTGGCCTCGGCAACCTGGTGCCCAGTGAGCAACTGGAAGAAAGCCAGTCCCGCGTGGCCCGTGCCCAATCGGCCCTGGCCGAAGCGCAGGTAACGGTGGATTCGGCCCAGCTCAACCTGGATCGCTCGGTGATCCGCAGCCCGGTGGACGGCTACGTCAACGACCGCGCGCCGCGTAACCAGGAGTTCGTCACCGCCGGGCGCCCGGTGTTGTCGGTGGTGGACAGCAATTCCTTCCACATCGACGGCTATTTCGAAGAGACCAAGCTCGACGGCATTCACGTTGGCATGGCAGTGGATATCCGCGTGATCGGCGACAACGCCCGTCTGCGCGGTCATGTGCAGAGCATCGTCGCCGGCATCGAAGACCGCGACCGCACCAGCGGCTCCAACCTGCTGCCCAACGTCAACCCGGCGTTCAGCTGGGTGCGCCTGGCCCAGCGGATTCCGGTGCGCATCGCCTTTGATGATGTGCCGGCAGACTTTCGCATGATCGCCGGGCGTACCGCGACGGTGTCGATCATCGGCGATAAGGTGAAAGACGGAGACAAGCCATGAATCGGCTCCTGGCAACCGCTGCGCTAGGGTTGTTGCTGTCGGCCTGCCAAATGGTCGGGCCGGACTACACGTTGCCGGATGAAGCCGCCGTCAAACGTGGCGACCTGCAAGGGCAGATCGCGGGCGAGGGCAGCAACGTGGTGTCGGCGCCGGTTCCGGCGGATTGGTGGAAGCTTTACAACGACCGACGCCTGGATGAACTGGTGCGCCAGGCCATGGCGTCCAATACCGACCTGCGCGTGGCAGCCGCCAACCTGCAGCGCTCGCGCTATCAGGTGCAGCAAGCTGAGTCCGCCGGCGGCTGGAATGCCGGCGTCAAGGCCGAGGCGCAGCGCCTGCAGGAGTCCGGTGAAGCGTTTTTGCTGACGGAAAAAGTCCCGGTGGCCAATATCGGCAGTGTCGGCATCAGTACCTCGTATCAGTTCGACCTGTGGGGCACCTTGCAACGCGGCATTGAAAGCGCCCAGGCCAGTGCCGACGCCGCGCAAGCCGCCGCCGATATCGCCCGTATCACCCTGGTGGCAGATGTGGTGCGTTCCTACACCCAGGTGTGCGCCGCCAACGAAGAGCTGGCCATCGCCAACGAATCCCTGGACCTGCAACGCCAGAGCACCGAGCTGACCCAACGCTTGCGTGATGCCGGGCGCGGCGATGAAACCCAGGTGACCCGTTCGCAAACCCAATACAAATCCTTGCGCGCCGACATGCCGCGCTACGAAGCGGCGCGCCAGGCCGGTTTGTTCCGCCTGTCGATGCTGCTGGCCAAGCCAGTAGACCAGTTGCCGGCAGGCACCGGCACTTGCGCAGAACTGCCGCACATCGCCCAGTTGTTGCCGGTGGGCGACGGTGCTGCGCTGCTCAAGCGTCGTCCCGATGTGCGCCAGGCTGAGCGCCAGTTGGCGGCTGCCACCGCGCGCATCGGCGTGGCCACCGGCGCGTTGTACCCAGACATCAGCATCGGCGCCACGATCGGCACCGTGGGTATCCTGGATGACCTGGGGACCGCACCGACCAACCGTTGGGGCTTTGGCCCGCTGATCAGTTGGTCGGTACCGACCAATGGCGCCCGCGCCCGCATCCACGAAGCCGAAGCCGCGACCCAGGGCGCCCTGGCGTACTTCGACGGCGTCGTGCTCAACGCCATCCGTGAAACCCAGACGGGCCTGGCGCAATACACTGCGCAACTGCAACGTCGCGACGCCCTCAGCGAAGCCGGCGAGTCGGCCAAGGAAGCGGCGGGGCAGACCCATCGCTTCTTCCAGGCCGGCCGCGCGTCGTTCCTGGCCGACCTGCAAGCCACCCGCACCTACACCGACGTACGGGCGCAACTGGCGGCGGCCAACACCCAGGTTGCCATGAGCCAGATCGACTTGTTCCTGGCCCTTGGCGGCGGCTGGGAAAGCGGACGAACGCACGCTGCACCGGTCAGCAAACCCTGAGCAAATAGCTATGCTTTGACAGGCGGGTCTCCGTGATGACCCGCAGGTCATAGCTCGCGTTTGCTCATGGGGATTCCAATAATGAAAAACCCTTATGCTCCCGCTTTCTGGTGCGTGGTCTTCGCACTGGTGTTGTTATCGGCTGCTTATTTCTACGGCGTCATGCTCGCCCATCAAATTGACAAGGCCATGGTGTTTCTCGACAGCGCCTGCCTGGTGATCGGCACCTTGTCGATTGGCGTGGTCGCCTGGGCTTCCTACCAAAACCAACGGGTGAAGCGAAGACTGCTCGAACAGGGCAAGACGCGCGTGGCGATCTGGGACACCAAGGTCGCGCTGCGCCGTGTCGAAACCGTGTTCGACCGCTATTTCTGGGGCAGCTACTGGCAACCTGGGCGCACCTTTCAGGAAGTGATGGGCGAGCTGACCGGCACCCCGCTGGAAAAAAGCCTCGAAGCCCTCAAAAAACAATGCGTCGCCCTGGACCAACAAGTCGCCGACGGTAGGCACTGGCTGAATAACGCGCGGGAATTGTCTGACGTCGCCACGCAAATGGCCCGTGAGCGCTACCAACTGGACTTCTGCGACCCCAAGGCCGACACGCCGGGCAACGCCGTGATACACCGCGAGTTTGAGGTGTTGGTGTACACCTGGACGGCGCGCTTGAAGAGCTTCGACCACCAGTTGGACGAGATCGACCAGGAGTATTCCTTAACGGCCGGGTGAACCATCTGCTGGCCTGACCCCTCTGAGAAAACTGGGCCGTTCGCGGCCGCCAGTGCTAATCTTCCCCCGTTTTCGGCGGGCTTGAGCCAACCCACACGGGTTCAAGGAAGACAGCCCACTTCTCACAGGATTTGATCAGGTCACTTCATGAATAAGCCAGCAGTTGTTCTTTTGGGTTTCGTTGTCGCCGTTGGCGTCGTCAGTGCAGGCGGCGCCTGGTACACCGGTAAACAACTGGAGCCGGTACTGCAAACCGCGATCCAGAATGCCAACAAGGAACTGCAGACCTCCATGGCCGGCGTCGATGGCACTGCGACGCTGGAGCTGGTGTCCCTGGACCGTGGCCTGTTCAGCAGCACCGCGCATTACCGCCTGAAGGGGCAAGGTTCGGTGTTCGGTGAAGAGAACCCTAACCCCGAGTTGCTGTTCGTCGACCACATCGAGCACGGCCCGCTGCCGTTCTCGCGCCTGGTGTCGCTGAAATGGTTGCCGGTCATGGCCACCAGTCACTACGCGCTGGAAAAGAACGCCACCACCGAAAAATGGTTCGCCGCCAGCAAAGACGTGTCGCCGCTCAAGGGCGTGGCCAATATCGGCTACAACCGCTCGGTGACGGGCAATGTCGAATTGCTGCCCCTGGAGCTCAAGGACGACAAGTCGTCGGTGAGCTTCTCCGGCGCCAACCTGGACTACGACAGCACCGCCGAAGGCCAGAAGGTCAAGCTTGATGGCTACATGAACAGCCTCAAGGTCGCCGTGATCGATGCCAATGGCGAACCGTTCGAAGCCGAACTGGCCGGCCTGACCGTGGCGAGCAACCTGGAGAAGTCCTCCTTTGGTTTCTACACCGGGCAGAACACCGTCGAGCTGACCGACACCAAGGTGACCTTCGGCCCACAGAAAGCCGTGCTGACCCTCAAGGGCTTTGAGCAAAAAGACACCAGCGAAACCAAAGACAACAACCTGGCCGGCCGTGTCGACTACAAGATCGACGAGATCGGTTACCAGGGCAAACCCGTTGGTTCGGCAGCCATGGCCCTGAGCATGAAGAACGTCGATATCCCGGCGATGCTGGTGCTGACCAAGCTGTATCAAGACAAGATGCAACCGGTACAAGCCGCTGCCGCCGCCGACCAGCCGGTTCCCGAGCTGCAACTGACCGACGCCGAGCAAGCCTTGGCCGAAGCCAACGTCAACCAGGTACTGGCGGCCAAGCCACAAGTGGCGGTGGAAAACCTGTCGCTGAAAACCACTCACGGTGAAAGCAAGTTCACCCTGCTGTTGGACCTGGCCAAGCCTGCATCCATGGAGCTGCCACCGGTTGAATTGGGCAAGCAGATGGTCGCCCTGCTGGACGCCAACCTGACCCTGTCCAAGCCGATGATCGCCGACGTTTCCGCCCTGCAAGCGCAGATCGGCGGCCTGACCGATCCTCAAGCCATCGAGCAACAATCCCAAATGGCTGCCGAGATGGTCAGCGGCCTGGCCGTTGGCACACAGCTGGCAACACTGGTGGGTACCGACGTCGTTTCCAAGCTGCATTACGCCAACAATGAAGTGACCTTCAACGGCCAGAAGATGACCGTCGAGCAGTTCATTGGTTTTGTCATGGCCAAGGTCGGTGCCGTGAGCCAGGCGCAGTAAGAATTTCGCCATCGCCCAGAAATAAATAATGGGGGAGCGGGATTGCCCGCGGTAAGGGTCAAACAATCGACACTCCAGTCGACTGGTAGCCCCTTAGCGCAGGCAAGTCCGCTCCCCCATTCATTTTTCAGATTCGTGGTCAATTCTGAACAATTGTTATGACTTGTCCTTTTTGATACAGGCGTCGGGGATAGTTCGTACAGGAAAGCTAGGTCGGGTCACTAGACGCCGACACCCTGATGCAAATTGCTCAGGACCACCTATCGTTACAGCTTTCCGTGTGTAAGGAAGCTCACGATATGCTGCGAAACCTACCATTCAGTGCATCAGGCCGGTTGCGATTGCTGATCGGTGCAGCCTTATGCGGCCAACTGCTGATGCCTGCGTTTGCCATGGCAGATCCTGCCTATGACGCCCTGATTATCCAGGCGCGCAACGGCAACTTCACACCCGCCCTTACCCAACTGCGCCAGCTACCTGCCGAACGCCAGACCCCTGGCCAGATCAGCGACCATATCGTGATCGCCGGCTGGGCCGGGCAGGATGCCGAGGTGCTGAAGGTATATGAGGCTCAGGGCAAGCATCGCAACCTGACCACCCAGGCACTGGCGACGGTTGCGCGCACGTACCGCAATCAAAAGCAGTGGGCGCAAGCCTCTGAGGTCTATCGCCAGGCGTTGGTGCGTGAACCCGATAATGTCGACCTGCAACTGGGCCAGGCCCTCACGCAGGCCGACGGTGGCCAAGCCAGTGAGGCCGTGCAACGCACCCGTGCGCTGGTGGCTGCCAAGCCCGATGACCCCAATCGACGCATGGCGCTGGGCTACGCGTTGACCCGTGCAGGCTTGCAGTACGACGCGCTGTTTGAGTTCGACCAGGCGTTCATCCGCGCCGGGGACAAACCGGAAGTCGCCCGCGAATATATCGTCGCCCTGCAAAAAGCGCGCTTGCCGGAGCCGGCACTGCGCCTGTCGGCCAAGCGTCCCGGCTTGCTGGACCCGGTGACTCAGCGCCGCTTGGAAGGTGACCTCGCCGCCGAGCGCGTGCGCATGGCTGAGTTCGCTACCCGCTCCGAAAAAGAACGCTATGTGGTCGCCGACCGCGCGCTGGCGGACTACGACAAACTGCTCACTCGCTGGACACCCGACGCCAGTGCCCACGACGATGTGGTGCGCTGGCGCATCGACCGCCTGGGTGCCCTCAAGGCTCGGGCGCGCACCGCAGAAGTGATCCGCGAATACGAAACCCTCCAGGGTGAAGGCGTGCAATTGCCCACGTATGCCGTGCGTTGGGTGGCCGCTTCGTACCTCGACCAACGCCAGCCGGAAAAGGCCGAGCCGCTGTATCGACAAGCGTTGAGTGCGCCGGATGCCGAGCCGGATGATCGGGTCGAAGATACCTCCGCACTGTTTTATGCCCTGCAGGAAAGCAACAAAGGCGAAGACGCCCGCGAAGTCGCCAACAGCCTCGCCAACAGCCAGAAGCCTCGGGTCGAACTCAAGGGCTTGCCCATCGGCAACCCCAACGATGCCTGGATGGACGCGCAGCAACTCTCGGCCCAGGCCGGCGTCTACGGCGGTGACCTGCCGGGCAGCGAAGCAGGGCTTGAGGCGTTGGTGGCCAAGGCCCCCGGCAACGTCGGCCTGCGCCTGGCCCAGGCCGACATGTATCGCGCCCGGGACTTGCCACGCCGCGCCGAAGGCGTACTCAAGGAAACCGAAGCCCAGGCCCCGCGTGACATTGGCCTGGAAGTCAGCCAGGCCTACACCGCGATGGACCTGCAGGAGTGGCGCCAGCTCGACGTGCTCACCGATGACGTGCTGGCGCGCAACCCGGACAACCGCCAAGTGCAGCGCCTGAGCCGTCTGCGCGATGTACACGACATGGCCGAGCTGCGTGTGGAGGCTTACACCGGTAAAAGCTTCGGCGGCGGCAGTGACAACGAGGCCGGCGCCGTGTCGGGTAGTCGCGACTGGGGTATTGAAAGCCGTATCTATACCCCGCCCATCGACGAAGACTGGCGCCTGTTCGCTGGCGCTGGCTATGCCCGCGCCGATTTCGAAGAAGGCACCGGCCAGCACCGTTGGCAGACGGTCGGGGTAGAACGGCGTACACGCGATATGACGCTGGAAGCCGAGGTCTCCAACCACTCCTACGGCGATGGTTCCAAGCAAGGCGCTGCGGTGTCGATTGCCCGCGATATCAACGACAACTGGCAATACGGCGGTAGCCTCGGCTACCTCCTGTCGACCACGCCATTGCGGGCGCTGAATGCCGGTATCACCGCCAACGGCGGCAGCGGTTTTATTCGCTGGCGCGCCAACGAAAGCCGCGAATGGAAACTGACCCTCAGCCCCTCCCACTTCAGCGATGGCAACGACCGTTTCGAAGCCTTGCTCAGTGGCCGCGAAGGCCTCTACAGCTCACCTCGGGTGCAAGTGGACCTGGGCCTGGAAGTTGGTGCCAGCCGCAATAGCAAGGAAGACACGATCTACTTCAACCCGAAGTCTGACTTCACCGTATTGCCCGTCATCAACATCAACCATGTGCTCTATCACCGCTACGAGACCCAGTGGAGTCAGCAGTTCCAGATCGGTGCGGGTACCTACAGCCAACAGGACTATTCCACCGGTGGTATTGGTCTGGTCGGCTACGGCCAACGTTATCGTTGGAACGATGTTCTGGAGGCCGGCGCCAACCTGAGCCTGATCAGCCGACCTTACGACGGTGATCGCGAACGCGATCTGCGTCTGCTCGTCGACCTCACTTACCGTTTCTAGAAGAGCCTGACCATGACCGTCCTCAGCCGTTGCTTGTTGATCCTGGGCGTATTGCTGGCCAGTGCCTGTGCCCAGCAACCCGCGCCATTCACTCCACCCGCCGAGCGGCCGACACCGGCTAATGAAGCGCCGTGGCCGAAGAACCATTTCCTGGGCATTGCCTACCACGACGTTGAGGATCGCGACCCCGATCAGGCTGTGGTGGCGGTGCGCACCGAGCGCTTGATCGAGCAGTTGGCCTGGTTACGGGAGAACGGCTATCAGGCGGTCAGCGTCGACCAGATCCTGGCTGCCCGTAACGGCGGGCCAGCGTTGCCGCCCAAGGCCATCATGCTCAGCTTCGACGATGGTTACTCCAGCTTTTACACGCGGGTGATGCCGATCCTGCGCGCCTATCACTGGCCAGCGGTGCTGGCGCCCGTGGGCTACTGGATCGACACGCCGCAAAACAAACCGGTGGACTTTGCCGGACAACCGCGGCCGCGTGGCGAGTTTCTTACCTGGCAGCAGATTCGCGAAGTGTCTCAGTCCGGCCTGGTGGAAATCGCCGCACACACGGATGCCAGCCACACCGGCATCCTGGCCAACCCCCAGGGCAACCTGGAGCCGGCGGCGACGTCGCTACGCTTCGATCCCGCCACGGGACGCTATGAAAGCCAAGCGCAATTCGACGCGCGGATGCGCGCCGACGTGACGGCGATCACCCACAAGATCCAGAGTGTCACCGGCAAGAAACCTCGCGTGTGGGTCTGGCCGTACGGTGCCGCGAAGGGGACTTCGCTGGCAATCGTCGGCGAACAGGGCTACCAGATGGCGCTTACCCTGGAGGACGGTCTCGACAGCTCCAATGACTTGATGAACAGCCCACGCTTCCTGGTGGCGTCCGACCCGGATGGCGAACATTTCGCCAACAGCATCGTGGCGGTGCAAACCCAGGCGCCTCTGCGGGTGTTGCATGTGGACCTGGACAACGTCTACGACCCGGACCCGGCGCAACAAGCACGCAACCTCGACCAACTGGTCCAACGGGTCGTGGACATGGGCGCGGGCACTGTGTTCCTGCAAGCGTTCGCCGATCCCAAGGGCGACGGCCTGGTGCACGAACTGTACTTCCCCAACCGCCATTTGCCTGTGCGCGCGGACCTGTTCAACCGCGTTTCCTGGCAACTGCACACCCGAGCGCATGCCAGTGTGTATGCCTGGATGCCGGTGCTCAGTTTCGCCCTCGACCCCAAACTGCCTCGTGTGACACGTTGGGACCCGGAAACCGGCAAGATCGGCCTCGACCCCGACCAATACAAACGCCTGTCGCCGTTTGACCCGCAAGTGCGCAAGATCATCGGCGAGATCTACGAAGACCTGGCGCGAAACAATGCCATCGACGGCGTGCTGTACCACGATGATGCGGTGCTCAACGATTTCGAAGACGCCAGCCCCGCCGCGCTCAAGGCTTATGCTGCCAACGGCCTGCCGGGCACCATCCAGGCGCTGCGCGCTGACCCAGCGGTGATGCAGCGCTGGACCCGCTTCAAGAGCCGTTACCTGATCGACTTCACTAACGAGCTGACCGCCAAGGTCCGCGCCATTGGTGGGCCGCAGGTGCAGACCGCGCGCAACATCTTCGCCGAGCCGATGCTCAACCCACAGAGCGAAGCCTGGTTCGCGCAGAACCTTGATGACTTCCTCCAGACCTATGACTGGACCGCGCCCATGGCCATGCCGCTGATGGAGGGCCAGGAGTACAAGACTTCCAATGCCTGGTTGGAAAAACTGGTAGCCACGGTCAAGGCGCGCCCTGGTGCGATGCAGAAAACCGTGTTTGAACTGCAAGCCAAAGACTGGCGCACCAAGGCCGCGCCCGATATCGACGGCAAGCAGATGGCTGAATGGATGGGTGTACTCAAGCGCCAGGGTGTCACGAGCTTCGGTTACTACCCGGATAACTTCCTGGAAAATTCCCCGGATTTGAAGACAGTGCGTCCGGCCCTTTCCAACCAATGGAATCCTTGACCATGTTCGACAGAATCCTGGCTTTATTCGTGTTGGCGCTGGTATTGGGCGTGCCGTTGGGCTTGATCTTCCTGGTCACCGGGCAGTTCCTGATGGACTTCGTGTTCTTCTACCCGCTGTTCATGTCGGCGCTGTGGATCGCCGGTGGCTTGTACTTCTGGCTGCACTGGGAGCGGCACTGGCCGTGGAAGGAAGACACCCCGGCGCCGGTCCTGGCTGGCAACCCGCTGATCTCGATCATCATCCCTTGCTACAACGAGGGCGATAACGCCGCCGATACCATCCATGCCGCGTTGGCCCAGGTGTATTCGAATATCGAAGTCATCGCGGTCAACGACGGCTCCAAGGACAACACCGCCGCGGTACTCGACGCGCTGGCGCTGGAAAACCCACGCCTGCGGGTACTGCACTTGGCGCAGAACCAAGGCAAGGCGGTGGCCCTGCGCATGGGCGCGGTGGCGGCGCGCAGTGAATACCTGGTGTGCATCGATGGCGACGCGTTGCTGGATAAAAACGCGGCGGCCTACATGGTTGCACCGATGCTCGACAACCCGCGCCTGGGGGCGGTCACCGGCAACCCACGGATCCGCACGCGCTCGACCTTGATCGGTCGGGTGCAGGTAGGCGAGTTCTCCTCGATCATCGGTTTGATCAAGCGCACGCAGCGAGTGTTTGGCCGGATCTTCACGGTGTCGGGTGTGGTGGTAGCGTTCCGTAAAAAGGCGCTGGACCGCATCGACTACTGGAGCACCGACATGATCACCGAGGACATCGATGTCAGTTGGAAGCTGCAACTCGATCACTGGGCCATCTTCTATGAACCCCGCGCCCTGTGCTGGATCCTGATGCCCGAAACCGTCGGCGGCCTGTGGAAGCAGCGTCTGCGCTGGGCCCAGGGCGGTGCCGAGGTGTTGTTCAAGAATATCCGTGGCATCTGGCAATGGCGTCATCGTTACCTGTGGCCGCTGCTGTTCGAATACTGCCTGTCCACCGGGTGGGCGTTCACCTTCATGTTGTCGGTGTTCTTCTACGTGCTGGGTAAATTCATGGTGCTGCCACCGGCCATTACCGTGGACTCCCTGGTGCCGCCGGCCTTTACCGGCCTGGTGCTGGCGATGGTCTGCCTGGTGCAGTTTGCGGTGAGCATCCTGATCGACCGGCGCTACGAAAAAGACCTGTGGAAAACCCTGTTCTGGACCGTGTGGTACCCGATGGTGTTCTGGCTGGTCAGCTTGTTTACCACCCTGGTCAGTTTTCCCAAGGTGCTGTTCAACCAGCATCAGAAACGCGCGCGCTGGGTCAGCCCGGATCGCGGTATCAGCCCTGCTGAAGAGGAGGCGTGATCATGAAACTGGTCAGAACTCGCCAACGTAAGGTGATGTGGCTTATCGACGTGCTGTTGACCCTGATGGCCTGGGCCGGGTTGATCTGGCTGTTGGCCCGGGGGATCAACTCGATGTTGGAGACCCATGGCGGCCCGCGCCTGGAGGCACCGATTTTCGCGGCGCTCAATACGCTGCAGGTTTACCTGTGGATTGCATTGTTCAACGCGGTGATTCTCGTGAGCTGGGCGCGTTACCAGCAACGCAAGGGGCGCAAGTTTGCCCAGCGTCGCGCGCAAGCCAACGCCTTGAGTGACAAGAACCTGAGCGAGAGTTTCAGCTTGGGCGAGGGCGACCTTGAGCAGTTGCGTCGGCCTGGGGTGCTGGTGATCCATAACGACGAGGAAGGTGGCGTGGCGCAGGTCAAATCCCATGTTTCCCGTGATGTGGAAAAACCGGGCCTGACATTGGTGCCTGGCAAAGATCAAAACAAAGACGCCAGTTAAGTTGGCCTGCGGATGATCGTTCCCATGCAATGTGGGAGCGATCTTGTTGAATACCGATAAGTGGGATCCAATTCACAAAACGTGCGCGAACTTTTCTGCTTTTTTCGGTACTAACTTATCTCGGCACTAACTTGACGGCCAAATAATGGCAAGTTTCAAGTTGTCCGACGAATCGCTATCAAAAGGGTTACCACTTGTCGGAATAATAGTGTTCGAAGTGGATGGCTTATCTTTTTGATAATTTTTTGTTGTTACTAATCAATGTGTTAGTCGGTTAATTAGTACGAATGTCCAACTAATCCAGTTTCTTGGATTGGTCCAAGTTCGATGTTAGTTTGCCGCCCCTTGATTTTCGATGGATCGAACATGTCTTTGTTATTACCACGGACTCGGTATTTTCTGTGCACTTTCCTGCTCGCTTACTTGAGCCTGAACAGCGCCGCTGCGGCCCCCACGCCAGGGGATCAAGACCTGATTCGTGACCGTCAGAACCGACTTCTTGAAGAGCAGCGTCGGCGTCTCGAAGAGCTTCAGGATCTGCCCGGTAAAGACACCAAGCCCCAGGCCCCGGCATTGCCTGCGGACACACGCTGCTTTCCCATCCAGGACATCGAACTCAAGGGCGCCGACAGCCTCTCTGCCGCCGAGCGCGCGCGTCTGCTCAAACCTTACATCGGCCAATGCCTGGGCGTTGCGCAACTCAATCAACTGCTCAAGGCCATCACCGATCACTACATCGACAACGGCCGTGTGACCAGCCGTGCGTACTTACCGCAGCAGGACCTGTCCAGCGGCCACCTGCAGGTGCTGGTGGTGGAGGGCAAGCTCGAAGCCTTGAAGGGCGCCGAAGGCAGCACTGTCACAGATCGCGAGCTGGCCATGGCGTTTCCCGGCAAGGTGGGCGAGGCGCTGAACCTGCGGGAAGTCGAGCAACTGGTGGATCAACTGAGCCGCTTGCCTTCCAAGCAGGCACAGATGGAACTGACCCCCGGCAGCCAGATCGGCGGCAGTGAAGTGGTGGTCAAGAACGTTGCGCAAAAGCCTTGGCGTGCGAGCTTGTCACGCAATAACGATGGCCAGAAAAGTACCGGCGAACAGCAATGGGGCGCCGGCCTGGAGTGGGACAGTCCGCTGGGCCTTGCCGATCAACTGATCCTGCGCGGCGGCCACGACGCCATCAGCGACCACCAGAAAACCTCGAAAAACAGCATGCTCTACTACAACGTGCCGTGGGGCTGGTGGAACTTCAGTTACACCTACAGCGAGAGCGACTACCGCACGCCAGGCGACCTCCAAGGCTTCAAGTACAAGCAGACCGGCGACAGCCAGAACCACCAATTGCGCGCCGAACGGGTGATTCATCGCGACGACCTGAGCAAGACCTCGGTCAACGTCGGGCTGACGCATTTGCGCACCAACAACTACTTCAACGATGAGCGCCTGGACGTCAGCAGCAACCGTCTCAGCGAATTCCAAGTCGGCATCAACCACGGGCGACGCATCGGGAGTGCCTTCGTCAACCTGGACGTGGGCATGCAGAACGGCACCGGTGCCTTCGACGCGCAAAAAGACGAGCAAGAGCGCATTCGCGGCATTCTCACGCCCACCCCGCGCTATCGCAAATACACCGCCACGATGAGCTACCTGCAGCCTTTCACACTGTGGGGTGAGTCGCTGAGCTTTTCCAGCCTGGCGACCGGGCAGCGCAGCGAAGACGTGTTGTACCCGGCGCAACGCATGAGTTTGGGTGGTTCGTACTCGGTGCGTGGTTTCAAGGACCAGCAATTGTCCGGTGACAGTGGTGGCTACTGGCGCAACGAAGTGCGCTGGGCGCGCCCGGTGACCGTTGATTGGCTACACCCGGCGTTCGCCGAATACGGCGCCAGTGTCGGCTACGACCAGGGCGTGATTCGCAACGACCGCTACAACGACGACCAGCACGGTCGCGTGTCGAGCAATTCCGTGGAGCTGTTCGCGCGGGGCAAACACGTGAGCACCAGCGTGACCTTTGCCCATTCCCTGGAGCGACCGGGTGTGGTGACCGAGCGCGAAGCGCCGATCTATTTCCACCTGGATTTCTACCTGTAATTAGACGCCCGCTGCCTTGAGATTCTGAATATGGATGTTCGCCCTGTTTCTGCCCTGAAAAGCCTTGCCCAACGTGGCATGGCGTTGATCCTGGCCAATGCGTTGTTCTGGCAACCGTTGCTGGCAAACGCCGACGGCATTGTGGTCAGCGGCCCAGGCACTACAGTGGGCCAGGCGGGCAACGGCGTGCCGGTGGTGAATATCGCCACGCCCAATGGCAGCGGTCTGTCGCACAACCAGTTCAAGGACTACAACGTCGGCCCCAACGGCGTGATCCTCAACAACGCCACAGGTGCGCTGCAAAACACCCAGTTGGGCGGCATCATCGTCGGCAACTCGAACCTCAAGAACGGCGCTGCCAGTGTGATCCTCAACGAGGTCAAAGGCGGCAGCCCCAGCCAGTTGCGCGGCTACACCGAAGTGGCGGGGCAATCGGCCAAGGTGATCGTGGCCAACCCTTACGGCATCAGCTGTAACGGCTGCGGTTTTATCAACACCCCCAACGTGACACTGACCACCGGCAAGCCGGTGATCGACAAGGTCGGGCGGCTGGACCATTACCAGGTGGACGGCGGGGCGGTCACCATCGACGGCCAGGGCTTGAACGCCAGCAACGTCGACCGTTTCGAGATCATCACCCGCTCGGCCAAGATCAACGCCAAGATCAACGCACGCCAATTGACCGTGATTGCCGGGCGCAATGACGTCGATGCCCAAAGCCTGAAAACCACGGTGCGTGCCGATGACGGCAGCGAAAAGCCCGAGTTGGCCATCGACTCGTCGGCCCTCGGTGGCATGTACGCCGGCGCGATCAAACTGGTGGGCACCGAAGCCGGCGTGGGCGTGAAACTCGACGGTACGCTGGCAGCCAGTGGCGGCGATATCCAACTCGACGCCAACGGCCACTTGAGCATGGCCCAGGCCTCGGCCGACGGTGCGGTGGAGATCAAGGCGGCGAGCCTTGACGCCCATGGCCCGGTCTACGCGGGCACCACCCTCAAGGCGCAGACCAAGGGCGAGCTGAAAAACCACAAGACCCTCGCGGCCCGCGACAGCATTACCTTGGCCAGCAACGGTCGATTGACCAACAACGGCATCATCGAAGCCGGGGTCAACGCCGATACCACCCGCAATGCGGGGGGGGACGTCAAGCTCGACAGCCAGCATCTCAACAACACCGGTTCTGTGATCGCCAACCGCACCCTCACGGCGACCGTCGCGCAAAGCGTGGATAACAAAGGCGGCACCGTGAGCGCCAGGCAGGCGCTGAACATCACCGCTGGTAGCGTCGATAACCGAAACAAAGGCCAATTGCTCAGCGACGGCACCCAAACCCTGAATGTCAGCGACCTGCTGGACAACAGCCAGGGCGGCATCATCGACAGCACCGGCGCATTCACCCTGCACGGCAATACCCTGGACAACAGCACCGGCAACCTCACTGGCGCCAGTTCCATCACCCTGGATTTGCTCGGTGACCTGATCAACCGCAACGGCAAATTGGCCAGTGTTGGCCCCCTGCTGGTCCAGCGCGCGGCCCATGTGGATAACCGGGGTGGCAAGATTGCCAGCCAAGGTTTGCTGACGCTGTTCGCCAACAGTGTCGATAACCGGAACAGCGGCACCTTGGCCGCCAACGATGGCCTGGCCCTCACCACAACCGGCCTGTTGCAGAACGGCGCCAACGGCCTGATCCACAGTGAAAAGGCTGGCATCACGCTCATCGCCGGCACGCTCGACAACGACGGCGGGCGCATCGCTGCCAAAGCCGGTGATGCGAGCGTCGACGCTACCGACTTCAACAACGGCAGCGGCAACCTGTTTGCCCGCGATCGCATCCTGTTGCGCGGCATGAATGTGGATAACGGCGGTGAGATCGCCGCTAACCAGATTGACGTGCTCTTGCACGGCGCCCTCGTCAACCGTGGCCTGATCGAAAGCGCCACCACCCTGGATGTCGATACCGCAAGCCTGACCAACAGCGGGCAGATGCGTGCCTTGGGCGCCACAGGCAAAACCCGCTACGCCATCGGCGGGCTGCTCAACAACAGCGGCAGCCTCGAGACCGCCAACACCCAATTGAGCCTGGCGGCCGGCAGCTTCCAGAACACCGGCGGCAAGGTGCTGCATGTGGGTACCGGCGTGCTCGACCTCAGCGGCATCAGCCTTGACGACGTGGGCGGCAGCCTGGTGACCCAAGGTGACCTGACTCTCGATAAAACCAGCTGGACCAACAGCACCGCGATCCAGGCCGGACACCTGACCGTCAACGTCACCCACCTGCAGCAGACTGCCACCGGCAAGCTGCTCGGCACCCGCAGCCTGGTGGGCAAAGGCGAGGACTGGACCATTGGCGGTAGCGTCGCCAGCCAAGGCACGCTCGACCTGTCGGTGACCAGCCTGCTCAATGACCATGGCCTGATCTTCAGTGGCGGCGACATGGGCCTGCGCGTGGAACGCCTGAAAAACCTCGGCGCCGCGATCTATGCCATGGGCAACCTGCGTATCGACCGCGATGGCCAGGGCGGGCGCGCCGAGAGCATCATCAACAGCTCATCAAGCATCGAGACCGAAGGCAGCCTGGTGATGGCTGCCGGGCGTATCGAAAACATCCGCACGGTACTCACCACCGAGTCCGGCATCTACAGCGCGTCGATCACCCCCACCGCGTGCATCTTCGGTGTGACGGGCAGCGACTGCGACGGCGGCAAGGAAACCTGGCCGTTTCTTATCAGCGAGCGCGACCGCTTTGTGGTCACCGACGCCTCGGCGGCGTCGAGCATCACCTCCGCCAGCCATATGGCGCTGACCGGTGACACGTTGCTCAACAGCAGCAGTAGCATCGCTGCGGGCGGCAACCTGACGGTGGCGGTCAACCAGCTGAGCAACATCGGCATCGTCACTCACGACATCCTCAGCGAGCGTATTTTCGCCACCAAGCGTGACCGTCATCCGGAGGCCTGGTACCAACTGGCAGCGGCCTTCAACCAACGCTATACGATGGGCGCCGCGGGTTATGACGCCAATAATCTCAGCGGTCTTGAAGGCGCACTCGCGGCCTTCATCGGCACTACCCAGCGTGAGTGGGGTTCGCGAAAAATCACCGAACTGGCCCCCTCCGACCAACGTTACGCCGCCGTTATCCAGGCGGGCGGCGCGGTGGACGTCAAGGCCCAGGCCGGGATCGATAACAGCGTCGTACGCCCGGGCTACACCTATGTCGGCAGCGGCGCCAACACCAACGCGCCGGGTTATTCGACTCAGGTCGCGCTCAACCCGCAACTGCCGCCAGACGTGGCCCAGCAACAGGTCAACCCACTGAGCCTGCCCGGCTTCGACCTGCCAACGGGGGAGAACGGGTTGTTCCACCTCAATGACGGCAAGGGTGTGAACGGTGTGCCCACCAGCCAGTTTGCGGCCAACCCACACAAATACCTGATCGAGACCAACCCGCTGCTCACCGACATGCGTCAGTTCCTGAGTTCGGATTACATGCTGACCAAGCTCGGCTACGACCCTGAGACCGCCCAGCGTCGCTTGGGCGATGGCTTCTACGAACAACGCCTGATCCAGCAGGCCGTGCTCGCCCGCACGGGCCAACGCTTCATCGACGGCCAGACCAGCGACGCCGAGCTGTTCAAGCACCTGATGGACAACGCCATCGGCAGCAAGGATGCCCTCAACCTGTCGGTAGGCGTCAGCCTCACCGCCGAGCAGGTCGCGGCCCTGACCCACGACATTGTGTGGCTGGAAAACGCCACCGTCGCCGGCCAACAAGTGCTGGTGCCGGTGCTGTACATGGCCCAGGCCAACAATCGCCTGGGCCCCAATGGCGCGCTGATTTCCGGCACCGATGTGAACTTGATCACCGGCAGCAACCTCAACAACGCCGGCACATTGCGCGCCAGTGGCAGCCTGCTGGCGAACGTCGCCGGGAACCTGAGCAACAGCGGCTTGATGCAAGCCGACAACCGCCTCGATTTGTTGGTCGGCAACAACCTGAGCAACCGCGCCGGTGGCGTAATCGCTGGCGGCGCCGTCAACCTCGCGGCCGGTGCCGACCTGCTCAACGAGCGCACGGTGACCACTCATGAGAGCGCCAGTGGCTATCGCACCGAGCGCAAGGACTTTGGCGACAGCGCCGCCCGCATCGAGTCAGCCAGCGCGCTGGCCCTGAAAGCCGGTGGCACTCTCAACAACGTCGGCGGCGTGCTTAAGAGTGGCGCCGACACCACCGTCCAAGCGGCGGGTGACGTTAACCTCACCGCCTCGAAAACCCTGGACAGCGGTAACGTCGGCACAAGTATCCGCTACGCCACTGTCGCTCAGCAGGGCTCAATCATCGATGCGGGTCGTGACCTGCATGTGGTGGCCGGACGCGACATCAGTGTTGTTGCCAGCCAGGTTGAAGCCAAGCGCGATATCCAGTTGGTTGCCACCGGCAATCTCAACGCTGTCGCAGGCGCCAACGAACAGCATTCGGCGTACGACTCGAAGAAAGTCAAAATCATCGAGGACCACGTGCAGCAAGTGTCCAGCGTGATCAAGGCCGGTGGCGACGCCACCTTGAGCGCCGGGCAGGACTTGCAACTGGTGGCGAGCCACGTCAACGCCGGCAACGAGGCATACCTGGTGGCCGGCAAGAACCTCAACCTTGAGACTGCCGCAGACCAGGACTACAGCTTCTTCAGCAAGACCAAAAAAACCTCCCAGGGCAAGAAATTCCGCCTGGATGAAACCGACGCAGTGAACCATGTTGGCAGCCTGGTGAGTGCGGGCACCCACAGCACGCTGATGGCCGGTGAAAACTTGCTGCTGGCAGGCAGTACCGTCACCGCCGACAAGGGCGCGACCCAGTTGGTCGCGGGCCAGGACGTGAGCATTCTGGCGGTGAGCAATTCCGACAGCGCGCGCCACGAGCGCAAGGAAAGCAAAAGCAGCTGGGGCGGGCTCAAGTCGAGCAAGGTCCAAGACCAGGTCGACGAAAAGCGCACCACCGCGATGGGCAGCATGGTCTCTGGTGAAACCGTCACCGTGGCCGCCAAGCGTGATGCCACCGTGACCGGTTCGGCCCTGGTCAGCACCGGCGACCTCGCTGTGCAAGCAGGCCGCGACCTGACCATCGATGCGGCGCAAAACACCTTCGCCCGCACCGACATGCACAAGGAAAAGAACCGCGACCTCACTGGCGTGTTGACCGGCAACAGCCTCGGCCTGGATGACCTCACCGGCAATCAGAAGCTGTACATCAACAGCTCGAAACACAACGGCACGGCCAATGAAATGACCTTGACCGGCAGCACCATTGGCTCCAGCGCGGGCAATGTGTCGCTAACGGCGGGGCGTGAGTTGACGGTGGTGGCCAGTGATCTGGTGAGCACCAAAAACATGGCGCTCACGGGTGCCAACGTGACCATTACGTCCGGTATGGAAACCGCCAGCCAGACCAGCCAGGACAGCTCCAAAAGCCTGGCCGTTGGCCGTGTGATCGCCGGCACCGTGGTCGATACCGCCAACAGCATCCGTGACGCTGCCGAGGCGGCGCGCAGCTCCGATGATCCGCGGCTCAAGGCCGTGAAAATCGCCCAGGCGGCGCTGTCGTTGTACAACCTCAATAATCAGGCAGGGGAGGTCGCCAAGCAGAGTACCGGCTTCAAGGACAAGACCGGTGGCTCCGCCGGTAACGGCTCACTGATCAAGATCGGCACCGAGCTGGCCAACACCCGTACCAAAAGCAGCAGCGAATACACGGCGCAGACGGCGCACCAGAGCAGCCTCAATGCCGGGGAAAACCTGTCGATCGTGGCAGCGGGCGACGCGCCTGGGACCTTGGGTGACTTGAATATCACCGGCAGTTCGTTGAAAGCCGACAGCCTGCTGTTGTCCGCGAAAAACAACATCTTGATGCAAAGCGCACAGGACACTACCGACCGCAAAAACGATGGTTCGCGTAACAGGACGGCCATCGGTGCCAGCTTCAACATTGGCGAGCAAAACGGCTTCACCCTGGACCTTGGTGCGCAAACGGCCAAGAACCTGGGCTCGGGCGGTTCGGTGACTCAGGTGAACACCACCGTGGACGCCCGCTCGCTGCTGTTACGCAGCGGCCAGGACACTACCCTGGCCGGCGCCCAGGTGCGGGCTGACCGCATCGATGCGGATATCGGCGGCAACCTCACTGTCCTGTCCCGCCAGGACACCGACACGTCCAAGAGCAAGCAGGACAGCGCGGGCTTCGGCGCAAGCATCTGCATACCGCCGTTCTGCTACGGCTCCACTGTCTCGGCGTCTGCAAACCTTGCGGCGTCGAAGATGAACAGCGATTACCAGGCTGTCACCGACCAGAGCGGTTTCTTTGCCGGTACCGGCGGCTACACCATCGATGTGGCCAAGAACACCACCCTGCAAGGGGCGGTGATTGCCAGTGAGGCCACGGCCGACAAGAACCTGCTGTTGACCGACCGACTGTTGGTCAGCGACATCAAGAACAAGAGCGAGATCAAGAGCCAGTCGGCGGGCGTGAGCGTCTCCGGTACTTACAGCGGTGGTGTAGGCACCCTGTCGCCGGGAGCGCTGTACGGCATGGCACTCAACGACTCGGACCACAGCTACACCCGAAGTGCCGTCAGCGAAGGCACGATCGTGGTGCGCAACCCCGAAGGCGCCGGTGACTTGGTCGGCCTGAACCGCGACACCGCGAATGCCAACGAGCATCTCGACAAGCCCGATCAAAAAGCCATGCAGGAACGCATGGACCTGATCAAAAGCTCCATGGAGTTGACCAAAGGCATCGGCGACGCCATCGCGGCAGCGCGGATCAAGGCAGCCAACGACGAAAACAGCGACATCAGCAAAGCGACGAAGCAGAAGCTGATCGACGAAGGCGTCGTCAGCCCGACCCAGGCCCAGATCAGCCAGCGCGCCCAAGAGGATTATGGCGTTGGCAGCAGCTTCCAGAAGGCCAGCCAGGCGGTGACCGCCGTGGTGCAAGCGGCCATGGGCGGCAGCATCGGTGGCGCCATGGCGGGCGCTGCGGCGCCGTATCTGGCGCAGACCGTCAAGCAGATGACCGAGGGTGATCCAAATGCCAACCTGATGGCTCACGCCGTGTTGGGTGCGGTGCTGGCACGTGCCGGTGGAAACTCGGCGTTGGCGGGGGCGGCGGGGGCTTTGGCAGCAGAGGAAACCGCACGGCTGATCAAAGAGAACCTGTATGGGAATGTCAGCAGCGATAACCTGACGCCAGCGCAAAAACAAACCATCTCGAGCCTCTCTACATTGGCGGCCGGGCTTTCTGGGTCGTTGAGCGGTAAGGGGGCGTTGGATGCGGTCGCAGCGGCTCAGACCGGGAAAAACGCAGTTGAAAATAACTATCTGAGCGTTCCGGAGGCCAAGCGCAAGTTCTCGCTTCGGTACAAGCAAGCCCAAGGCACCATCACCGACGCAGAAAAAGAAGAACTCGTACAACTGGACCTGACCGACAAAAGCCGCGATAGCGCCATCAAGGCAGCCTGTACGCCCGGCAATCTGTCCAGTACCGCCTGCAGCAACTTGATCGGGCCTGCGCAGAAAGCCCTGGCTCAATACGACGAGTCCGTCGCCGTGCGCTTGCTCTACAAAGAGCTTTACCCGGCAGATGCAAAAAATGCGGAGGCGGCCCTACGCGGCCTGAGCGCTGAGCACATTCTGCGTGATGTCGTGTTGAACAACCTTACGGAAGGCTCTGGTCTGACGCGCGCAGAGATGGAACAGCGCTATGACTTGGCCATGACACTACAAACCGTGGTCGGGGTGCTTGCCGGGGGCTATGGATTGAAGGGCTTGGGAGCCGGTTCAAAAGTACCGACGACGGCCTTGGTGTCCGGGGAAACCAAGGTTGTGGGAAGCACAAAACCGGCAGCCAACGACGCGAGCTTTGATGTTCCCAAGGGCTATACCCAGGCAAATGATGGCAGCGTGACAGGCCCCGGTGGCGGGGTCTACAAAGCCACCGGTACGCAGGATGCCACTGGCAATCAGATATACCTGGCCGCCAATGGCAACTACTACACACTGACGGCAGAGCGTTCAACGCGCATTGCTTCACCTAATCCGCCGTCCGAAATTGGTTCAACAGGCAAGGTTGGAGAGGATGCACTCAAGCCGTTGGGCGGCCAGTCCCAAGCCTTTTTCGATACGAGTCTGGGGCCTCGGTTTGTCGACCAGTTGGCCCCAGGCGCCAAGGCGCATGAGTCCAAGGTGGGCTACACATCACTCGATGCCAATACCGCCCTGCAAGTGGCCAAGGATGCGGAGTTGATACAACGAGGTTTGGTCAATGACGTAACATGGAATTTTTTCAGAAGCCCTATTACCGGACGTGTAGGCCCGGCGCCAGCACTTGAAAAAGCGTTGTCCGATGCGGGCATTAAGATAAAGGTGCATTGAACATGACATTTACCACGGCCTATACGCCCGTCAGCGCAGCGTTTGCATCTATGGGGGCCCAGGAACTCAAGAGCTTCTACGAGGGGTTTATGCTCAATAAACCCTACTGCCTTGACGATCTGATTCAGGCGGTTTGGCAGACACCGGGGTACGAGCAGTGGAGCGCGGATTTCTCTCCAGAGTCGCTGGATGTGCTGGGCGAATGGTTTGCCGCGCGGATATCCGATAGCGCTCAAACCGCAAAGGATGCAGCGGTGCGTGATATGTCCGACGAAGAAAAAGCCCTGGCTGTGGCAGTTGGCATGTACTACGGCGAAGTGGCCGTTAGAAATAACCCGCAACTGGGTTGGCATCAATTGAAAGGCAACAAGAAACAAGCCGATTACGGTCAGCCGGTTATTTCTGACTCGGGCAAGCTTCCCACCAACCCCGTGCGGGTCGCGCATGCCTTTGCGAGTGGTATTGCAGATGGATCAAAGGCAGCCGGTCGACTTAGAGAAACATATGATTACTGGATGCAATTGATCCGGTGAATTCAGTCGGGCGGGTACTGGCTAGGGGCGCTGTTGTTGGTCGCCACGTTGCTCAATTGCTTTTTGAGATTTGGCGACGGGGGGAAGCCTTTTATCAGCGCCCTAATGCTCCAGTTGTGGTTTGGACAAGCGGTATTTGCCTATTTTCGGGGCGGCTGGGTATCTATCGGCCCGGGCGGTTTAGGTAAAGATGCCCCTGCTGTGGCGCGAGCGTCTCTGGCGGCGGTCGCTTTTTTTATATACCTGTTGGGTTTTTTTCTGGCGTTTGGTAGGTGATAGGGAGGTCGGCCCATGAGTATTGAGCAACAAGTCGAAGTGTTGAATGCGCTGACGCAAATCATGCATGACTCAGCGTCTGGGCAGTACGACGAGATGCGCTGTGAATTTGATTATGAGGTCTACGACGATGGATGGTCTGTGGGCTCAAAATTTTCATTTGTCCGAGACGGTTTGTTTGTCAGCGAACTACTGGACGACCCTGAGGATGAAGCCTCCAGCCTCGTCCATAAATTGCATGGGTTGATGACGTCGCACACCGGCGGTGATTGGACAAAATTCGTGTTGGCGATCGATCCAACAGGCAAGGCGACGACTCAATTCGCCTATGAGGCAAGTATGGGGGAAAACAAAACCTTACAGGAACCGGGTCATCAGTGATCTGCGTTAACAACAGCCTTGATGTACCGAGGCACTCAAGCAATTTATCAAGGACGGTCAATGAAACCCGCAAAACTCTCCCTGCAAGCCTTTCTGATGTCCTGCCTGGTGGCAGGCTGGGGCCTGGTCTACGTGGGCCGCATCAAATGGGCGATTTGGGTCGCTGCATTCATGTACACCGGCGTGGTGTTGCTCGGCGTGTCTGGCCTGAGTGCGTCGCCTGTCGGGCTCTACGTTCTCTTCGGGTTTATTGTCACGGTCAAGCTTGCGTCGGCGATCGTGTCGGCAGTGTTGGCCCGTCGCTACAACGGCCCGCCGGATGTGCCGCGTAAACGTTTCCATGCGCTGTACGTGGGTGTGCTGATCGTGATCACCTTCGTTTTGATGGAGGTGTTGCGAGTACCGCTGATGGGGTTCAAGAACTACTACATCCCGACTGGCTCAATGTCGCCGACGGTGTCGGTAGGTGACTACATCGTGACCGATCTCAAGCCCGGTACGCCCCAGGTTGGCGATATCGTGGTGTACCGCTGGAACGGTACCGAGGCGATCAAGCGTGTGGCGGGTGTTGGCGGCGATACCTTGGCTATCGTCAACGGTGAGCTGATCCGCAACGGCGAAAACCTCGGGTTGTTTCATGCGCCCGCAGACCGGGTGGAAGGCCCGGCGTCAATGACGCTTGCACCGGTCAAGGTTGAACCCGGGCATGTCTATCTGCTGGGCGATAACCGCTACAACAGCAACGACAGCCGCTTCATGGGGCAAGTGGCGGTCGAGGACGTGGTGGGCAAAGTGACGGGGATCTGGTTTTCCGAAGATCGCTCGCGAATCGGCACCCGGTTTCCCTGACCTGTAGTGAGCGGGCTTGCCCCGCGCCGCGGTGTGTCAGGTAAGCATGAGGTTCTGACACACCGCAGCGCGGGGCAAGCCCGCTCACTACATTGATCAGAGGAGTTTGCGTTGTACGGCTTCGTCCAGTGTGCTGCGCGTCAGCGCTTCCACCACTTCCCGGCCGTCAGCCTGGAACGGGATGCCCACGATCAGCACCAGCTGCATCCAGGTGCGCACCGACTCGCTCTTCTTGACCCGGCCCAGCTCTTTGCCGTCCTTGTCCTTGAACACGGTTTCCAGGGTGAAGGTGTTTTTCGCCGTGGTCGGGATGATGAAGAACGTCACGCCGGTGATGATCGCCGAGGCCATGCTGAACTGTTCGTTGTTGTACAGGGTGGCGTCGGCGTAGATGTCCGATTCGACCTTGTCAGTGCTCACCCGTGCAAAGCGGTTGGACTGGCGAAACGAGTCGGCCACGGCCTTTTCCCACAGTGCTGCCGGTGCGCCGGGAGCCGCATTGCCCGGGCCGCTGTTGACCTGGTTCAGGGTCGTGGTGCGTACGTACGCTGTCGGCTTTTGTGCCGGCGCGTTGGCGGTCGGTGGCCAGGTCTGCACGGCGGGCAATTCGTGTTGCGAGTAGGACACGCAGCCGGTCAGCAAGACTGCGGCGAGTACCAGGCTGTGCTTGATCAATCCTTTCATGTGTTACTCCTTGGGCAGCTTGGCGGTAGCGGAATCGAGCAATTGGGACACCAGATCATTCAACTGTTTGGCACCCATGGTCGGTGCCCAGTATTCGCGGCCATACAAGCCCACATTGCGTTCGAACTTGACCTCTTCTTTCGCGCTGGCCAGTTCCTTGCCGTCACGATCGACGATCACCAGGTTGCCTGCTACGTCGAAGGTATCGACGAAGATGGGGCCATTGACCCAGATCCAGATGGTCAGCGTCAGCAATGCACCCGGCACGTAGGCGGGATGCACACCACGGTGGCCCTTGAGGGAGGTCATGTTGAATTTCAGCGACACATCGTTCTCCCCCAGGCGCGTAGGGAATTCGGTGACCTGCTTGAAGTAACCGGCGCTGCGCACGTACTGGTTGAGCTGAACCGTAAGGGAGTGGCTGATCGCGGTCTTGTTGGCGTCGTTGACGTCGCTGGCCGTCACGCTCACATCGGCGATTTGCGCGCTGCGCGGGCTGCTGGTGGACGCCTGATGGGGCGGGGCACCGATGGGACCGGTGACGGTGTAGGACACACAGCCAGTCATCGATAATGCGGCAACGAGCGCCGTCGCCCGGAAGAGGGTTTTCAACACGCTATGTCCCTATAAGTGAACGAACCAAGTCACTGTTTCGACCTGCTGGCGCGGAACTTGAGCGAGTCATTTTTATATTTGAAAAGCACCCTCGGCTGGGTTTCGAGCGGCAGAACACAGGAGTACAGTCGCGGCCAATACTCCCTGGCTGGCCTCTGTGGTGCTGCGCAAAAGTGACGGTTTTTGGTTTGCTGACAATGCCTTACCGCTGATATCGGCGTTTTTCATTGGTGCGGTTGGCTGCGGATTGATGGCGCTTATCGTGCTGCCGGCGCCGCCAGGCGTAGATGAAACATTCGGGCAGGCCCCTCAAACCCCTTGAGAAGCCCTCTCAACTCCGTAAAATGCCGCGATTGTTTAAAACACGATACTTTTCAGGGACGAAATCAGACATGCGTGCGTTTGCCGTATTCCTCATCGCTGGCCTCATGGCGGGCTGCGCCTCCAAGCCGGCGTATTACATCTCACCGGCACCGGTCACTATTCCCAAGACGGCTACTTACTGGGTCGACACGTTCAATGTGGAGGTGGGCGGCAAAAGTAAGCACTTCATGCCCGACGACAAGGTTCGCAAAGAACTCGGTGTCGATCTGGTCGACCGTTTGCTCAAGGCCAAGCGTTACGCCACCAGCAAGGAAAGCGCCGACTATTTGCTGGAGGTAGATATCGTCTATGTGCGCCATATCATCGACTCCAACGGCGGACTCTCGACCCTGGTGATTGATGACGGCACCATCCTGCAAAGCATCGACTTCGGCTACAAGGTCAAGGTCAAGAAAGCTGGGGCCGAAGTGCTGCACTTCGCCCAAGACCGCTCAGGCCTGGTGCCCAACAACTGGGCCGGCCAAGCGCAGCAATGGCGGACCATCGGCGGCATCATCACCAACTCCGGCAACGCCAGTGTCGAGCGACATTTCACTGGCGGGCTTAGCCGCTACATCATCGACGACCTGCGGGATATTCCCTCCCGCTAGCGATACCTGCTGCATCCGATCTCTCACCCCAGGAGCACCGCGTGAAAACACTGTCCAAAATCCTGCTGTCGGGCCTCACCGCCGCAGCGCTGTTGACCGTGGCCGGTTGCGCCACGGAGAGCAACCGCGCGTTGCCGGTGGAACAAGTTGCCAGCGCCAACGTGGCTTATTCGGGCGTACGCGTACCGATTGCCGTGGGCAAGTTCGATAACCGCTCCAGCTACATGCGCGGCATCTTCTCTGACGGCGTCGACCGCCTCGGTGGCCAGGCCAAGACGATCCTAATCACTCACCTGCAGCAGACCAACCGCTTCAGCGTGCTGGACCGCGACAACATGGGCGAAATCTCCCAGGAAGCCGCGATCAAAGGCACCGTGCAGAAGCTCAAGGGCGCTGACTACGTAGTGACCGGCGACGTGACCGAGTTCGGCCGCAAAGAAACCGGTGACCGCCAGCTGTTCGGCATCCTCGGCCGTGGCAAGACCCAAGTGGCCTACGCCAAAGTCGCGTTGAATATCGTCAACATCAGCACCTCTGAAGTGGTGTATTCCACCCAAGGCGCCGGTGAGTACGCGCTGTCCAACCGTGAAGTGGTCGGCTTTGGCGGCACCGCCAGCTACGACTCCACCCTCAATGGCAAGGTCCTCGACCTGGCCATGCGCGAAGCCATCAACCGCCTTGTCGACGGCATCAATGCCGGCGCCTGGAACCCGCGCAACTGATCAGCAGCCTCTAAAGGAGCAGTACAAGGATGAGCAAGGCAGTCAAGTTGGCGCTGATGCTGACAGCAACCGCAGTAGTCGCCGGGTGCCATACGGCGCCCCAGCCCCTGTATCAATGGGAAAGCTACCAGCCGCAGGTGTATGAGTACTTCAAGGGTGAGCCCAAGGAAGCGCAGGTCGAGGCATTGGAGCGCGATCTGCAGAAGATCAACGCCAGTGGTCGCAAGGCCCCGCCGGGCTACCACGCCCACCTGGGCATGCTGTACCTGAGCATGGGCAAGGATGACCAGATGGTGCAGGAGTTCCGCACCGAGAAGGCGCTGTTCCCCGAGTCCGCCTCTTACATGGACTTCCTGCTGAAAAACGCCAAGACCGGAGTCGCCACTAAATGAGCCTATTGAAACTCACCGGCGCCTTGCTGGCCCTGGCCTTGCTCGGCGGTTGCGCCGCGCCCAAGACCATCGACTACACCGCGTACAAACAGGCGCGGCCAAAGTCGATCCTGGTATTGCCGCCACTCAATGAGTCGCCGGAAGTACAGGCGTCCTACAGCCTGGTGTCGCAAGTGACCTACCCGTTGGCAGAAGCCGGCTACTACGTGCTGCCGATTGCCCTGGTGGACGAAACCTTCCGCCAGAACGGCTTGACCACCGCCAACGACATCCAGGCCGTGCCGCCGACCAAACTGCATGACATCTTCGGTGCGGACGCGGCGCTTTACATCACCGTCACCGAGTACGGCACCAAGTACATGCTGATCTCCAGCGACACCGCGGTGACGGCCTCGGCCAAACTGGTCGACCTGCGCACCGGCACCACCCTGTGGACCGGTTCGGCGCGCGCCTCCAGCGAGGAAGGCAACAACAACAGCGGCGGCCTGATCGGCATGCTGATCACTGCGGCGGTCAAGCAGGTGATCAACAGCTCCACCGATGCGGCGCATCCGATTGCTGGCATTACCAGTGCGCGCTTGCTGTCGCCAGGGCAACGCACCGGGATCCTGTACGGTCCGCGTAACCCGAAATACGGCACGGACTGATCTCACTGTGGGAGCGGGCTTGTCCGCTCCCGCATTGATTGAAGTGTGTCAGCAAGCAACTCGAATTAACCCGAATCTTGCACATCCTGCGTCTGACCTTGTGAACGGATTATTCATTCACGAGGTTCAGCCCATGTCCCGTCCTTTGCTCTTCCTGCGTCCTGCTGCCCATGGCTTTGCCGTTACCTTGCTGGTGGCGCTGGCCGGGTGTGGGCTGTCTTCTTCGCGTGATGTGGCCAAGCCGTCCGAGGCTGCGCCTGTTTCCGAGCTGCAAAGCGAACCGGTGCTCGGTACGCTGAGCAAGCGCATGGCGTTACCTGCACCGATGACCACGCGCCTGGTGATGCAGGAATCGGCAGCCATGGCGTATCGCAGCGAACCGCGCGAGCAATACAAAAACCTGCCCGACAACCCAGTGCATCGCGTGGCCGAAACGCCAGTGTCCACGTTCAGCGTCGACGTCGACACAGGCAGCTACGCGAACGTAAGACGCTTCCTCAACCAAGGCCGCCTGCCGCCCGAGGGCGCTGTGCGACTGGAAGAAATGGTCAACTACTTTCCCTACAGCTACGCGTTGCCTACCGATGGCTCGCCTTTTGGCGTGACCACCGAAGTCGCCGCCACGCCGTGGAACCCGCACACCCAATTGCTGCGTATCGGCATCAAGGCGTCCGACCGCGCCGTGGCGGACCTGGCGCCGGCCAACCTGGTATTCCTGGTGGATGTGTCCGGCTCCATGGACCGTCGCGAAGGCTTGCCGCTGGTGAAAAGTACGCTGAAATTGCTGGTGGATCAGTTGCGCGATCAGGACCGTGTTTCGCTGGTGGTGTACGCCGGTGAATCGCGAGTGGTGCTCACACCCACCTCGGGCCGCGACAAGACCAAGATCCGCAACGCCATCGACCAACTCACCGCTGTCGGCTCGACTGCAGGTGCATCGGGCATCGAGCTGGCTTACCAGATGGCCCGTGAAGGCTTTATCGACAAGGGTATCAACCGCATCCTGCTGGCCACCGACGGTGACTTCAACGTGGGCGTCAGCGACTTCGACAGCCTCAAGCAGATGGCCGTGGACCAGCGCAAAAGCGGCGTATCGCTGACCACCCTGGGCTTCGGTGTGGATAACTACAACGAACACCTGATGGAGCAGCTGGCCGATGCCGGCGACGGCAACTACGCCTATATCGACAACCTGCGCGAAGCCCGCAAGGTGTTGGTGGAGCAACTCAGCTCGACCCTGGCGGTGGTGGCGCGGGATGTGAAGTTACAGGTGGAATTCAACCCAGCACGAGTCAATGAATATCGTCTGCTTGGTTATGAAAACCGTGCGTTGAAGCGTGAGGATTTTAATAACGACAAGGTCGACGCGGGTGAAATCGGTGCAGGGCATACGGTTACTGCGCTGTACGAAATCGTGCCGAAGGGCGAGAAGGGGTGGTTGGAACCTTTGCGTTACGCTGCTGCGCCTGCGGCCGAGGAAAAAACCGGCGAGTTGGCGATGCTGCGTGTGCGTTTCAAGCCTGCGACGGGCGGTGACAGCCAGTTGATCGAGCGTCCCATCAGTGATGTAACGCGCAAACCTAGCGACGATCTGCGCTTTGCCGCAGCCGTGGCAGCCTTCGCCCAACAGCTCAAGAGCGATGGCCGCTACACTGGCAGCATGAGTTTGCGCGACACCGCCGCACTGGCCCGCTCGGCCCGAGGCGATGACCCGTTCGGGCTGCGTAATGAGTTTGTGCAATTGGTGGAGCTGGCCGAGAGCCTCAAGCGCTGATGCTGAGCGCAACAACGATCCCCCGAAAGGAGTCCGCCACCCACATGGCCGTTCCAGATGACCTACCCAGCGACGAGTCGCTGCTGGCCCGCTATCGAACCGGCGACAGCGCCGCGTTCGAAGCCTTGTACGCAAGGCACCGCCAAGGCCTGTACCGTTTCCTCGTGTCCCTGAGCAACAAAGCCGAACTGGCCGAAGAAATCTACCAGGAGACCTGGCTCAGCCTGATCCGCAGCACCACCCAGCCACAGGGCCGCGCGAGTTTTCGTACGTGGCTGTTCCAGATTGCCCGCAACCGCCTCATCGATTACTGGCGCAAGCACGGCATCCACAACCCCTTGCACGACAGCTACGACGAGCAACTCCACGCCCAGCCCGATGACAGCGCCGGCCCCGAGCAGCAACTGAGCCTGAGCCGCGACCAGGCGCGGCTCGACGCCGCGCTGCAAGACTTGCCCGAAGACCAGCGCGAAGTCTTCCTGCTGCGTTTGCACGGCGACCTCGAAGTGCCGCAAATCGCCGCCCTCATCGGCGCCCCGCTGGAAACCGTAAAAAGCCGCCTGCGTTACGCCCAGCAGAAACTGCGTCGTCTGCTGGCCGAGGAGATACCCGCATGACTGACTCTCGACATACGCCAGATCCCGATGACGTGCTGCTCCAGCACTATCGTCAACACACCACCGGCGAACCGCCTGCGTCCCTCGACGCCTTCATCCTCGCCACCGCCCACCGCGAAGCCCCGGCCCCGCAGCCGAGCGTGTGGCAACGCTGGCTGCAAGCCTGCCCGCGCCCGCGCTGGCAAATGGCATTCGCCACCGTGGCCGGTTTGGCACTGATGATCGGCGTAGTCATGCGCTCGCCCGTGCCGCAACCGGAGATATCCACAGCCACCTTCTCCGCGCTCCACGAAGAGGCCACCCGCCCGGCACCGCCGATGATGTCCGCTCCCGCCCCGGTAGCCCGTCTTGCCGTTGCCCCTCAAGCAGAGAGTGCGCAGGCCATGGGCTCGATGGCAGATCAGCCCAGCGCCAAGCTGAGCAAGCGTGCGCCTGTGGCATTGCCTTCGTTGGAGGAAGGGTTACAGGAGATTGTGAGGCTGCGTGAGGCCGGGCAGGCGAGGGCGGCGGATGAGAAGCTGCTGGCGTTGCATGAGCGCTTCCCGGAGGAGGATTTGCCGGCGAGGTTGGAGGCGTTGGTGCAGCATTGAAATGGACACCCACAAAAAAGCCCCAGGTCTTTCGACCTGGGGCTTTTTCATCGTATCTGGTGCACCCGGCGGGATTCGAACCCACGACCCCTGCCTTCGGAGGGCAGTACTCTATCCAGCTGAGCTACGGATGCTTGTGCGGGCGACATCATACCCATGTCGACCTTGGGCGTCCATGCTGGGTTTTGGCCGTTGAACGGTAGGAAATCGGCACGCTACGGCCCTAAGCCGGGCGCCGTCGGTCAAGGTGTTGGAACCTGGCCCGAGTACGCTGATCAGAAAGATTCGGCAAATGCGCCGTTTTCGTTCTTTTTTTCGAACAGACTATTGCCCTGTACCCCCATTGATCCTAGGATTCGTTTGAGATTTCAAACGCTCCGTGTCCCGTGCGCCATTTACTTCCTCGCGTGCTGGGGCTGATTTCCCTGACGGCAGCCCACAAGGCGCCTTTCAACAACTCTAATTCGCTCCGCGTGCGCGCGGTGCTGTTAAGGAAAGCCGACATGCAGCTTAAAGATGCCCAGTTGTTCCGCCAGCAAGCCTTTATCGATGGCGCTTGGGTCGATGCGGACAACGGTCAGACCATCAAGGTCAACAACCCTGCCACGGGCGAAATTCTCGGTACCGTGCCGAAGATGGGCGCCGCTGAAACTCGCCGCGCCATCGAAGCCGCCGACAAGGCCTTGCCGGCCTGGCGTGCGCTGACCGCCAAGGAGCGGGCCAACAAGCTGCGCCGTTGGTTTGAACTGCTGATCGAAAACCAGGAAGACCTCGGTCGCCTGATGACCCTCGAACAAGGCAAGCCGCTGGCAGAAGCCAAGGGCGAAATCGTCTACGCCGCGTCCTTTATCGAGTGGTTCGCCGAAGAAGCCAAGCGCATCTATGGCGACGTTATTCCTGGGCACCAGCCGGACAAGCGCCTGATCGTGATCAAGCAGCCTATCGGCGTGACCGCTGCCATCACCCCGTGGAACTTCCCGGCGGCGATGATCACCCGTAAAGCCGGCCCGGCCCTGGCTGCCGGTTGCACCATGGTGATCAAGCCAGCTTCGCAAACTCCGTTCTCGGCCCTGGCCCTGGTTGAGCTGGCGCACCGCGCCGGTATCCCAAAAGGCGTGTTGAGCGTTGTTACCGGCAGCGCCGGCGACATCGGTGGCGAGCTGACCAGCAACCCGATCGTGCGTAAATTGTCCTTTACCGGTTCCACCGAAATCGGTCGCCAGTTGATGGCCGAATGCGCCAAGGACATCAAGAAAGTCTCCCTGGAACTGGGCGGCAACGCGCCGTTCATCGTGTTCGACGACGCGGACCTGGATAAGGCCGTCGAAGGCGCGATCATCTCCAAGTACCGCAACAACGGCCAGACCTGCGTCTGCGCCAACCGCCTGTACATCCAGGATTCGGTGTACGACGCCTTCGCTGAAAAACTCAAAGTGGCCGTGGCCAAATTGAAGATCGGCAACGGTCTGGAAGAAGGCACCACCACTGGCCCGCTGATCGACGAAAAAGCCGTGGCGAAGGTGCAGGAACACATCGCCGACGCCCTGAAAAAAGGCGCCAAGCTGCTGAGCGGTGGCAAGGTCATCGACGGTAACTTCTTCGAGCCGACCATCCTGGTCGACGTGCCGAAAGACGCTGCCGTGGCCAAGGAAGAAACCTTCGGCCCACTGGCACCGCTGTTCCGCTTCAAAGACGAAGCCGAAGTGATCGCGATGTCCAACGACACCGAGTTCGGCCTGGCCTCCTACTTCTATGCTCGCGACCTGGGCCGTGTGTTCCGTGTGGCTGAAGCCCTGGAATACGGCATGGTTGGCGTCAACACCGGGTTGATCTCCAACGAAGTGGCGCCATTCGGCGGTATCAAGGCTTCGGGCCTGGGCCGTGAAGGGTCCAAGTACGGGATCGAGGACTACCTGGAAATCAAATACCTCTGCCTGGGCATCTGATTCGCTCGGCAAGGCATTGCTGTAAACGCAGAGGGCACGAGAGCGCTGACCCTTTGCGTGTTTCGCCCGTTATTCGTAGTGGCCGGGAAAGCTGTGGCAGTCGATCATCGCATGCTGCCGTAGTCTCCTCCCCGCCACGTATTCCTTGGACCACGCCACCCGATGAGTGGCGAATGAGGACTTTATGAGCAAGACCAACGCATCCCTGATGAAACGCCGCGAATCCGCTGTTCCGCGCGGTGTTGGCCAGATCCACCCGATCTTCGCCGAGTCGGCCAAGAACGCCACCGTGACCGACGTTGAAGGTCGCGAGTTCATCGACTTCGCCGGCGGTATCGCCGTGCTGAACACCGGCCACGTGCACCCGAAAATCATCGCGGCCGTGACCGAGCAGCTGAACAAGCTGACCCACACCTGCTTCCAGGTACTGGCCTACGAGCCTTACGTGGAAGTGTGCGAAAAAGTGAATGCCAAGGTTCCAGGTGATTTCGCCAAGAAAACCCTGCTGGTGACCACCGGTTCCGAAGCCGTCGAAAACGCCGTGAAAATCGCCCGTGCGGCCACTGGCCGTGCCGGCGTGATCGCCTTCACCGGCGCCTACCACGGCCGCACCATGATGACCCTGGGCCTGACTGGCAAAGTCGTGCCTTACTCGGCCGGCATGGGCCTGATGCCAGGCGGCGTGTTCCGCGCGCTGTACCCGAATGAACTGCACGGCGTGAGCGATGACGATTCCATCGCCAGCATCGAACGCATCTTCAAGAACGATGCCGAGCCACGTGATATCGCGGCAATCATCATCGAGCCGGTGCAGGGCGAAGGCGGTTTCTACGTCGCGCCTAAAGCCTTCATGAAGCGCCTGCGTGAGCTGTGCGACAAGCACGGCATCCTGCTGATCGCTGACGAAGTGCAAACCGGTGCCGGTCGTACCGGTACTTTCTTTGCCATGGAGCAGATGGGCGTTGCTGCCGACCTGACCACCTTCGCCAAATCCATCGCAGGCGGCTTCCCGCTGGCCGGTGTGTGCGGCAAGGCTGAATACATGGACGCCATTGCTCCAGGCGGCCTGGGCGGCACTTACGCCGGTAGCCCGATCGCTTGCGCGGCTGCGCTGGCGGTGATGGAAGTGTTCGAAGAAGAGCACCTGCTGGACCGCTGCAAGGCAGTCGGTGAGCGTCTGGTTACTGGCCTCAAGGCTATCCAGGCCAAGTACCCGGTGATTGGTGAAGTGCGTGCCCTGGGCGCGATGATCGCGGTCGAGCTGTTCGACGATGGCGACACCCACAAGCCAAACGCTGCTGCTGTCGCCTCCGTGGTGGCCAAGGCGCGTGACAAGGGCCTGATCCTGTTGAGCTGCGGCACCTACGGCAACGTGTTGCGCGTACTGGTTCCGCTGACCTCGCCGGACGAGCAGTTGGACAAAGGCTTGGCGATCATCGAAGAGTGCTTCTCGGAGCTGTAAGCCGAAGCTGACCTGATCGACAGAAAAAACCCGCTTCGGCGGGTTTTTTTGTGCCCGATGCAGCACATTCAGGCGTTGTTCATTGTACGTAGGCAGCTCCATTGTCTAAGGTGCAAACATTGCCGATGGAGCGTGCTGGATGAGTGTTGTTGATTTACCGGCTGTACCCCGAGTGCTGATTGCCGAGGCGGACCCTTGGTCACGGGATCTGCTCAAGCAAGTTTTACTGGCTGTGCGTTGCGACGCACGGTTGGATGTGTGTGCCGATGGGCAGCAAGCGGCTGCACTGCTGCGAGAAAAGGCCTACGACTTGATCCTGGCGGATTGGGAGTTGCCGGGCGTTGATGGCCTGAGTTTGCTACGCAACGTGCGTCAGAAGCGCCGTACACCCTTGCTGCCGTTCATTCTGCTGAGCAGTCGCAATGACAGTGCCAGCGTGCGTGAAGCCTTGCCGCTGGCGCCTACGGCCTACCTGACCAAACCCCTGAACATGGAAGGCCTCACCCAGCGTCTGCAGGACTTGCTGCTCAACGAAGGTGAAAGTGTGTACTGCGAGGTGCCACCGCTGGCGCCTGGCATGACCTTGCCGGTGTTCCTTGAGCGTCGTCGCGAAGCCTCTGACGGCGCGCCGTTGCGGGTCGACGTAAAAGCCGCCGTGCAAAGCAGCCTGGGGGCCAATGGCTTGGACCTCAAGCGCCTGGAAGACCAGGTGCGCATGGACCCACAAATCACCGCTGTGTTGATTGCCGCTGCGAACAGCGCCGGCCATCACGGCACACCGGTGCAGACCTTGCCGGCGGCGTTGCACAAGCTCGCTGCCGGTCAAAGCATGAACCTGATCCTGGGCCTGGCCCTCAAGCACAACGTGGTGCTGGGCGACCCGGCGCTGGTGGCCTATGCCGAGCGCCACTGGCAGTTGTCCCAGGACACCGCCGACTATGCCCGCCGCCTTGCGCGCATGCTGGAGCTGGACCACGAGCGCTGCTACAGCGCGGGCATCCTGCATCGCCTGGGTGACCTCGCGTTGTTGCGCTGCCTGGAAGACTGGCGTCAGGGCGGTGGTGCGCTGGATGACGAAACTATCGGCGAGTCTCTCTATACCTTCGGTGCGGCCTATGGCTCGGCGCTGCGGGCGCGCTGGCGTTTGCCGCTGGAGTTGCGCCAGTTGATCGCATCGATCTATTCGTTGGACGGCGGGGTGTACGCCCGAGATGCGCTGGTGGTGAACCTGGCGGCGCAAATGGCGCGGCTGACTGAGCATGAAGGGTTGGAAGCGCTGGCGGCGAGCAAGACCGCACGCTTGCTCAAGGTGGGCTTGTCGGAGCTGACGCGAGTGCGTAAGCGCTAGTACCCAACGCAGAGCCCGCTCACTACAAAAGCCGATTTTAGGGGCGGTCCCCCCGCATTTGTTAGGCATTAGCCCGCGACCACACGGTTCTTGCCCAAGCGCTTAGCCTCGTACATCGCCGCATCGGCACGGGCGAACAGGCTGTCCAGGGTCGAATCTTCTTCATGCAGGTTGGCCAGGCCCTGGCTGATGGTCACGCTGAAGTCCCGGCCTTCATAGCTGAAGCCCAACGCCTGAATCTCTTTGCCCAGCCGCTCGGCCACCTGCAACGCCATCTCGGGCGCGCAGCCCGGCAGCACGGCGGCGAACTCTTCACCGCCAATGCGCCCGAACAGGTCGCCACGGCGCAGTACGCCACGACCACTCTCGGCGATACGCCGCAGCACCTGGTCGCCCTCCAGATGGCCGTAGGTGTCGTTGACCTCCTTGAAGTCATCAATGTCCAGCAGCAGAAAGGCCAGCGGTGCACCTTGGGCGCAGGCGCTGTCGAACGCCTGGTTGGCGCATTCGAAGAAATGCCGGCGGTTGCTGCTTTGGGTCAGCACATCGGTGGTGGCGAGGCGGTGCAGCTCGATTTCAAGCTGCTTCTTTTCGGTGATGTCTTCGGCCATGCCGACCACAATCACCGGTTCGCCGGGCTCGACCTGCTGGTTGATGTAGCACTTGTCACTGAGCCAGCGGATCTGCCCATCGGCCGTGATGATGCGGTACTCGCGGTCTTCCACAGTGCCCTGTTCCAGCACGCGCGCCAGGCTGTGTTCGGCGTAGTCGAGGTCTTCGGGGTGGATGCTGTTGCGCCATTCTCGATGGTCGGCCAGCAACAGGCCGGCAGAACGCCCGAACACCCGCTCGTAAGCCGGGCTCACGTACAGCACGCGACGCGTTTCCCAATCGATGGCCCACAGCACCGCGTTCACACTCACCAGCAGTGAGCTCAGCAGCTGTTCACGCTCGCTTAGCCGTTCGACTTCACCCTGGGCATGCATCAGCGCCAGCAGGGTTGCGGCCGCTGTTGGACGTGGATGTTCAGCGGTGGAGGTGTCGGCTACGTAAGGCTTTTCGTGAACCATCGGCACAACTCTCTCTGGGCGCGCCGCAGGATGGAGCAGCGGTCACTACAAGGGGCCACCATGATGGCGAAGTGTTCATTGAGAGAGGGGAATTGCAGTGAAGTTCCGTCAACGGGACCGATTGCCGGTGTCCGAGAAATGACGCCAAAAAGCTGATGGGAGGGACAAGTTGCCCTCCCACCGCTTGTTCAGACGGCTGCAGGTCGCAGCGAGTAGGTCTTCAATTGATGGGCAAAATCCCGCAGGGATTGGATGCCACTGGCTTCGGCTTCATGCACCCATTCCTTGATGGCGGCGAGCATGTCGTGGCCGTTGGAGCTGGTCTTGAGCCAGATCTGTTGCAGCGCCAGACGCTTTTCGTAGATCACTTTCAGTGCGTGGCTGTGTTCCAGCATGCTCTGGATGCGCACGTGATGGCGGTCATCCAGCAAGCTGGTCTCGCGTGACAGCAGGCGCTTGGCGCGATGGAACTGGTGGCGTACCGAATGATCGACCTTTTCCAGCTCTTGCTTGACCAACGGTCCGATCACCAACTTGCGGTACTGGGCCATGATCTGGAAGCGGTTGTTGAGAATCGCCATGGCCGTGTCCATGTCCAGGTGACCCTTGCCCTCGACGCGGTGGGCAATCGGTGCCACACGTTGCACCTTCGCCAGGCGCAGCCAGCTGAATACTTTGATCCACGCCCAACCCAGGTCGAATTCCCACTTTTTCACCGACAGCTTGGCCGAGTTCGGATAGGTGTGGTGATTGTTGTGCAGCTCTTCACCGCCGACGATGATGCCCCACGGCACCAGGTTGGTCGCCGCGTCACGGCATTCGAAGTTGCGGTAGCCCACGGCATGGCCCAAGCCGTTGATCACACCGGCGGCCCAGAATGGAATCCACATCATCTGGATCGCCCAGATGGTGATGCCGATGGTGCCGAACAGCAGCAGGTCGATCACGCCCATGATCGCCACGCCCAGCAGCGGGTAGGGGGTGTAGAGCTTGCGTTCGATCCAGTCGTCCGGGCAGTTCTTGCCGTAGATGCGCAGGGTTTCGGGGTTTTCTGCCTCGGCGCGGTACAGTTCGGCGCCTTTGCGCAATACCGTGGACAAGCCCTTGATCACAGGGCTGTGCGGGTCGTCGACGGTTTCGCATTTGGCGTGGTGTTTGCGGTGGATGGCGGTCCACTCGCGGGTGTTCTGCGCCGTGGTCAGCCACAGCCAGAAGCGGAAGAAGTGTTTCAGGCCGGCATTGAGCTCCAGGGAGCGATGGGCTGAATAACGGTGCAGATAGACGGTGACCCCAACGATGGTCACGTGGGTCATCAACAGAGTGACTGCCACCAGTTGCCAGGCTGACAGGTCAAGAAAACCGTTGTACCACATAGGCTGTATGGCCCTCAGATAAAGAAAAAAACAGCTCACGCATTATCACTAAGCCTACAGAGAAAACCAGCCGGCCTTTCAGATAGGAGTGACTGGATGTTTCTTATTCTATAATCCGCAGCCTTCGTAGGGCGATTCTGTTTTTTTGGTAAGGATTACTGACCATATGCTGTTTTCATACCGAGGTGCCCTGCGAGCGGGGCTGGTATACCTGCTGGTTTCGATTGTGTGGCTTCAACTCAGTCATCAGATATTGATCAACTTTCTTGATGAACCGAGGGAGTTGGTGCAGTGGCTGCAAGTGCGTGGTTATGTGTGGGTGGCCTTGAGCGCCTTGGCCATCTACCTGATTTGCGTACGTTTCGCCCGCGCCAACCTGCTGCAGCAACCGTTGCGGGAAAACCGCGAACGCCTGCGCCAGGCCGCTGCCGTGTTCGATTGCACCCGCGAAGGCGTGCTGGTCACCGACACCAAGGGGCTGATCGTGCACGTGAACCGGGCCTTCATGGAGATCACGGGCTACCGACGTGAAGACGTCATGGGACATAAACCCAGCCTGTTCAAGTCAGGGCGCCATTCGTCGAATTTCTACCAACGAATGTTCCAGAGCCTGGAGCGCACCGGCGAATGGAGCGGCGAAATCTGGAATCGACGCAAAAGCGGCGAAATTTATCCACAGTGGCAAACCATCCGCGTGATTCACGATGACCAGGGCCAGGTCAGCCATTACGTTGCAGTATTTTCCGATATCAGTGCGATCAAGGATTCCGAGCACGAGCTGGCCCACCTCGCTCACCACGACCCGCTGACTGACCTGCCCAACCGCTTGCTCTTCACCGACCGCGCCGAGCAGGCGCTGGCCTCGGCGCAAAACCACAAGCGCGGCTGCGCCCTGCTGTTGCTGGACCTGGACCACTTCAAGATCATCAATGACAGCCTCGGCCACAACGTCGGCGACCAATTGCTCAAACTGGTGGGCGAGCGGCTTCAAGGGCTGTCCGGCCCCGGTGTGACCCTGGCGCGCCTTGGCGGTGATGAGTTCGCGGTGCTGGCGGAAAGTTGTCCACAGGTGGTGCAGGCTGCCGCGCTGGCACAGCGCATCCTGGATGCCATGAAACAGCCGTTCATCTTTGACGGCCATCAGCTGTTTATCAGCGTGAGTATCGGCATCAGCTTGTTCCCCAGCGATGCCCTGAGCGCCGAGCAATTGCTGCGCAACGCCGACTCTGCGCTGTTCAAGGCCAAGAGCGCGGGTCGCGAAGGCTACGCGCTGTACACCGAGGAGCTCACCGCCCACGCCCAGAACCGCGTCGAAATCGCCAGCGAACTGCGGCGTGCCCTCGAGCAGCAAGAGCTGTGCGTCTACTACCAACCGGTGCACGACCTGCAAGGCAGCCGTTTGATTGGCGTTGAGGCGCTGGTGCGTTGGCAGCACCCGGAGCGTGGGTTGGTGCCGCCGGGAGAATTCATCCCTATCGCCGAACGTACCGGGTTGATCGCCGAGATCGATGCCTGGGTGCTGGACCAATCATGCCGCCAGATGTGTCAGTGGCTGGCGGATGGTGCGCCGTTGAGCTTTATTGCCGTGAACGTTTCCAGCCGGCTGTTTGCCCGGCGCGAGCTGTACGAACAAGTCGCCCAGGTGCTGCATAACACCGGGTTGGATCCGGCATTCCTGGAGCTGGAAGTCACCGAAAGCGCGGTGATGGACGACCCGGAGGTGGCCCTGGAGCAACTGCACCGCCTGCGCGAACTGGGTTTGCGCCTGGCCATCGACGACTTCGGCACGGGTTATTCATCGCTGCTGCGCCTCAAGCGCCTGCCGGTGCAGAAGCTCAAGATCGACCAGGGGTTTGTCGCCGGGTTGCCGTCGGATGAAGACGATGCCGCGATTGTGCGTGTGGTGATCGCCTTGGCGAAAAGCATGGGCATGCAGGTGCAAGCCGAAGGCATCGAGCAGGTGGAGCAGGCGCGGTTCCTGTTGGATCACGCGTGCGATATGGGCCAGGGGTATTGGTTTGGTCGGCCGATGCCGGCTAATGAAATCGACTGGGACCGGGCCCCTCCAATTCGATAGGCACACCGCGGTCAATGTGGGAGCCGGGCTTGCCAGCGATGAGGGACTTTCAGGCGAAATATACTGCGCCTGATACACCGCAATCGCGGGCAAGCCCGGCTCCCACAGGGTTCACCAGTGTCTCTGTATCAGTATTTTCACCCCGAAAACCCGCGCAACCCCTCGTCCCATCAGAAAATTCTTTCTAGTTATATAAACATTCTTAAATAGTATTTTTAAGAATATCCGCGCTTATCTACTATCGCCCTCACGCCACAAGCAGTGCCGCCACTGCAAGGCACGCACTTTTCATTTCAGGAGCGAGACCATGAGCGCATCTCTACGTAGCGTCGACGGCCAGGACGAAGCAGCCATTTTGCGTGAGATCCAGAGCGCATTGCGCGATCTGCGGTTTGGCGCGGTGGAAATCACTGTGCATAACGCGCAAGTGGTACAGATCGAACGCAAAGAAAAATTCCGTCTGCAGAACCCGGGCAACAAACCGGCTTAAGCACGTTCGGCGATTCGCATGCTAGACCCGCAACTATAAGAAAAAAGCCAACACCCAAGAATTTCAGGAGCTTCTATGTCGTCGATTCGCCGTTACGCCCTGGCCGCCCTGGCCAGCGCCGTGTTTGCAGGTTCCGCCGTTGCCAAGGACTACGAGTTGCTCAACGTCTCGTACGACCCAACCCGTGAGCTGTACCAGGACTACAACGCAGAGTTCACCAACTACTGGAAGCAGTCCCACCCGGGTGACAACGTCAAGATCCAGCAATCCCACGGTGGCTCGGGCAAGCAAGGCCGTGCCGTGATCGACGGCCTGCGCGCCGACGTCGTCACCCTGGCCCTGGCCGGTGACATCGACGAAATCGCCAAGCTGGGCAAGACCCTCCCGGAAAACTGGCAGACCCGCCTGCCGGACGCCAGCACCCCATACACCTCGACCATCGTGTTCCTGGTGCGCAAGGGCAACCCTAAAGGCATCAAGGACTGGGGCGACCTGATCAAGAAAGACGTCTCGGTGATTACCCCGAACCCGAAAACCTCCGGCGGTGCGCGCTGGAACTTCCTCGCCGCCTGGGCCTACGGCCTCAAGGCTGGCGGCAGCGAAGCCAAGGCTCAGGAATACGTGAAAGAGCTGTTCAAACACGTGCCTGTGCTGGACACCGGTGCTCGCGGTTCGACCATCACCTTCGTCAACAACGGTCAGGGTGACGTGTTGCTGGCGTGGGAAAACGAAGCGTTCCTGGCGCTGAAAGAAGACGGCGGCGCCGACAAGTTCGATATCGTCGTGCCTTCCCTGTCGATCCTCGCGGAGCCGCCAGTGGCCGTGGTCGACAAGAACGCCGAGAAAAAGGGCAACACCGAAATTGCCACTGAATACCTGAAACACCTGTACAGCCCGGCTGGCCAGGAGATTGCGGCAAAGAACTTCTACCGCCCACGCGATGCAAAAGTGGCCGCCAAATACGCCCAGCAGTTCCCGAAACTGGACCTGGTGACTATCGACAAAGACTTCGGCGGCTGGAAAACTGCCCAACCGAAATTCTTTAACGACGGTGGCGTGTTCGACCAGATCTACACGGCGCAGTAACCAACACAATCTGGTGGCGAACGCTTCCCTCTGTGGGAGCTGGCTTGCCTGCGATAGCATCACTGCGGTGTGACTGACATACCGAGGCGCTTGCATCGCAGGCAAGCCAGCTCCCACAGGACGTGTGTGCCTTCAGTGGTTTTTCCCGCTAACCAAGGACTCTTATGTCGCGTCGTATCTCCCCCGTCATACCCGGCTTCGGGCTGACGCTGGGCTACACCGTGGTGTACCTCAGCCTGATCGTACTCATCCCCCTTGCGGCGATGTTTGTACACGCCGCTCAACTCACCTGGGATCAGTTCTGGAACATCATCTCCGCACCGCGCGTGCTGGCGGCTTTGAAGCTGAGCTTCAGCACCGCGCTTTATGCCGCGTTGATCAACGGCGTGATCGGCACGCTGCTAGCCTGGGTGCTGGTGCGCTACACCTTCCCCGGCCGCAAGATCATCGACGCGATGATCGACCTGCCGTTCGCCCTGCCTACCGCCGTCGCCGGTATCGCGCTGACGGCCTTGTACACGCCTAACGGCCTGGTCGGCCAGTTTGCCGCAGACCTGGGCTTCAAGATCGCCTACACCCCGCTTGGCATCACCCTGGCGCTGACCTTCGTCACGCTGCCGTTCGTGGTGCGTACGGTGCAACCGGTACTGGCCGATATCCCTCGGGAAGTCGAAGAAGCCGCTGCCTGCCTGGGTGCCAAGCCGTTGCAGGTGTTTCGCTACATCCTCGTACCCGCGTTGCTGCCTGCCTGGTTGACCGGCTTCGCCCTGGCGTTTGCCCGTGGCGTCGGCGAGTACGGTTCGGTAATTTTCATCGCCGGCAACATGCCGATGAAAACCGAGATCCTGCCGCTGCTGATCATGGTCAAGCTGGACCAATACGACTACCGCGGCGCCACGTCCATCGGCGTGCTGATGCTGGTGGTTTCCTTTGTTTTGCTGCTGCTGATCAACTTGTTGCAGCGGCGCATCGAACGTCCATAAGGAGGCGCGGAACATGTCCCAATCGTCTATTTCCGCCGCGTCCTCGGCCAACGCTGCCCGCCGTGGCAGTGCTGCGTCACGACGTATCCTGATCAGTCTTGGCTGGCTGGTGTTTGCGCTGTTCCTGCTGTTGCCGCTGTTTATCGTGGTGACCCAGGGCTTGAAGAACGGCCTCGGCGCGTTCTTCACCGCGATCCTCGAACCCGACGCACTGTCTGCGCTGAAACTCACGGTGATCGCCGTGGCGATTTCGGTGCCGCTCAACGTGGTGTTCGGTGTCAGCGCCGCCTGGTGCGTCAGCAAATACTCGTTCCGTGGCAAGAGCATCCTGGTGACGCTGATCGACCTGCCGTTCTCGGTGTCGCCGGTGATCGCGGGCCTGGTCTATGTGCTGATGTTCGGCGCCCAGGGCTTTTTTGGCCCGTGGTTGCAGGACCATGACATCCAGATCGTGTTCGCCCTGCCCGGCATTGTGCTGGCAACCATCTTCGTCACCGTGCCGTTCGTGGCCCGTGAACTGATCCCGCTGATGCAAGAGCAGGGCACTCAGGAAGAAGAAGCCGCACGGTTATTGGGCGCCAATGGCTGGCAGATGTTCTGGCATGTGACCGTGCCGAACATCAAGTGGGGCCTGATCTACGGCGTTGTGCTGTGTACCGCGCGGGCCATGGGTGAGTTCGGCGCGGTGTCGGTGGTGTCCGGCCACATCCGCGGCGTGACCAACACCCTGCCGCTGCACGTCGAGATTCTCTATAACGAATACAACCACGTTGCCGCGTTTGCGGTGGCCAGCCTGCTGCTGATCCTGGCGCTCTTCATCCTGCTGCTCAAGCAGTGGAGCGAGAACCGTATCAACCGCCTGCGCAACAGTGCCGGTGAGGAATAAGTCATGTCGATCGAAGTCCGTAATGTCAGCAAGAACTTCAACGCCTTCAAGGCCCTGAACAGCATCAATCTGGACATCCAGAGTGGCGAGCTGGTGGCGTTGCTTGGCCCGTCCGGCTGCGGCAAGACCACCCTGCTGCGCATCATTGCCGGCCTGGAAACGCCAGATGACGGCAACATCGTGTTCCACGGTGAAGACGTTTCCGGCCACGACGTGCGTGATCGCAACGTCGGCTTTGTGTTCCAGCACTATGCGTTGTTCCGCCACATGACCGTGTTCGACAACGTTGCCTTCGGCCTGCGCATGAAGCCGAAAAACCAGCGCCCGACCGAAAGCCAGATCGCCAGCAAAGTTCACGAACTGCTGAACATGGTGCAGCTCGATTGGCTGTCCGACCGTTACCCGGAACAACTCTCCGGTGGCCAGCGCCAGCGTATCGCCCTGGCCCGCGCCCTGGCGGTGGAGCCTAAAGTGCTGTTGCTGGACGAACCGTTCGGCGCCCTCGATGCAAAGGTACGTAAAGAACTGCGCCGCTGGCTGGCGCGCCTGCACGAAGACATCAACCTGACCTCGGTGTTCGTGACCCACGACCAGGAAGAGGCCATGGAAGTCGCCGACCGCATCGTGGTGATGAACAAGGGCGTGATCGAGCAGATCGGCTCACCGGGCGAAGTCTACGAAAATCCGGCCAGCGACTTTGTCTACCACTTCCTCGGCGACTCCAACCGCCTGCACTTGGGTGAAGACAATCACGTGCTGTTCCGTCCCCACGAAGTGTCGCTGTCGCGCCATGAACTGGAAGACCACCACGCTGCCGAAGTACGCGACATTCGCCCTCTGGGTGCGACCACGCGCGTGACCTTGAAGGTGGAAGGCCAGAGCGAGCTGATCGAAGCCGAAGTGGTGAAAGACCACGACAGCCTGACCGGCCTGGCCCGTGGCGAAACGCTGTTCTTCAAGCCCAAGGTCTGGCAAAAAGCCTAACGCCTTGCGCAAGACCCCTGTGGGAGCGGGCTTGCTCGCGAATGCGGTGTATCAGTCGGTAAATGTGCTGACTGATACACCGCATTCGCGAGCAAGCCCGCTCCCACATTTAGACCTCACTAGGTTTTAGATCACGGCGTGCGATTGGCCCTGAGCGCTCGTCGATCTGCTGCTTGAGGTCATGGCGCAACCCCACCAGAAACGCCAGCTCCGCCACCACAAACAACGGCCCCACAATCAGCCCCGACACATCATCCACAAACGCCGGCTTCCTGCCTTCGTAGTAATGCCCGACAAACTGAATCACCCAGCCCACCACAAACATCCCGATGCCGCTGCTTAGCCACACCAGTGTGCTCTGCGCTGCCAGCACATGCCCGGCCCACACCGACAAACCCATCAACACGGTCATCAGTGCGCCCAGCGCGAGTTCAAGTCGCAGGTAGAACCACGCCGAAAACAGCGCCAGCAGCACCGCTGGCGATAGCCACAACCCTCCCACCGCCCATTCGGGGCGCGATAGCAGCACCGCCACCGCGACGACAATCAACGGAATGCCGATAAAGTGGCTGGCGATATTGCGTGGGTCGCGGTGGTAGGCGGCGTATTGACTGAGGTGGTCGACGAGGCTTTTCATTGTTATTCCTCCTGTAGGATGTTTGATCATGCCTTGTCGGCCAGTGACTGACTGTCAACTGGGCGACACTCTGTGGAGTTCTCATGATTGCGTCGAAATGGCACGCCCGGTTGGTCGCCGGTCAGTGGTTCAGCCACTTGCCCAGTGAGCTACAGCGTAGTCTGTTGGCGGCCGCGCGGTTGCGTTCGCTGACGGCAGGAGAGTACTTGTTCAAGCGCGGCGATCCGCCGTGTGGCCTGTATGCCGTACTGGAAGGTGCGGTGCGGGTCAGCGCGGTGAATGCCCAGGGCAAGGAAGCGGTATTGAGCCTGGTCGAATCACCTTACTGGTTCGGTGAAATCTGCCTGTTCGACAGCTTGCCGCGTACCCACGATGCGTTGGCGATGGGGCCTTGCACGTTGTTGCAGGTGGCGCAGGCGCCGATGCTTGAGATCCTGGCTGAGCACCCGGTGTATTGGCGGGATGTGGCGCTGTTGATGAGCCACAAATTGCGCTTGTCGTTGATCAATATCGAGCAGATCAGCTTGATGAGCACGTCGCAGCGCCTGGCCCATCGGCTGCTGATGATTGCTGAAGGCTACGGGGAGATCGCCCAGGCGCGCCGCGTGTTGCAGTTGCCCCAGGAAGACCTGGCGGCGATGTTGGGCCTGTCGCGCCAGACCATCAACAGTCTGCTCAAGGCGCTGGAACAGCAGGGCGTCATCGGCTTGAGTTACGGTGCGATTGAGGTACTGGACCTGCAACGCCTGCGGCAGGCCGCAGGCGTCGAGGGTTGAACTAGGAGCCGCGATACGTCGAAAAACCGTAAGGGCTGAGCAACAGTGGGATGTGGTAATGCTGGTCGGCCTGCTTGACCTGGAAAATCACTGGCACTTCTGGGAAGAACGTCTCGCGGCCAACTTTTTTGTAGTAATCGCCGGTCTTGAACACCACGCGGTATTCACCCGGCTGCATGCTGCGGTTGGCCGGGAACAGCTCGGCGATACGTCCTTGCTGATTGGTAACGCCTTCTGACAGCGGCTGCCATTGATTGCCCACCTGTTGTTCGAGAGTGACACTGACACCGGCAGACGGCAGGCCGTTTTCCAGGTTGAGCACGTGTACGCTCAGCGGGTTGCCGTCCGCCAGTGCCAGGTTGCACAGGCCACTTAGACTGAGGGCGGCGAGGGTCATGCTTAGGGTTTTCATCGAGAAGTCCTTTTGAGGAGGGATCAGCGGGTGATTTTCAAGCCCAGTTGCTCGGCAGCTTGTACGGCGCAGGCTTCATCCTGAGCCGCACCGCCGGCACCGGCGATGCCCAGCGCGCCGACCAATTCGTCATCGGCAAACAGCGGCACGCCGCCACCGAGCAACAGCAGTTCGGGCAAGCTGTTAAGGTTGGCCGCTTCGGGGTTATTGCGAGCGCGCTCGGCAAAAGAGCGGGTCGGGGTTTTAGTCGACAGCGCGGTGTACGCCTTGCGTTGGCTGGCGACACTGTTGTGCGGGCCAACGCCATCGGCCCGCAGGCCCAGTAACAGGTTGCCGCCGCGGTCGAGCACGGTCAGTGCTGCGGTGCAGTGGGCCAGGCTGGCATCGGCCAATTGGCGCGCGGTGCGCAGATCAAGCTCGGCGTGACGCGGCAGTTGCGGCGTTGCCTGGGCGGCAGTGCAGAAGGCGAGACTCAAGAACAGGGCAGTGCGATACATGGTGAGGGCTCCATAAAGCAGGCCGTCACGGTAGCCAGCGGACGTGGTCACAAACCGCACAATTTGATGACAAAGTTGTAATCAAAACACGAGGTAAGGCATGCAGGTGTTGTTAGTGGAAGACCAGCCCCAACTGGCCCGGCGCATGGCCCAGGGCCTCAGTGAGGCGGGCTTCACGGTAGAAGTCGCGGCCAATGGCATGGCGGCGTTGCGCTTTGTTGAAAGCGCTGAATACGACCTGGTGATCCTGGATGTGATGTTGCCGGGCTTGAATGCCTGGAAACTGCAGCAGGCGATTCGGCAGAAGGGCGACACGCCGATGTTGTTCCTGACCACGCCCGATGGGATTGAAGACCGCCTGCGTGGGTTGGAGCTGCATGAGGATGACTATTTGCTCAAGCCGTTTGAGGATAAGGCGTTGGTGGCGCGGGTGAGGAAGGTGTTAAAGCGTGACCGTGGGCGGTGACCGCTCTGACGCTATCGTAGGCAAGCCAGCTCCCACATTTTTGAATGTATTCACAGATCAAAATGTGGGAGCTGGCTTGCCTGCGATGAGGCCCTCAAAAACACCACAAGCCTACCTACCGCAACCCCTCCCGAAACTGCCCCGGCGTCATCCCCGTCCACCGCTTGAACGCCCGGTTGAAGCTGCTGGTATCGGCAAACCCCAGCAGGTGACTGATCTCTGCCAATGAACACTGCGGATCGCGCAGGTGCAGCAGCGCCAAATTCTCCCGGCACTCATTAAGCAACGCATCAAACCGACAGCCTTCATCCGCCAGATGCCGCTGCAAGCTTCGCAGGCTCAAGTGCAGCGCATGGGCAACGCGTTCAGCACTCGGCTCACCATCAGGCAATTGCGCTTCGATCACCCGACGCACCTTGCGCTCCCAGGTCAACGGCTGCAGTTGGGCGAGGGTGCGCTTGAGCACGGTTTCGTTGTGCTCGGCCAACTCGGGGTTGGCGTCGTCCAGGTGGCTGTCGAAGTCTTGGGCGGCGAACTCCAGGCGGTCTTCCTCGGCGCCGAAAAATACCGGCGCGCGAAACACCGTGTGCCAGGGCTTGGGGTCTTGCGGCTCAGGCCTGCGCAGGTACACCGCCAGCGGCGCGTAGTCACGGCCCAGGCGATTGCGGCAAGTGCGCACGTAGATCGCCGCAAAGGCATCGATGGCCTCGAGCGCCGGCGCCGGGCTGCCCGGCGGTTGCAACAGGCGAAAACGGTAGCGCTCGCCGTCGCGGCTGAGCTCCAGGGTCAGGGCATCGCTGACCACCTGGTGATAACGCACGATGCGCTCGAACACCTCGCGCAGGCTGCCGCTGGCCACTAGCGCGTACCCCAGGGCATGGAAGGTGGTGGGGCTGACAAACCGCGACACCCGCAACCCAATCGCCGGATCGCCGCTGGCCTGCACCGCCAGTTCCCACAGGCGTGTGGTAGCCGATAGCGGATAACGCGCATTGGGGTCGTCCATCTGCAGTGGATCAAGCCCGGCCTCCGTGCACAGCGCGGCGCTGTCCAGGCCCAGGGCGTCGAGTTGCTTGCGCAGGGCGCGGGTCCAACTGGCGAGGGAGGTGGGTTCGGTCATGACGATTGGCGCTTGCGGTCAACAGGTTGGCGCCTGGGGCTAGCGTCCTGCCAGATCGCTTGGGGCAGGATGGGCGCATCAATACATAAGAGGATGGGAGCATGGACGGTACTTCTGCAAGTCCCCAACAGATGAACGCACAGCAGCGCTCGGCCAGAATCCGTGAAGTGGTGCTGGCCGAAGGCGTGCGCTTGCGCCAGCAACACCCCTGGCTGCTGCATCAGGACGCCATCGGCGCGGGTATCCTCGCGTTTGCGTTAGTGGGCATGATCGGCTCGGCGGCGCTCTACATCACCGGTCACCTGGCCTGGTGGGCGTGCCTGCTGCTCAACGCGTTCCTCGCCTCGCTAACCCACGAGTTGGAACACGACCTCATCCACAGCATGTACTTTCGCAAGCAGCGCCTGCCCCACAACCTGATGATGGGCCTGGTGTGGCTGGCGCGCCCCAGCACCATCAACCCGTGGATTCGCCGCCACCTGCACCTCAACCATCACAAGGTCTCGGGCACCGAAACCGATATGGAAGAGCGCGCGATCACCAACGGCGAACCGTGGGGTTTTGCCCGGTTGCTGATGGTTGGCGACAACCTCATGTCGGCATTTATCCGCATGCTGCGGGCCAAGACCTGGAAGCACAAACTGACCATCCTCAAGCGTTCGTTGCTGGTCTACGCACCGCTGGCGCTGCTGCATTGGGGCGCGTGGTATGTGTTCCTCGGCTTTCATGCTGCCAATGGCATCGCCAGCCTCACGGGTGTGCCTATCGGCTGGTCAGCCGGCACTTTGCAGATGATGCAGGTGATCGACATCGCAGTAGTGGTGATCATCGGCCCCAACGTATTGCGTACCTTTTGCCTGCATTTTGTCAGCTCCAACATGCACTACTACGGCGACGTGGAACTGGGCAATGTGATCCAGCAAACCCAGGTATTGAACCCATGGTGGATGTGGCCGTTACAGGCGTTCTGCTTCAACTTCGGCAGCACCCACGGCATCCATCATTTTGTGGTGAAGGAGCCGTTTTACATCCGCCAGATGACCGCCAAGGTGGCCCATGAAGTCATGGCACAAATGGGCGTGCGCTTTAATGATTTCGGGACCTTTGCGCGGGCCAATCGGCTTGGGTTTCCACCGCCAACAGAGTTTCGATCAATGCCTTCGCAGCAGGTGACAGGCGCGTCCCCGCGCGGCTGATGATCCCGCAGCGGTTGTTCAAGCTGTCCAGGGCATGCGGCACATTGCGCCAGTGCAATACCTGCAACGTGCCGCTGGCGAACTCATCGACGAACGCCTCCGCAGCGCCCAGGCCTATGGCGTCGGACTGGCTTACGATGGTCGCCAGCGCGGCAAACTGCTCAAGCTCGATGGCCGGTGCAAAATCGATCCGCCCGCTGAGGTTGGCGAGCAGTTTTCGGATGCCGGGCGCAATCAACGGCGTGGCCAGCGGGAAGCCGAACAGGTCGTTGGTGGACAGGCTGTCCTTGGCCAGCAGCGGGTGTCCGGCGCGGCAGAAAAACACCGTGCGACGGGGTGTCAGAACCTGGGTGTGGAAGTTCGGATCGGCCTCGAAGTGGCGCACATCGGCAATAAAGAATTCGATCTCTTCGCGGCTCAGGCTGCGCCCGAGTTTTTCCCAGTTATCCACCTGCAATGCGGTGCGCACCTTGGGGTAGGCGGTAATGAATCGCGCCATGGCCAGGGGCACCAGGTTAACCGCCGCCACCGAATCGCTGCCCAAGCGTACTTCGCCGGCATCGAGCTTGGTCATGCGCGTGACTTCATGGCTCAAGCGCGCTGCGCCTTGCACCAGGCTCAGGGCGTGTTGCAGCACCACCTGGCCCTCGGGGGTGGGGCGCAGGTCTTTGTGGGCACGGTCCACCAGCACGCAGCCGAATTCCTGCTCCAGGCCCTGGATGCTGCGGCTGAACGCCGGCTGAGTGATGCCCATGGCGTCGGCGGCGCGCACGAAACTGCGGTGCTCGTTCAGCGCGATGAAGTAGCGCAGTTGACGGAGATCCATGGGGCGCCCGGCGTCCAAGAGGAGAGCCGGAATTTTAAGGTGTCTGCTTATTCCGTCAATGAAGCATGTTTGTTTTATCTAGATCTTAAATGCATATCTATAGAGCAGGCGCCGTGCGATAGGTGGCCGGGCTAAACACCCGCGTCACCACCAGCATTGCCACCACGGTCACCGTCAACACCACCCACGCGCTGACAAAGCTGCCGGTGAGTTCGCGCAGCCAGCCGGTCATCCATGGCGAAATCGCATTGATCAAAAAGCCCACACCTTGCACGAAAGCCGCCAATTGCCCGGCTTGTCGTGGGTCGCGATGGTGGTCGAGGGTCAGCAGCAGGCTGAGTGCGAAACACGCACCCAGGCCGAAGCCGCACAACGCCACCCACAGGTGTGGGAATTGCTGCGGCGCGATGATCAGGCCGAGGTAACCCACGGTCTGTGCCAATAGGCTGATAGCAAGCAGTGGGCGACGGTCGGCACCGCGTTGCGCCAACACCGGCATCAGCAGCGCGGCGATCACCTGGAAGATAGTCATGAACGCCAGCAGCGAACCGCTGGGCAATACGCCCCAGCCCAGTTGCTGATAGTAGGCCGGCAGCCATGCCACCATGCTCATATAGCCGCAATTCACCAGGCCGAAGTACAGCGCCAACAGCCACGCGCGGCGGTTGCGCAGGCCCTTGAATGCGGGCGTCTCTTTTGCGCTTTTGGCCGCGCCCAACGGCAACCAGGCCCATAACAGCAACGCCCCCAGCGCCGGCAACAACCAAACGCCCAACCCTGCCTGCCATTGCTGGAAATGCGTGGCCGCCATCGGGCTCAGCAACGCCGCGAGCCCGCCGCCCGCCATCAGCGACGCTGAATACACGCCCATCGCCACGGGCACGCGGTGGTGAAATTCGCGCTTGATCATCGCCGGCACCAATGCCTGGATCAGCGCCACACCCGCGCCGCCGAGCAAGGCGGTTACCAGCAGCGTCGAGCCCTGACCCATCAGCCAGCGGGCCAGGCACGCCAGCAAAATCATCATCAAGCCCAGGGCGATGCCGCGTCGTTCGCCCAATTGCGCTTCAACCCGTACGCCCACCAATGCGACCAGCCCCATGCACACCACCGGCAGGCTGGTGAGCAACGCGCTGCTTTGGAAACTCAAGCCAGTGGCCTGGCGGATTTCGCCGAGCAGCGGGCTGATAGAGCTGAGGATCGGCCGCAGGTTCAGGCCAAGCACTACGAGCAGGCCCCAGCCGGCGAGGGATTTATTGAGGGTCATGCAGGGCCCGTTCAACTGATAAATGAGGCGTGAGTATGGGCAGCGCCCCAGGTATTCTGAAATTAAATATAACCATGCCAACCAGTGGCAAATGGAATGGTGAGCGCCATGTTTGATCCCGTGTTGCTACGCAGTTTTGTCGCCGTGGTGGACTGCGGCAACTTCACCCGCGCCGCCGAGCGCCTGCACCTGACCCAGTCCACCGTGAGCCAGCAGATCCGCCGCCTGGAAGAAGCCGTGGCCTGCCAGCTGCTCGATCGCGACCAGCGGCGAGTGGTGGCCACTGCCGAGGGTGAGCGCTTGCTGGCCTATGCGCGGCGCATCCTGGCGTTGCATGAAGAGGCTGCCGATGTGCTGATCAACCAGCAAAGCGACGGCGTATTGCGCCTCGGTGTGCCGGAAGACTTTGCGTCCGAACGGTTGATGCCGCTGCTGTCGGCGTTTGTGGTGGCTTACCCGCGCGTGCGCCTGGAAGTCACCAGCGGCCTTGGCCCGGAGTTGCAGCGCCAGTACCGCGCCGGAGAGTTCGACGTATTGCTGGTCAAGCAGATGGGCGACAGCGCCGACTGCCTGGCCTCGTGGCCGGAGCCGCTGTGTTGGGTGGACAGCCGCAGCACGCCGTCCCTGGGGCGCGACCCGCTGCCGTTGGTGGCCTTTCCGGTGGGCGGGTTGTACCGCAATGAAATGCTGCAACACCTGGAAGTGGGCGGCTGGCGCTGGCGCATCGGGTACTCCAGCGCCAGCCTGGCCAGTGTGTGTGCGGCAGTGGCGGCGGGGTTGGGCGTCAGCCTGTTGCCGCTGCGCGTGGTGCAAGCCGGGCATGTGGTGTTGGGCGTGGACAGTGGCTTGCCGGTGGTTCAAGGCGTGCGGCTGGCGTTGTATGCCCGCAGTGGCTTGGGCGAGGCGGGGCAGTGTTTACAAAGCGAGTTGTTCGATTTGTGCGCAAAAAGCCCCGTTGACCCATGCCTTTACTGAATATTTTGTATGCCTGGAAAGCATCGAAAAAATGCACCTCGTCTGGAGCCCGCGTAAAACGGGGCTTTGACGTTTCTAGATGTTTCATTTATTCGTTTTGGGTCTATGTATAACTGTAAAGATTACTTTAAGAGATAAGCGTCTGGCCCCGATGATTCAGCCCACGACGGCCTTCCATGCAGGCCTGTCGGTTTTTTTGCTTAAAAACCGTAGGGAGTGAATCAATGGGCAATGTCCAAACCGCCGCCAGTGCACAAGAGGCGCAATGGCGCCAGGCACCGAGTGGTGAGTTGGTCGACCTTGGCCGGCCGCACCGCGCGCCGTTGGGGCAACTGCGAACGCAGAAGACCCCGAAGCGTTTCTCTAGCCGTCGCGAAGGGATTTTGCTGGGCTTGCTGGTGCTGGCCCTGCACGGTGCGGTGATTTACTGGGTGGCCCAGAAGCCGACCCCGGTGCTGCCGATTGTGCCGCCGGAAATTCCGCCAATGACCATCGAGTTCTCCCAGCCGGCGCCGCCGGTGGTTGAGCCGCCACCGCCTGTACCGCCACCACCACCGCCACCTGTGGTTGAACCACCGCCACCGGTCGTGGATGAGTTGGCCGCAAAACCTGCGCCCAAAAAACCGATTCCAAAACCCAAGCCCGTGCCCAAACCGGTGCCTAAGCCTGAGCCCGCCCCTAAACCGGTCGAGCAGCCGCCTACGCCACCGAAACCGGCACCGCCTGCGCCGCCCGCTCCACCCGCGCCGGCCCCGGTGACACCCGCTTCGGCCAACGCTGCGTACCTGAAGAACCCGGCGCCCGAGTACCCGTCACTGGCCCAGCGCCGGGGCTGGGAAGGCACGGTGTTGCTCAGGGTGCATGTACTGGCCAGCGGCAAACCGGGTGAGATCCAGATCCAGAAAAGCAGCGGTCGCCAGCAACTCGACGACGCTGCCTTGGCCGCCGTGAAGCGCTGGAGCTTCGTCCCGGCCAAGCAAGGGGATGTGGCGCAAGACGGCTGGGTCAGCGTACCGATCGATTTCAAGATTCACTAACTATTCGGCTGCGGTGTGTTGCACACGCCGCGACCTGCACAGAGGGAACACATCATGGCATTAGCATCTCCACTTGAATCCATCGAAAGCGCGGTGATCTGGCTGCTGGTGGTCTTTTCGGTCGCCACCTGGGGCTTGGCCTTGCTCAAGGGCGTGCAGTTCGGTCGCCTCAAGTCGCAGGATCGCAAATTCCACAAACAGTTCTGGGCGGCGTCGAGTCTCGACTCTGCCGCCGAACTGGCTGAAACCCAACCGGGCGCCGCTGCCCGCGTGGCACAGGCCGGTTACGCCGCGATCCAAGTGGGCGACGCCCCGCACGCGGCTGACCTGAGCCAGGCGATCAACCACCAGGACCGCCTCGAACGCGCCCTGCGTCAGCAAATCGTACGTGAACGCCGCTCGCTGGAAACCGGCCTGGCCGTGGTCGCCAGTATCGGCAGTACCTCGCCGTTTATCGGTCTGTTCGGCACCGTGTGGGGCATCATGGAAGCCTTGAAAGGCATCAGCGCCGCCGGTTCCGCCAGCCTCGAAACCGTGGCCGGCCCGATTGGTGCCGCACTGGTTGCCACCGGCGTGGGTATCGCCGTCGCCGTGCCTGCGGTGCTGGTTTACAACTACTTCCTGCGTCGCCTCAAGCTCACCGCTGCCGACCTGGACGACTTCGCCCACGACTTCTACAGCCTGGCGCAGAAAAATTCGTTCCGTGTGCTGCTGCACCCAACACTGAACAAAGCCGCTGCCGGTACCCCGCAAAAAGTGAAGGAGGCGTCCTGAAATGGCCTTCTCCACACAAGACAGCGATGAGGTACTGAGCGAGATCAACGTCACGCCGCTGGTGGACGTGATGCTGGTACTGCTGGTGGTGTTTATCGTCACCGCGCCGCTGCTGACCAACGCGATCCCGATCAACCTGCCCAAGACCGAGTCTGTGGCGCCGGTAGAGCAGAAGGACCCGCTGGTGGTGAGCATCGACGGCGCTGGCAAAGTGTTTATCAACAAGGACGAAATCCAGCCGGACCTGCTGGAATTCAACCTGCAGTCGGCGAAAGCCAAGGACCCGGAGGTTCGGGTGCAACTGCAGGCTGACGATGGAGTGAACTACGGCGAAGTGGCGCGAGCCATGGCGTCTATCGAACGCGCGGGCATTACCAAGCTGTCGGTGATTACCGCTCGTTAGTTGCAAATGCCTCGACAATTTTTTGGCCGTCTCCTTGGCAGGGTGCGGCCTTTTTTTTGCCTGTGATTTGAGGATTGCCACAGATGCCAATCTGAAATCAGGTCAGTGTGGGAGCGGGCTTGCTCCCACATTTGGATCTCCACTGCGGTTGAGTTTTTGGTTATTAATAAATAGCTTCTTATTCCTTAACGAATATAACCCTCGTCCCTATACTGTCCTACAACGTTAAACGCTGCAGGAGGGCACACCCATGCACAGCGAGTCGATTCGTTATCTGATCGTGCCGGGCTGGCAAGGATCGCCAGAAGATCATTGGCAAAGTCATTGGCAGAACAGCCTGCCCAACAGCGCTCGTGTGGAGCAGGCCGATTGGCTGACCCCGCGTCGCGAAGACTGGGTGGCGGCGCTGGCCGAGGCTATCGCTGCAGACAGCACGCCGGTGATCCTGATTGCCCATAGCCTGGGCTGCATCACCGTGGCCCATTGGGCGGCCACCGCGCCGGTGCAGTTTTTGCGTCAGGTGCGCGGTGCCTTGCTGGTGGCCCCGGCTGATGTTGAACGACCTGCTTGCTCGCCTGCCTTGCGTAATTTCGCGCCGATCCCGACTGACCTGCTGCCGTTCCCGAGCCAGGTCGTCAGCTCCGACAACGACAGCGCCGTCAGCGCCCCACGGGCCCTGGAGCTGGCACGCAACTGGGGTGCCGAAGCCGGCATCCTGTCGGGCGCCGGCCATATCAATGTGAAGTCCGGCCACCAGCGTTGGGAGCAGGGTTTCGCTTACCTCTATCGCCTGCAAAACCGCCTTGAGCATCACGCCCGGCGTAGTGCCTGAACATTTTTCAACGCCCCGTCCCTGAGTGGATCCGGGGCGGGAGCCTGCCATGAGTCTGCATGAAACCTACGGCCAGCCACTGCTGACCTTTCCCGACGCCGATAAAAGCCCGCTGAGCATCCGCGCCAAGGCGCTGGTGTTTGTCGACCCGCGCTCGCGCCAACTGCGCGAAGACCTCGAAAGCCTCGCCCCCCGCGCCTTGCCCGTGTTGATTCGCGGCGAGACCGGCAGCGGTAAAGAACTGTTGGCGCGCCATATTCACCGTGGCAGTGATCGCGGCGGTTTGTTTGTGTCGGTCAATTGCGGCGCCATCAGCCCGACTTACGCCGATGCCGAGTTGTTCGGCTATGCCGCCGGCAGCCACAGCGGCGCCGCCAGCAGCCGCGCGGGGTGGTTTGGCTCGGCCAACGGCGGCACGTTGTACCTGGATGAAATCGGCGATTTGCCGTTGCCGATCCAGGTCAAATTACTCGCCGCCCTGGAAAACCATGAAGTCACCCGCGTCGGTGCCCATCAGCCAAGCCCGGTGGATGTGCGCCTGGTGGCGGCCACCAGCATCGACTTGGCCCAAGCCGTGGCGGCGGGCAAGTTCCATGAACGTCTGTTCCATTACCTGAGTGAAGGCCAACTGGAGTTACCGGCGCTGCGTGAGCGTGTCGGCGATATTCTGTCCCTAGCTGAGTATTTCCTGGGCATCTACAGCCAGCGCCTGGACCTGCCAGTGCCGCTGATCAGCGACGCCGCCCAGCACGTGTTGGAACACCACAGTTGGCCGGGGAATACCCGCGAGCTGGAAAACGTTATTCACTTTGCGTTGCTGGTGAGCAGTGGCGACGAGATTCTGCCGGAGCACTTGAACCTGCCGGTGGCGGGGACGCCGCTTGAGCAAGTGCAGCGGATTTTTAACAGCGCGAGCCCGGCGGAGCAGGAAATATTAAGAAAATTCCTGCATGAACAAAATGGAATATCAACGTGAATAAAAGATATTGTTCGGGAATAAAAAATCTAGGTATTGTCACTCCCACGCCGCGATAGCACTTCGCTGGCACACCCTATAAAAACGGTCGTCACAGACGCCCTCGGAATTCCGATAAGGACACTGCATGAAAAAGGTTCTGTTGTTTACCGCACTGGCGGCTGCCCTGACTGCAAGCTTCGCCCAAGCCAACGAGAAGCTGGTGGTTGCGGCCACCCCGATCCCGCACGCGGAGATCCTCGAACTGGTCAAGCCAACCCTGGCCAAAGAAGGCGTGGACCTGGAAATCAAAGTCTTCACCGACTACGTGCAACCTAACGTGCAAGTGGCCGAGAAGCGTCTGGACGCCAACTACTTCCAGACCCTGCCGTACCTGGAAAACTTCAACAAGGGCAAGGGCACCAACCTGGTGACCGTGGTCGGCGTGCACGTTGAACCGTTCGGCGGCTACTCGAAAAAGATCAAGAAAATTGAAGACCTGAAAGACGGCGCCACCGTGGCCATCCCGAACGAAGGCTCCAACAGCGGCCGTGCCCTGTTGCTGCTGCAAAAGGCGGGCGTGATCACCCTGAAAGACCCAACCAACGCCCTGGCCACGCCGAAAGACATTGCCAGCAACCCGAAACACCTGAAATTCAAAGAGCTGGAATCAGCCCTGCTGCCACGCGTACTGGACCAGGTTGACCTGGACCTGATCAACACCAACTACGCCCTGGAAGCCGGCCTGAACCCAGCCAAAGACGCACTGATTCTGGAAAGCGCTGACTCGCCTTACGTTAACTTCCTAGTAGCGCGTCCGGACAACAAGGACAGCGATGCCATCCAGAAGCTTTCCAAGGCCCTGACCAGCCCTGAAGTCAAAGCCTTCATCGAGAAGAAATACAGCGGCGCGGTCGTGCCTGCGTTCTGATGTAACTGAAAACCCCCTTCAAGGTTTCAACGCCGATGGCTTGCATAGCGTCGGCGTTTTTTATTGGGTCTGGAATACGGTCAAAACTGTGGGAGCGGGCTTGCTCGCGAATGCGGTGTGTCAGAGACACATTCATCGCTGACCCAACGCATTCGCGAGCAAGCCCGCTCCCACATTTGAACTGTGTAGGCTCACACAATTCGGCTATTGATCGCCCTACGCAACGCCACCAACCATTTCACCAACTCCTGCGGATCCATCGGTTTCAATTCTTTCATCATTCATTCCCTCGAATCACAGACCCCAAGACCATAGCCGTCACCCGGCAAACCCGCGAATCCGGCGGTTATCTTTTTGGGTGATATCAATATGCTATTTGGGTATTTAAATTTTCTTTTTTATACCTTTAAAGTTCGCGCTACCCGACGTTACCCACGCCGGATCGAACCGCGCACGTCGCATTACCCCTGCGACGTTTTGGACTTCCGATGACCTTCGATTTCGCTTTTATCCTCAGCACCTTGCCGGCGTTTTTAAAGGCCGTGGGCGTGACGCTGCAAGTGGGCCTGATCGCCATTGCCACCTCCCTGCTGGTGGCGCTGATCAACGCCGCACTGCTGGTATTCCGCACGCCCTACCTGTCGCGCCTGGTGGCGCTGTACGTGGAGCTGGCGCGGAACACGCCGCTGCTGATCCAACTGTTTTTCGTCTACTTCGCGCTGCCGGCTCTGGGGTTCAATATCTCCGGGTTTTGGGCGGCGATCATCACCATGACGTTCCTCGGCGGTGCCTACCTCACCGAAGTGCTGCGCGCTGGTGTGGAAGCGGTGCCGCTGGCGCAGATCGAGTCGGGTAAATCCATCGGCCTGTCGGACTGGCAGCTGTTGCGCCATGTGATCCTGCCCCAGGCCGGCATCCTCAGCCTGCCGGCACTGTTCGCCAACTTCATCTTCCTGCTTAAGGAGACCACCGTAGTCTCCGCCGTGGCGGTGCCAGAGATTCTCTACACCACCAAGAGCTACATCGCCCTCTACTACAAGACCTACGAAATGCTCGCCGTGTTGACGCTGATTTGCGTGTTGCTGTTCTTGCCGCTGTCGCTGCTGCTCAGCCGCCTGGAAAGGAGGCTCCAGCATGGCCAGTTCGGGTCTTGAGTTGTTGTGGGTGTCGTTGCCGCAATTGGGCAAGGGCGCTGCGCAAACGCTGTCGATTTCATTCTTGAGCATCGCGTTCAGCACCGTCGGCGGCGTGCTGTACGGCGTGCTGCGCACGTTGAACAACAAGGTGATCAACGCGGTGCTGCGGGTGTACCTGGAGCTGTTCCGTGCGATCCCGGTGTTGGTGTGGTTGTACCTGCTGTTTTTCGGTTTGCCGATTTTCTTCGGCCTGAGCATCCCGAGCTTCTGGTGCGCCGTGTTGGTGCTGTCACTGTGGGGCGCCAGTGAAGTGGGTGAAGTGGTGCGCGGCGCGTTGCATTCGCTGCCCCGTGGCCAGCGCGAAGCGGGCTTGTCGATTGGCCTGTCCGACCCGCAACTGTACGGCTACGTGTTGCTGCCCCAGGCCCTCAAGCGCATGACGCCACCGACCATCAACGTCTACACGCGCATCATCAAGACCAGCTCGCTGGCGGTGCTGATCGGTGTGGTGGACGTGATCAAGGTTGGCCAGCAAATCATCGAACGCACCTACGAGTCAGTGCTGATCTACGGCGTGCTGTTCCTGTTTTTCTTCTTTATCTGCTACCCGTTGTCGGCCGCCTCCAAGGTGCTGGAACGGCGCTGGGCCCAAGCATGAGCGCATTGATCGAGTTCCAGGGTTTCAATAAATACTTCGGCGACCAGCAGGTGCTCAAAGGCATCGACCTGAGCGTGCAAAGCGGCGAAGTGGTGGTGATTCTCGGCCCCAGCGGCTGCGGCAAAAGCACCTTGCTGCGTTGCCTTAACGGGCTAGAAGTGGCCCACAGCGGCAGCCTGCGTTTCGCTGGCAACGAGTTGCTGGATAAAAAAACCGACTGGCGCCAAGTGCGCCAGGACATCGGCATGGTGTTCCAGAGCTACCACTTGTTCCCGCACATGAGCGTGCTCGACAACATCCTGCTCGGCCCACTGAAAGTGCAGAAGCGTGATCCTCGCGAAGCCCGCGAGCAAGCCGAAAAACTCCTGGATCGCGTGGGCTTGGCCGACAAGCGCGACGCCTTCCCGCGCCAGCTCTCCGGCGGCCAGCAGCAGCGCATCGCCATCGTGCGTTCGCTGTGCATGAACCCCCAGGTGATGCTGTTTGATGAAGTCACCGCCGCCCTCGACCCGGAAATGGTCAAGGAGGTGCTGGAAGTGATCCAGGGCCTGGCCCGCGATGGCATGACCCTGTTGATCGTCACCCACGAAATGGCCTTTGCCCGCGCCGTCGCCGACCGCGTGGTGTTCATGGAGGCCGGTCGCATCCTCGAACACAACACCCCCGAAGAATTCTTTACGAACCCGCAAACCGCACGCGCGCAGCAGTTCCTGGAGAAGTTCTCCTTTGTGTCAACACTGCCCAAGAAAACCAAGGAACTGGAGCTGCTATGAAAAAGTTACTGCTGCCACTGTTGGCCGTCGCCGTACTGGCCGGCTGCGATAAAAAGGCCGAAGAGCCTGCTAAACCCGTTGCCGCCGCGAGCTACATCGACAAGATCAAGGCGCGTGACAAGCTGATCGTCGGCGTATTCACCGACAAGCCGCCGTTTGGCTTTGTGAACGAAGCAGGCCGTTACGTGGGCTTCGATACCGACATCGGCCGTCAATTCGCCAAGGACTTGCTGGGCGATGAAAACAAAGTCGAGTTCGTCGCGGTCGAGCCAGCCAGCCGCATTCCGTTCCTGCAGAGCGACAAGGTCGACCTGATCCTCGCCAACATGACCGTGACCCCTGAGCGCAAGGAAGCGGTGGACTTCACCAACCCCAACCTGAAAGTCGCGGTACAGGCCCTGGTGCCGAATGACAGCGCGGTGAAAAGCCTGGATGACCTGGCCACCCGCACCACCATCGTTACCACCGGCACCACCGCCGATATCTGGCTGACCAAGAACCACCCGGACTGGAAACTGCTCAAGTTCGAGAAAAACTCCGAGTCCCTGCAAGCGCTGTCCGCTGGCCGTGGCGATGCCTATGCCCAAGACAACCTGGTGCTGTTCAGCTGGGCCAAGCAGAACCCAGGCTACCGCGTGTTGGAAGAAAAACTCGGCGACGAAGCGCCGATCGCCCCAGCGGTGAAGAAGGGCAACATCGAGCTGCGTGACTGGGTGAATGCCGAGTTGGCGAAGTTGGGTGAGGAGAAATTCTTGCTCAAGCTGTATGACCAATATGTGCGTAAAGAGCTGAGCGATGACACCAAGCCTGAGAGCGTGATTGTTGAAGGCGGTAAGTGGCAGGGTTGATTGGTGTCTGGGTCGAGGGCTCCCCTCGACCTGTCCTCCGAACTGGCGGACTTGCCTATTAGAGGAGCGTGCATCGATTGGGTATCGGTCACTCAGTTCTCCGGGCAACGGTTGGTTGGAGGCATCATGGCTCCTCATCAACGTAATGACCTACCAACCCAAGCCAACGCCAGACTACCTTCTCACCGCCAACCCAAGGCATCTGGGGTTCATCGTCAAACAATTGCAGAGTCCTGGGCTTGTACTCGCAGACCCACAACCCCGGATAGGGACAAGGTTCGCCACTGCGTGCACGAAGGCCACTCACAGCCCAGATCCAGCGAACGACCTGACCTTGATGAAGAGGGAGCCGCTCGTTCAACGTAACTTCACAATCTACACAGCGATCGCGCTCCATTTCCCAGCGACCTGCACGAGGTGCCGGTTCAAGGCTGTTGGCGAAACTGGAAGGTGTTTGATCAAGGTCGCGCTGCCAAAAAACCGCTTCGTCGCCTGACTCGCTGGCGAGGGCTGGCAGGATATCGCCCTGCTTGAAGGCGCGGCGGGAGTACGCCTGATCAGGGACGAACCACAAGCCGGATTGGGTGCACGCCATGCCTGAAACAATGCTAAGCGGCATCACTTTGCTGGAGACCTGTGCTGGAGATATCTCCGGCGGCCTCTTAAATCGTGCTGCCGGCGTCGGCCAATCACTCTCGGTGTCGAAACGAGCCATCCAGCGGCGGCTGTCAGCATCGGTGAAGCGCTCGTTGGGGTCGCCGTCCCATTGGCCGAAGCCGAGCAATCCCAAGTCGTCGTAGCGGATAGGTTTGAGGAGTTTGTTCAGGAGCATGGGCAATTCGGGCACGCCTTGCTCGACGGGGTATAGCTCGGGTTGTTCGCCCAGTTCGATCCACTGGCCGCTGTGTAATTCGGTAATGCTGATGCGAGGGTGGGCGAGTGCTGCGCGTACTTGCTCGCGGGTGAGGTCAAGTTTTTCGCGCCAGTGGTCGGCGAGCAGGAAGGCCCAGGTGGGGGGGCGGATGCCGTTGAGTAGTTCGCTCTGCATACCAAAAGGGAAATCAATATCCAGACCATAGAAGCTGGGAGCCAACGCTCGCTCCCAAGTAGTGATGGCGGACCGTGTGCCGAACTGAAGCGGATTGGCCATGGCAAAGCCGCTGTAGACCTGATGTGCCTTGAGCAGGTCAATGGTCTTGAGTACAAAGCGGCGCCATGCTTCGCGGTTTTCCAACCACCATTGCCAACGGTAATAGAACAAGATGTAGGAATATTCGGTTCTTCTACCCTCATATCTTATGAACCATGTTCGCCAAAAATAACCCGCTGTCGTCGGTGAGGAGGCATGGTTTTTTTCATCGGTGAATTTAAAAACAAAATCCTCTGAGCGGGAGGCTTTCTTGGCCTGCTCGCGTAGATCCGGCAAGCGTGACGAACCGTAAGGATGTGGACGTTCTGAAATCGGATGGGTCCCTATGGTGTAGGGCTTTCCAAGTAATTGCTCAAAAGCTTCGTGAATATCCACCATCAGCAGTGCCGCTTCTTGGTGATTGTCCGGGCCTGGGGGGAAATAGAAACTGATGAAGGGGCTGACGCTGTGCCGCGCTTCGTCAGTGCCCCAATCGGTATTAGGCCATTCCTTTAGTCCCTCAATAAATTCTTCGCGTTCTTCCTCATCAAACAGGTTATGTGTAGTGCTCATACTTACCTCTTGTTCTTGTTACCTTTCACGGTTGACGGCGTCGGCCAATCACTGTCGGTGTCGAAACGGGCCATCCAGCGGCGGCTGTCAGCATCGGTGAAGCGCTCGTTGGGGTCGCCGTCCCATTGGCCGAAGCCGAGCAATCCCAAGTCGTCGTAGCGGATAGGTTTGAGGAGTTTGTTCAGGAGCATGGGCAATTCGGGCACGCTTTGCTCGACGGGATATAGCTCGGGTTGTTCGCCCAGTTCGATCCACTGGCCGCTGTGTAATTCGGTAATGCTGATGCGAGGGTGGGCGAGTGCTGCGCGTACTTGCTCGCGGGTGAGGTCAAGTTTTTCACGCCAGTGGTCGGCGAGGAGAAAGGCCCAGGTGGGAGGGCGGATGCCGTTAAGCAGTTCGCGTTGCATACCAAAAGCATAATCAATATCCAGGCCATAGAAGCTTGGAGCTAATGCCCGCTCCCATGTGGTGACAGCGGAACGGGTACCAAATTCAAGCGGGTTGGTCATGGCAAAGCCGCTGTAAACCTGATGTGCCTTGAGCAGATCAATGGTCTTGAGCACAAAGCGGCGCCATGCATCGCGGTTGTCCAACCACCATTGCCAACGGTAATAGAAGACGATGGATGAATAGCTGGATCTCCTGTGCTCATCTCTTATAAACCACGTGCGCCAGAAGTACCCCGCCGTAGTCGGTGAGGAAGCATGGTTTTTTTTATCGGTGAATTTGAAAACAAAGTGCTCGTAATGCTTGGCTTTCCTGGCCTGCTCACGTAGATCCGGCAAACGTGACGAGCCGTAAGGATGTGGACGCTCTGAAATTGGGTGGGTCCCAATGGTGTAGGGCTTTCCAAGCAATTGCTCAAAGGCTTCGTGAATATCCACCATCAGCAGTGCTACTTCTTGGTGGTTATCCGGGCCAGGGGGGAAATAGAAGCTGATGAAGGGGCTGATGCCATGGGAAGCTTCTTCAGTGCCGGACTCTGAATTGGGCCACTCTTTCAGTAACTCGACAAACAGATCTCGTTCTTCGGAAGTAAACATCTGATGAGTTGTACTCATAAATTAGCTCTTCTTCCTTACCTGTTGGTGTTGCGCCGATTTCTTTTCATCCGCTTCAAAGCCGGTGCAATCTTCCGGCACCCGCAGCAGCACTACTTTTTCTGTGCCGATTTTGTCCCGATTAATGCCGGTTTTCGGTGTCATGAGCTCTACGTAATCCATCATTTGCTTGTTTTTAACCCAATCCCCCGGAAACTTGATCTCAATCGCCGCAAACACATTGTCCGTTTCAAACGCCTCCTGCCGGTACTCAACCACCACCAAGTCCGGAGCCAGACTCTCCCAAGGCCGCGGCCAGAACGGAAACACTTTGCCGAACCGCTTCGGTCGAGTCTCAGGTTCGCCTAACAGGGCTTTTGAGCTGTTACGGTTGTAATTGGGCTCGGCCTTGAGCGGGCTACGCCACTCCAGCACTTCGTCTATCGCCTCAAACAGCAACGAAGCGGTGGTTTGCTTGAGCGCCACCTCGATGGTGGTGGTCACACTGTCGCCGGCGACGCTCTTGCGCAGGCGACGTGGCACCTTGATCGGCATCTGCAGGGCGACGTTGCACACCTGGCTGATGGCCGGGCGGAACGGTACTTTGCGTTCGATGTATTCCCTGAAATTCACGTTTTCATTACCGCGTCGCGAAACGGTGCTATTGCCGCCCCGGTCCACCAGGGCAAAGGTTGAACTCTTGATTTCGATTTCACGGGTCAGCGCTTCAATAGCCTGCTGCAAGACTTGCTTGATAGTGCTTTTGCATTCAGCAATTTCACTGGCGAGCCGCGCCAGGTCGGCTGTGCTCATGGCTGCTTCGTGGGCCTGATATACCCGATAGGCGCGGTATGCACCTGCAAGAAGGGCTGCGGCGGCTGGGGCTGGCATCAGTCAAGGTCTTCCATGTATTGATCAAGAAAATCATCGGGGAAAAGCCCGACGCCATCGTGAACCACGGCTTGCTCTTCAATGAGTACGACGCTGGGTTGCCAGGTTTCAGTGATACGCTGATCATCACGTACGATTGCTTTATGGGCTTGCACGGCGTGGGTCGTTTGCGTCATAGCCCAGTCTGTTTCGCCGGACGAGTGAGTCAGGCCCTCGGCGAGTACGGCAGCGCCATCGGTTATGCGATACCGATAGCCAGAGAAAGCGCGTTGATCGTTCTTGAGCAGCGTATAGCGCCCCAGGAAGTCGCCAGGTGGAGGTGCCGGCGAGCGCTCAAGACTTGCGAATGGATTACCGGTGCCTTTGGCCTCTGCGGTCACCGGTCCTTTGATTTTGATGGTCAGCCCATCAAGGGTAATTCCATCGCCATCAATCGTTATGCTGCCTCCGGGCGCCTTCAGGACGATTCGTTGGCCCGCTGCAACCTCAAACACCGTGGTTTTCTGCGCGATGCCTTCTCCGGCAGCCAGCCGGTAGTGACTCTTTACACAATGATCAACACTCCCGCCGATGCGGATGTCGTGATCAGCGGTGACCGTGTCGAATCGGTTGTTTCCGACTTCCTCGACACGGTCCCTACCGATGTGGGTCCGGTGGTCGCGGCCCAGCGTCTGAAAGCGATCCTGCGCCACCTCAATTCGCTCATCGTTGCCTACCCTTTCACTACGATCGTGGCCAATTTCAATATGCTCGTCGTGCCCGACCTTCTCGCGGCGGTCATTTCCGACGTAAATGCCGTTGTTGTGTTTTATATGGACGTTCTTGTCTTTTTCGGCGTGGATGTACACCTCCTGCTGTCCTTGCTCATCCTCAAAGCGCAGCTCATTGAAACCTGAACCTTTGTGGGTTCGGCTCTTGATGGTCATCCGCGTTTTGTGTTTCGGCAGCTCGTAGGGCGGCAAATTGGTCTCGCGGTAGGTGCGACCCGTGGCAATTGGTTGGTCAGGATCACCATCTTGATAGCTGATAATCAGCTCCTGACCGACCCGCGGCACGGCCATGGCGCCCCAGGTCGCGCCAGCCCAGGACTGAGCCACACGAATCCAGCACGAGCTCTGATCGTTGTTTTTGTCAGAACGGTCCCACGGGAATTGCACCTTCACCCGGCCCCATTTATCGCAATAGATCTCTTCATTCGGAGGGCCGACTACGGTGGCGATCTGCGGGCCGTCGATACAAGGCTTGTCGCGCAGCGGGGCTTTCCAGTCAGAGGTCCAACGAATAGCGGTGGCTTTCATCTCATAAAACGTGCCGGCATTACTGCCGAACGCTTCTTCCTCAAGGCTGGTGTGCTGTTTGCCTTCATGTTCGATGGTGATGGTGCGCCAGCGGTCGTTGAAGTCATCGCGCGGATGACCATTCAAATCGAAAGCCAGCCCCGTTTGCAGGCGCGCATCGTCGCCTTGCAGATGCGCCATCTTGGCGTCACTGCGCAGAGCACTCAGGCGGGTTTTGGTGAAGGGTTTACCAGCAATATCGCGCTTGTAGCGGCCGGGGTAGTCGTAGCGCTCGTAATCCTTGTGCTGGTGGTTCAAATCCTGGTCGCCGGTGGCGGTGTGTTGTTGGCTGTAGCGAGGGTGAGTGAAGGTGTAGTCGCGCTGCACCTGGACGGCGGTGCGCACTTGTTCGGTGTAGTGGAAGCGGTGCAAGGCCGGTTCCATGGAGTCGCCACCGCCCATAGGTTGGTAGGCAACCGGGCAGTGTTGGTGAGTGCCAATGGTGCCCAGGCCGCCAACGCGGTCGGTGAACCACAGCGTGTGGCCATCGGCGCAATGTTCGAAGGTGTAGAGCAGACCTTCTTCGGCGGCGAGGCGGGCGATGAAGTCGAGGTCGGTTTCGCCAGCCTGCACGCAATATTCGCGGGGTTGATGATCGAAGCAGAGATAAGTTTTGACGTCCGTCAGGCGTTGCTCCTTGAGCACGTCAAGGATGATGTCGGGCACGTTTTTGCCCTGGAAGATGCGCCAGTTGGAACGCAGTTCGAAACGCTTCAGCGTCGGTTCTAGCACTACGCTGTAACGGGTACGTCGAAAACCGGTATCGCCTTGGGTGAACAGGCTGACCAGACCGTGGACGTAACGCACCGGTGTTTCACCGCGCCAAATCGTGAACAACGCCGCCAGATCCAGCACACGATTGAAGTCGATGGCGGCGTTGTGGCTGGCAAGTTCCAGCTCTAGTTTAAATGGCTGGGACAGGCCTTCTTCGAACTTGAACGACACTACGTCGAAGGCATCCCCTTTCAAGGGTTCGAAGGTGTAGCGCAGGTCGCTTTGGCGGGGCATCGGAATTCCTTGTCGATCTGTGGTAGCCAGTCGATCACGCACGAAGCGTCTTGGGATCGTGGGTTGCAACGTCTTGACAGCTTCGTTATGCGAGCCACTCTACGCAGGCGTGATTTGAGGCCTCAATAGCGTGGAGACAATCAAGAGGCATCCGACATTGCCGACTGTGATGAGCTGTCGGACATATCCCATCAGTTGCACAAACCGCAACCGACTACCCCGTCCTGTTGATCGACAGCGATGCTCCGCTCTGCACCCGATGGCCTGTTCAAACGTGTCCGACTATGCCGAGCACGACATCAATACCGTCGCCAATACCGCCCGGATCATGGTCCAGGATGTAGCAGATGTGTTTACTGTGATTGAGCGGCGCGGGTTTGATTCACCTGCGGTGAGTTGATGTGATTTGAGCTGTGAGAAAACCCGCTTCGGCGGGGTTTCTGGTTTTTGGGTGGCATGACAGGGTTGATGTTGCTGTACCGCCGTCATCACGCACTCGCTGGGCTCGACGGCTTCCACAACAGTGGTGATCGCGAGGTTGCGATCCTCATTGGCACACTTCAATCACTCCGGCCAATGCCAAGCCGGCGCATCCAGAATCCCTTGCCCCACAATCCGCGTTTCCCCCAACACCTTCTCCAACACAATCGAATTGCACCCTTCATCCTGCTGCAAGGCCGCAATCAACCGACTCGCATGGGACACCACCCACACCTGGCACTGCCGGGATGCCTGGATAATCAAGCGCGCCAACGCCGGCAGCAGGTCGGGATGCAGACTGGTCTCGGGCTCGTTCAGTACCATCATCGTCGGCGGCCTAGGTGTGAGCAGCGCGGCGATCAGCAGCAGGTAACGCAATGTGCCGTCCGACAGCTCCGCTGCCGACAATGGCCGCAGCAACCCTTCCTGGTAAAACTCAATTGCAAAGCGTCCGCCCTGCAACGGTTGGATGTTCAAGCGCGCGCCGGGGAACGCATCGCTTACGGCTTGCTGCAAGGCGTCGGGATCACCGATCTCGCGGATGGTCTGCAACGCTGCTGCCAAATCGCGCCCATCGTGATGCAGCACCGGTGTGCGCGTGCCCAGTTGTGGCTGGCGCACGGGTGCGTCGACATCGCTGCGAAAGTGATCATAAAAACGCCAGCCACGGATGCTTTCGCGCAGTAGCAACACCTCTGGCGAACCACGCAGGCTGCCGACCTGGTCGAACAGGCTGTGGTAGTTGGGCGTGTGCTGGGCCAGTACGTCCCAATTGCGCCCGTCACGTGCCCGCACCATTGGCCCGGAACGCTGCACCAGCAGGCTGGCCGGGCGGTAGATGTGGCCGGCCCAGATGCATTCCTTCTTCACTTCCGGGTCCAGGGAGAAAAAGGACAGGCTCGGCTCGGGCAAACCCAGGGAAATGGCGTAGCTGAAATCTTCCCCGGCAAAACCCAGGCGCAGGCGCTTGACACCTTGGCGCACCGACGACTCTATCGGCACCTCGCCCTGGCGCATGCGTCGGCTGATGCTTTCCGGCCCGGCCCAGAAGGTGGAGTCCAGGCCACCCTCACGGGCCAGCGCGTTGATCACCCCACCTTGGGCAGTTTCCGCTAGCAGGCGCAGGGCGCGGTACAGGTTGGACTTACCGCTGCCATTGGGACCCGTGACCAGATTCAGCCGGTCCAAGGGCACTACCAATTTATTGATCGAGCGGTAATTGGCCACCGCGAGGGTCTTGAGCATGGGCATTCAATCGGCGTGGGAACCATTGGAGTATGGGAGCCTCCATGCAGATAAGGAACCCTGAACTAAGCTCACAGTCGCATACACACTGGCAAGTCGGCATCACGCAAAAGGAGCCTGCATGGGCGGTCGTATTTCCACCTGTATTTTCGGACTTGGCCTACTGACGCTGCTAAGCGGCTGTGGCCAGGAAAAGGCTGAGCCCAAGCAGCATTCACGGGTCTTTGTGCAGACCGTGCAGTCAGCGGATTTTGCTGCAGCGGTCACACTGACCGGGGATATCCAGGCCCGTGTGCAAACCGATTTATCCTTCCGCGTGGGTGGCAAGATCATCCAGCGCATGGTGGATGTGGGCGACCGTGTTACCGCCAAGCAAGTGCTGGCCAAGCTCGATCCCAAGGACTTGCAAACCAACGTCGATTCGGCCCAAGCCCAAGTCGTGGCCGAACAGGCACGTGTCAAACAGACTGCTGCCGCTTTTGTACGCCAGGAAAAGCTCTTGCCCAAGGGCTACACCAGCCGCAGCGAATACGATGCCGCCCAGGCCGCGTTGCGCAGCAGTCAAAGTGCGCTGGCCGCCGCCCAGGCCCAACTGGCCAACGCCCGCGAACAACTCGGCTACACCGCGTTGATTGCCGACGCGCCGGGTGTGATTACTGCGCGCCAGGCGGAAGTGGGCCAAGTAGTGCAAGCCACCGTGCCGATTTTCAGCCTGGCCCAGGACGGCGAGCGAGATGCCGTGTTCAACGTCTATGAGTCGTTGTTGGTGGAGCCGCCGCCTGATGCGCCGATCACCGTCAGCCTGCTGGATAACCCCAGCATCAAGGCCCAGGGCAAAGTTCGCGAAGTGACACCCGCCGTGGCGGCCAACACCGGCACTGTGCAGGTCAAGATCGCCCTGGAGGCGTTGCCCAAAGGCATGCAGCTGGGGTCGGTGGTGAGTGCCACGGCCAACGGCCCGGCCAAGCCCAGCATCGAGCTGCCGTGGTCGGCCCTGACCAAAGACCTCAACGAACCCGCCGTATGGTTGATCGACAGCGACGGCAAGGCGCAATTGCACAAGGTCAGCGTGGCGCGTTACCTCACCGGCAAAGTCATCCTCAGCGACGGCCTCAAGGGCGGCGAAAAAGTCGTGGTCGCCGGCGGGCAATTGCTCCACCCCGGCATGCTCGTGGAAATCGCCCAGCAAGGAGCCCAGCCATGAAGCGCCTGACGGTGTTACTCGCCGCCAGCCTGTTGCTGGTGGCCTGCTCCAAGGAAGAAGCGCCGCCGGAGCCCGTGCGACCGGTGCTGTCCATGGAAGTGAAAGCCGAGGACCAGGAAACCCTCGGCCGCTTCGCCGGTACCATCCAGGCCCGCTATGAAAGCAACCTGGGTTTCCGCGTGCCTGGCCGCATCGCCCGTCGCGCTGTGGATGTGGGCGCCGAAGTGGAGAAGGGGGCCTTGCTCGCGGTACTCGACCCCACCGATCAACAGAACCAACTGCGTGCCGCCCAGGGCGATCTGGCCAAGGTGCAGGCGCAATTTATCAACGCCCAGGCCAATGCGCGCCGCCAGCAGGAATTGTTCAACCGTGGCGTCGGTGCCCAGGCCCAGTTGGATGTCGCCCAGACCGACCTGAAAACCACCCAGGCGTCCCTCGACCAGGCCCAGGCTTCGGTCAACCAGGCCAAGGACCAACTCAACTACGCCGAGTTGCGCACCGACCACGCAGGCATTGTCACTGCTTGGAATGCCGAGGCTGGCCAGGTGGTCAGCGCCGGCCAGCAAGTGGTGACCCTGGCCCGCCCCGATATCAAGGAAGCCGTGATCGACCTGCCCGCCGGCCTTGCCGAACGCTTGCCGCCGGACGTGGTGTTCCTGGTCGCCGAGCAGCTCAACCCCAACGTGCACACCACCGCCATCGTGCGCGAGATCGAACCCCAGGCCCAAAGCGCCACGCGTACCCGGCGCGCACGCTTGACCCTGGCCGAGACACCACCTGCGTTCCGCCTTGGCACGGCGATCAGTGTGACGTTGAGCACCGCCATCGCGCCACGCATCGAAGTGCCCCTAAGCGCCTTGCAGGAGGTCGACGGCAAGACCCGCATCTGGCTGCTCGACACCCAGAGCCAGACCGTGCAGCCGCGTGATGTAACCGTCATCAGCCGTGACGCCAGCAGCGCGTTGCTCAACGGCGGCGTCAAACCCGGCGAACGCATCGTCACCGCTGGCGTGAACAGCCTGAAACCCGGGCAAAAAGTCAAAATCGACGAGGACAGCCCGCGATGAAAGGCAGCTTCAACTTATCTGACTGGGCCCTCAAGCATCAGTCCTTCGTCTGGTACCTGATGTTCGTTGCGCTGCTGATGGGCGTGTTCTCCTACATGAACCTGGGGCGCGAGGAAGACCCTTCCTTCACCATCAAGACCATGGTGATCCAGACCCGTTGGCCGGGCGCGACCCAGGAAGAAACCCTCAAGCAAGTCACCGACCGCATCGAGAAGAAGCTCGAAGAGCTGGACTCCCTCGACTACGTGAAAAGCTACACCCGGCCCGGTGAGTCCACGGTGTTTGTGTTCTTGAAGGACACCACCAGCGCCAAGGACATTCCTCATATCTGGTACCTGGTGCACAAGAAGATTGATGATATCCGCGGCAGCTTCCCCCAGGGTTTACAGGGGCCGTCGTTCAACGATGAGTTCGGTGATGTGTTCGGTTCGGTGTACGCCTTTACCGGCGATGGCCTGACGATGCGCCAACTGCGTGACTACGTGGAGCAAGTGCGTGCCGAGATCCGTTCGGTGCCGGGGCTGGGCAAGGTCGAGATGATCGGCCAGCAGGACGAAGTGATCTATCTGAATTTCTCCACGCGCAAACTCGCGGCGTTGGGGATTGATCAACGCCAGGTCGTACAAAGCCTGCAATCGCAGAACGCAGTGACGCCCGCCGGGGTGATCGAGGCTGGGCCGGAGAGAATTTCGGTGCGCACGTCGGGGCAGTTCGCTTCGGAGAAAGACCTGGCCAACGTCAACCTGCGGCTCAATGACCGCTTCTATCGGCTGGCAGATATCGCTGACATCAGCCGTGGCTACGTCGACCCGGCGCGGCCGATGTTCCGCTTCAATGGCAAACCGGCGATTGGCCTGGCGATTGCCATGCAGAAGGGCGGCAATATCCAGGCGTTTGGCAAGGCCCTGCATGAACGCATGGACGAACTGACCGCCGACCTGCCGGTGGGCGTTGGCGTGCATAAGGTGTCGGACCAGGCGGAAGTGGTGGAAGAAGCCGTCGGTGGCTTTACCAGTGCGCTGTTTGAGGCGGTGATCATTGTGCTGGTGGTGAGTTTTATCAGCCTGGGCATGCGCGCCGGTTTGGTGGTGGCGTGTTCGATCCCGTTGGTGCTGGCGCTGGTGTTCGTGTTCATGGAATACAGCGGCATCACCATGCAGCGGGTGTCGCTGGGCGCATTGATCATCGCCCTCGGCCTGTTGGTGGACGACGCGATGATTACCGTGGAGATGATGATCACGCGCCTGGAAAAAGGCGAAACCAAGGAGCAGGCGGCGACCTACGCCTATACGTCCACGGCGTTCCCGATGCTTACCGGTACGTTGGTGACGGTCGCCGGCTTCGTGCCGATTGGCCTCAACGCCAGCTCGGCCGGCGAATACACCTTCACCCTGTTCGCGGTGATTGCCGTGGCGATGCTGGTGTCGTGGGTGGTGGCGGTGCTGTTTGCGCCGGTGATTGGCGTGCACATCCTCAGCGCCAACGTGAAACCCCACAACGCCGAACCGGGCCGGGTCGGCCGTGCGTTCAATGGCGGCATGCTGTGGGCCATGCGTAACCGTTGGTGGGCCATCGGCATCACCGTGGCGTTGTTCGTGGCGTCGGTGTTTTCCATGCAGTTCGTGCAGAACCAGTTCTTCCCGTCGTCGGACCGTCCGGAAATCCTCGTCGACCTGAACCTGCCGCAAAACGCCTCGATCAACGAGACCCGCAAGGCTGTCGACCGCCTGGAGGCGATCATCAAGGACGACCCGGACATTGCGCGCTGGAGCACCTACATCGGCCAGGGCGCGATCCGGTTCTACCTGCCGCTGGACCAACAACTGGAAAACCCCTACTACGCGCAGTTGGTGATTGTCAGCAAAGGCCTGGAAGAGCGCGGCGAGTTGATCAAGCGCCTGCAAAAACGCCTGCGCGATGACTTCGTGGGTATCGGCAGTTTTGTGCAACCCTTGGAAATGGGCCCTCCGGTGGGGCGACCGATCCAGTACCGAGTGTCTGGCAAGGACATCGACCAGGTGCGCAAACACGCCATTGAACTGGCGACGTTGCTCGATCAAAACACCCACCTGGGCGAGATCATCTATGACTGGAACGAGCCCGGCAAAGTGCTGCGCGTGGACATTGCCCAGGACAAGGCGCGGCAACTGGGGCTGTCGTCCGAAGACGTGGCGCAACTGATGAACAGCGTGGTCAGCGGCGCCTCGGTGACCCAGGTGCACGACGATATCTACCTGATCAACGTGGTTGGGCGTGCCGAAGACGCCGAGCGCGGCACCCCGGAAACCCTGCAGAACCTGCAGATCGTCACGCCTAACGGCACCTCGATTCCATTGCTGGCGTTCGCCACCGTGCGTTATGAGTTGGAGCAGCCGCTGGTGTGGCGCCGCGACCGCAAGCCGACCATCACCATCAAGGCCTCGGTGCGTGATGAGATGCAGCCGACGGACCTGGTCAAGCAGTTGGCGCCGACCATCGACAAGTTCAATGCCGAGTTGCCGGTGGGTTACAAGGTCGCCACCGGCGGCACCGTGGAAGAAAGCGGCAAGGCCCAGGGCCCGATTGCCAGCGTGGTGCCGTTGATGCTGTTCCTGATGGCCACGTTCCTGATGATCCAACTGCACAGCGTGCAGAAGATGTTCCTGGTGGCGAGCGTCGCGCCGCTGGGGCTGATTGGTGTGGTCCTGGCGCTGATCCCCACGGGCACGCCGATGGGCTTTGTGGCGATCCTGGGCATCTTGGCGCTGATCGGCATCATCATCCGCAACTCGGTGATCCTGGTGACGCAAATAGATGCGTACGAGCGCGACGGCTACACGCCGTGGGACGCGGTGGTAGAAGCCACCGAACACAGACGCCGGCCAATCCTGCTAACGGCTGCTGCGGCGAGCCTGGGCATGATCCCCATCGCCCGCGAAGTGTTCTGGGGGCCGATGGCCTACGCGATGATTGGCGGGATTATCATCGCCACATTGCTGACGCTGCTGTTCCTGCCAGCGCTGTATGTGGCCTGGTACAAGATCCGCGAGCCGAAGCCAGACCAACAGGAAAAACACGGTTAAAAATGTGGGAGCGGGCTTGCTCGCGAAGGCGGTGTATCAGTATCAGATGTACTGACTGACACACTGCATTCGCCAGCAAGCCCGCTCCCACATTGGGATCTCCACATGCCATATGGTTTGTGCGAAACCTCCTGGAATCTTTGCCACTGTCGTTTGAGGCCGGGCTGTGTTCTACCCTCCCGACCTCCACCCCAACCGGTCGAACACCATGAACTGGCAACGTCCTATCTTACTGGCCTGCACTTTTCTGCTTTCACCGCTGGCCTGCGCCACTACCGTCCTGGAAAACCCCCTGTGGCGCGTCGAACTCGACCCCGCCACCCTCGCCATTCGCGTCACGCCCAGCGGCCAATCGCCGGTGCAGGCCTCCAGCGGCGTAGCGGCCCGCGTTGTCAGCGAGCTTTCGCAAAGTGCCTTGCAAGCGGATTGGCAATGGGATGAAGGCGCCTTTCGCGTGAACGCCAGCCTTGAACAACGTGACTTAACGCTAACCATCCGCGCGCGGGAGCCCAGCGAACTGCCGATCCTTCAACAACCGGCCAGTGCCATGGGCAAGGGTTTGATCTGGCCGTTAGCTGAAGGCCATTACGTGCCGGCGGGCAATGCAACATGGACGGCATTTCTGCAAGCGCAAGGCAACCTCAACACCACTCAGGACCTGAGCCTGCCGCTGTGGGGTATGGACCACGGTAGCTTCACCTTGAATTGGCTGCTGACCAACCCCTACAACAACCGCCTGCACTGGCAGGACGGCCAGGCCCTGTCAGTGGCTCATGAGTTTACGGCGCTCGACCCTGCTGCGCCCATGACGCTGTTGTTGCACCTGGGCGATGCCGATCCCTTGGCCGGCGCCAAGCGTTATCGCCAGTGGTTGGTGGAGCAGGGGCGCTATGAACCCCTGGCGGACAAGCTGCGCCAGACACCCGAAGCGCGAAAGCTGCTGGGCGCGAGCCATGTTTATGTGTGGGGTAATGATCTTTTGGCCGCGCAGGACGTGCGCGATTGGCCGCTGCTGCTCAAGCGGCTGCGCAATCACGAACTCAAGGGCTTGCTGGACAAGGAAGCCACGAAAGTCCTGGTGCAAAACACTGCGTTGAATCGCTATGAGCAAACGGTGCTGCTGCGTGGGCTCAATGGAGCGATCAACAAAAAAGCACGCCAGAGTTGGCAGGTAGACGAGCCTGATATGTCGCGCCTCGCTGCGCGTTATGGTGAGCTACGCGATCAACTGGCGGTCGTGTTTGCCGGCGCGTTGAGTGATGCCCCTGATACCTGGGGTAGCACGACGATTCAATCGTTGGTCAACGCTGACCTTTCACGCTTGCTGGTGACCCTGGGCGAGGGCTGGGAGGGTGGGCTCTGGCACCCGGAAGCGATCCGCGCGGGTGTCGCTGCAGGGTTTTTGATGGCGCCTTACGACTCTTACGAAACGGCCTTGTCCGCCACGGAAAACCCCGACTGGACCACGGCCCACCTGGGCAGCAAGGCCTATCGCGACTGCGCGATTGTGTTGAGCACCGGCAAGCTGAAAACCGGCTTCCAGCAATCGGGTCACTACACCGACCCGCGCTGTGTGCGGCCGTTGCTCGAAGCCAGGGTGAAGGCAGTCCAAGTCAAGGCTGGCTTCAACGCCTGGTTCCTGGATGCCTACGCCACCAGCATGGTGTTCGACAGCTATCGCCATGGCGCCTCAATGACCCAGGCGCAAAACGCCGAAGGCAATATCGATGCGTCCCGTTGGCTCAATACCACGCTCAAACTGCCCGCCGGCTCTGAAGACGGTAACGCCATCACCGCACAGGGCATTCTGTTCGCCCATGGCATGCAGACGCCGGTGATTGGCTGGGGTGATCCTGCCATGACCCAGGACAAGCAATCGCCCTACTACGTGGGCAACTGGTACCCGCCCGAGCAGCCGACGGTGTTCTTTAAACCGGTACCGCTCAACGAGCCGTTCCGCACCGTGCATTTCGAGCCGAGCATGCGTCTGCCGTTATACCAGGCCGTGTTTCACGGTTCGGTGATCACCACCCATCATTGGCTGTTCGACAGCCTGAAACTCAGCAATGTGTTGGCTGAGAATGAACTGACCCAACTGCTCTACAACGTGCCCCCGCTGTATCACTTGAGTGCGGAGACGGTTAAGCAGCGATTGCCGGTGATTGAGCGCCAGGACCGGTTTTTCCGACCGTTGCATCAGCGCTTGGCGACGCAGGCGATGACCGGGTTTCGGTGGTTGACGGCGGATAGGCAGGTGCAGGAAACCACGTTTGCGGATGGTACGCGGTTGGTGGCGAATTTTGCTGCGATGCCGAGAGAAGGGTATGCCGGGCATAGTGTGACGGCGTTGGTGGAGGGTGAAAAACCTGTGGTGTATCAGGTGAAATAGCGATCGCAGGCAAGCCAGCTCCCACAGGTAACTGCATTCCAAAGTGGAAACTCGGTCAACTGTGGGAGCTGGCTTGCCTGCGATGGGGCCGGTTCAGTCGACACTCATCTACACCTTGCGCCAGACGCTGGCCAGCCAGGGTTGCTGGTCGCGGGGCAATCCCGCCGGCCGATAGTAATGCTCCAACTCCACAAACCCCGCCTCGGCCAGCAGTGCCTGCCACGCCGTCAGGTCGTGATAAGACCCATACCGCGGCCCATTCCAACCCTCCTGGTTCTCACCCCGAGGGTTGGAACTGAACAACACACCCTCAGGTTTCAACGCCCCCTGCAATTGCTTGAGTACACGCGGCAGTTCCTGCTTGGGGATATGAAACAGCACGGCGTTGGCGAAGATTCCATCGAAGCGTTCAGCCGGAAGATCCAGCTTCAGGAAGTCTTGTTGCAGCACCTCACACCCACTGTCCTCGCGTGCCATCTGCGCAAACCGCTCCGAGCCATCCAGGCCCACGGCGATATGCCCCATGCGGGTAAAGGTCTGCAAATCCCGCCCCGGCCCGCAGCCGAAATCCAGCACGGTAAACGGCGCTGAGCCTTGTATATGCCGCAACAGCGCGTCGATGTTCTGACTCACATCGTGGTCGCGGGTGCCTTCGCGGAAGTCCTCGGCAACCTTGTTGTAGTGGCCGAGGGTGGTGGAGGTGATCTGGTCGAGGTCGTCGAGGGCGAGCTTCATGAGGAGTGCGCAGGTAATGGACGTCTCGCGAATATACGTGAATGGGCAGCTTTTGAAGACTTACCTGTTAGTTTTCACAGTATCGCCGTCGCTGCAACCGGGCCATAGTGAGTCGATCCCGCGTCAGTAGCGTAGCCCTCCCATGTCGCTGCACGACACCGCCACACCCACGCTGTTGGTACACGACCCCCGCGCCTTGGTGGTGCGTGGTGTGGGCTACTGCCGTCAACAGCCAGACGAGCTTTTACAGCCGCGCATTACGCGCCAGTGTTTCGATGCTGCCGGTCGCCTGGCGCAGAGTTGGGACCCGCGTCTCTCCAATCCCAACCTGAGCACGGGATACGGCCTCGCAGGCCAGTCGTTGCTTACCGACAGCGTTGACGCAGGCTGGCAACTGACATTGTTCAACGAGGCCCGCCTACCGGTGCTTGCCTGGGACAGCCGAGACAGTGAGTGTCACACCGAGTACGACCCCCTTCAGCGAGTCACTGCGATCCATGAGCGCTGCGGCGAAGGCAGCCTGCAAACGGTCGAACGCATGCTCTACGGTGATGCCGACGCGACCCACAATCGGCGCGGGCAATTGCTGCGCCATGACACACCGGCCAGCAGCCTGAGCATCGCAGGCTACAGCCTTCTCGGACTGCCAATCACCCAGGCCACGCGTGTGCTCAAGTCCCTGGACGCGCCGCATTGGCCAGCGGAACTGCCGGCCCGAGACGATTTACTCGACGATGAGACATTTGTGACGGAGCAGACCTACACCAGCCTTGGCGAATCGCAGGCGCAAACGGATGCCATGGGCAACCTCAGCCTCTTCACGTACACCGTGGCAGGTCAAACCAAAAAGGTGGGTTTGCGCCTGACGGGCGCGGCCCTCGAATGGCTGGTCAGCGTTATTAGCTACAACGCATCCGGCCAGGTCGAGCAGGAAACTGCCGGCAATGGTGTCATCACTACGGCACGCTATGCCGAGGAAAACGGACGTCTTCAACACCTGCTGAGCGAAGACGGTGCAGGCAAGCGGCTTCAGGACCTGCACTACACCTACGACCCGGTCGGCAATATCCTACGCCTAGAAGACCGCGCGCAGCCGATCCGCCACTTCAACAACCGCAAGCTCGAACCGATTAACGACTACCGCTACGACAGCCTTTACCAACTGGTCGAAGCCCGTGGCCTTGAAGTGGTGACGCCCGGCTACGGCCCTGAACTGCCGGTGCTGCAACCGACGCCCCTGGACCCCGCGCAACTGCGCCCCTACACCCAAACCTTCGACTATGACGTAGCGGGCAACCTGAAAGAGCGCCATCACAGCAACGCGCCGACCTTTCGTATGTTCACCTCGGCTACTAGCAACCGCAGCCTGGCGCAGCGCAACGACGGTTCATTGCCGACCGAAGCCGACATCGCCCTAGGCTTCGACGCCAACGGCAACCAGCGGCAACTGATGCCCGGCCAGCAGATGGACTGGGATGCGCGCAACCAATTGAGCCGGGTCACGCAAGTGGCACGTGAAGAAGAGCCGGACGATGACGAGCATTATCGCTATGACCGCCCGGGGCATCGCCTGCGCACAGTGCGCATGGCACATACCCCGCGCCGAACCTTGCGCAGCGAAGTGCTGTATTTGCCTGGCCTGGAACTCCATCGCGACAGCGCCAGCGGCAAAGAGCATCACGTGATCAGTCTGCAAGCCGGGCGCAACCAGGTGCGCGTGTTGCACTGGACCTCTGCGCCACCGGACGGTTTGGTGAATGATCAGCTTCGCTACAGCCTTACGGATCATCTGGGGTCATGTGCGGTGGAACTTGATCACTTGGGCAGGCTGATCAGCCAGGAATGGTATTACGCATTTGGCGGCACGGCATGCTGGGTGGGGCGTAATGGGATGGAGGCCAAGTACAAGACGATTCGGTATTCGGGGAAAAAGCGGGATGCGACGGGGCTTTATTATTATGGGTATCGGTATTACGCGCCGTGGTTGCAGCGGTGGGTTAGTCCTGATCCATTTCTCGCGTTGGACGGGTTAAACCTGTTTTGTATGTTGACCAACAATCCGATCAAGTTTGTGGATGGGGGAGGCTTGATGCGTAGGCTATTTGGTTTGGTTAGCTCAAATGGCCCCATCAGTGACAGCGAAGCAATCGCCGGGCGCATCGAACACTTCAAGCTGTATTTGGTGCCCATGATTCAGCAGCGTCGGGAGAGCGACAAAGAGAGAGCGTTGAAGATGGCAATGAAGATGGAGCGAACCACCGATGTAAAAACGGCAAATGATGCGTTGGCCACTGCTGTACAAGGCTTGGCCGAGGCGCCCCTGACATACAACTTGCCTTCTATGAGTGTCGCCGATCTACAGGAAAGTGGGATGCAAAATGTTTGGGAGCGCGGGACTGCCGAAGAAGACTCTTTGGTGTTCAGAGACGGCTTCGAAACCGGAATATTCAATTATGAACACTCTGACTCGAAAGTGGTGCGCAAGTACGGTGATCGACAGCACAAACGCTTCAACCCTAAGCTACGTCCTCTTTATGGTGCGTTACAGGTGGTCACAGATTCGGCGGCCGGTGGCGCTAAGTCCTATGGAGATGCTGCCTTCGTATTGCACGATGAATCCAGGGAAAGTGTGACCTTACTGGGTAGGGACAGCTTTGACATGGCAGCGTCCCCTGACAATCTAGGAACGTTCAACAATCCATATCCAGTGTTTTTTGAAATGGATCGAGATATGTGGACGGCCTTGACGCAAGGGACTGTTGGGGGGGCCAGGAGACCTGTTGAATACATCGAGTGGCAATCACACGCACCTGTCGAATGGAATGACATGAGCGAGTTGGTGGTTAGCGATTCAACGGTCCTGAGTCAACTATTAAGCCAGGGTGGAGCCAGCAGGTTTCTCGTAGGTCACTCTATTAGAGCGCATGCGCTGAACTAGCGAACTTTACGTCACACGCCAGCAAATTCCGCCCCGGCTTTCAGCGTTTATTCAACACCCGCGCCAACCGATCTCCACCTAACTGAATGAACGCCACCAGCACCACCAGCAACACGATCACCGTCAGCATGATCTGCGTGTCAAACCGCTGGTAGCCATAGCGGTAGGCAATGTCGCCCAGGCCACCCGCACCAATTGCACCGGCCATGGCCGACGAGTTGATCATGGTCACCAACGTAATCGTGAACCCACCGACGATTCCTGGCAGCGCTTCCGGCAACAGCACATGCCAGATGATGTGCCAGCGGCGGCAGCCCATGGCCTGCGCAGCTTCGATCAAGCCGTGATCGACCTCGCGCAAACTCACTTCGGCAATCCGCGCAAAGAACGGCGTAGCGGCAATGGTCAGCGGTACGACGGCGGCCCACACACCGTAGGTGGTGCCAACAATCAGCCGGGTGAAGGGAATCAACGCCACCATCAAGATCAAAAACGGAATCGAGCGGAACAGATTGACGAACGCTCCCAGCACACGATTCAGCGCCGGGGCCTGGTAGATGCCGCCCTTGTCGCTGGTGACCAAAAACACCGCCAGCGGAATGCCCACCAGCAACGCGATCAGCGACGACACGCCGACCATCAACAGGGTGTCGATGGCGCCCTGCAATAAACGATCAAACCACATAGCCCAGCACCTCCGCCTGTTGTGCCCAATTGCCGGCGCGGTTGCGCAGTTCCTCAGCGCTGTGGGTCGAGCCACTCACCGCCAACAATAGTTGCCCCAGGGCGTGCCCCTGGATGCGTTCCACGCCGCCTTGCAGCAAGCGCACGCGGCCACCGAGGGCGCTGAACAGTGCCGCCAGGTCTGGCTCATCGGTATCGCTGCCGGTGAACTGCAAGCGCAGCACCACGGCGGCATCGGCTGATGCCGGTGTAGCCTGCAAACGGCTTTGCAGTTCTTCCGGCAGGCCGTGCTGCAGCGGTGCCAGCAAGGTCTTGCTGACTTCATGCTGCGGGTTGCCAAACACTTGCCACACCGGGCCTTGCTCGACGATACGGCCGTGCTCCAGCACCACCACGCGGTCGCAGATCTCGCGGATCACCGCCATCTCGTGGGTGATCAACACGATGGTCAAACCCAGCCGTTGGTTGATCTCGCGCAGCAGGCCGAGGATCGACTGGGTGGTCTCCGGGTCGAGGGCCGAAGTGGCCTCGTCGCACAGCAGAATCTGTGGGTCATGCACCAGCGAACGGGCGATGCCCACGCGCTGCTTCTGCCCACCGGACAACTGCGCCGGATATGACTTGTGCTTGTCTTGCAAACCCACCAGCTCCAGCAGTTCACGCACCTTTTGCTCGCGTTGCAGCTTGGGCACGCCGGCCACTTTCAGCGGCAACTCGACGTTCTGCCACACGGTCTTGGCCGACATCAGGTTGAAGTGCTGGAAGATCATGCCAATGCGCCGACGCAGGGCTACAAGGTGGTCTTCGTCGTAGTCGCCGATGTCCACTTGATCGATCAGCACTCGCCCGCTGCTGGGTTGCTCCAGGCGGTTGATGGTGCGGATCAGCGAGGACTTACCGGCGCCGCTGCGGCCGATGATGCCGAACACCTCACCGCGCTGGATCGCCAGGTCGATGCCTTGCAGGGCATGTACCTTGCCGTCGTAGGTCTTGCCCAGGTTAATGAAGCGCACGTGGGCGCGGTTTAGGTCAGGGTGCAGTTCTGTCTGCTCGGCGTCCCTGGGCGGCAGGCCCAGGTCGCGCAGTTGAGAGTGGGCGGCGGTCATTTTTTAGCTTCCCAGCCGACTTGGTAGAGCTTGCCGAGGGATTTATCCAACGCGGCGCGCACCACCGGCGAGTGCTGGTAAATGTCGACGAACTTGATCACCCGTGGGTCGGTGGTGCCTTTGGGTTGGGTGACGAACTGAATCACGTATTCCGGATGGTCCAGGCCGTCGAACAGCAGCGCCGACTCGGCATCGAAGGTCTTGGACAGGCGGATATACGCCGGGTAGCCCTGCACGAGGTCGGCATCGTCATAGGCGCGTACCAGTTGCACGGCCTCGACCTGCAGGATCTTGATCTTCTTCGGGTTGCTGACGATGTCTTCTTCGGTGGCCTTGTAGCCCACGCCCGGCTTGAGGGTGATCAAGCCAGCCTTGGCCAGCAGTTGCAGGCCGCGACCGCTGTTGATCGGGTCGTTGGCGATGGCCACGCTGGCGCCTTGGGGCAGGTCATTGATGCTTTTGTACTTCTTCGAGTACAGGCCGACGTTGTTGATGATGCCCGGTGCATACGGCACCAGGTCGAACCCAGCGGCGGCCTTGGCGTTTTCCAGGAACGGGATGTGCTGGAAGTAGTTCACGTCGATATCACCGGCGGCGAGGCTGACGTTCGGTGCGATCCAGTCGGTGAATTCCACCAGTTCGACTTTCAGGCCTTGCTTGCCGGCTTCGGCCACGGCGGCTTCCAACGGGATGGCGAAAGCGGCAGTGGTGCCGACTTTCAACGGCGCGTCGCTGGCGAATACAACCGAGCTGAACAGTCCAAAAGCCAGGGCCAGTGCTTTGACTGGGTGGGAGAGCAGTGTCTTTTTCATTATCAATTTCCAGTCATAAGATTTAGGTCAGAACAATGCGGTCTACTGTGGGAGCTGGCTTGCCTGCGATAGCGGTCTGTCAGGCAACTCTTTTTTGCTGACCTACCGCTATCGCAGGCAAGCCAGCTCCCACATTTTGATTAGTGTCGGTAGGTAGAGCCGGTGTGCTGTTCGGGCAGGCGCGCGGTGTTGTGGAAGACTTTTTCACGCAACGTGCCGGTCTCATACGCGGTCTTGTACGACCCGCGCTTCTGCAACTCCGGCACCACCAGATCGATAAAGTCCACATAGCTTTCCGGCGTCACAATCCGCGTCAGGTTGAAGCCATCCAACCCGGTCTCGCTGATCCACGATTCCAGTTCATCCGCCACCTGTTCAGGCGAACCGACCAGGGTGATATAGCGACCGCCCAAGGCGTGTTGCTCCAGCAATTTGCGCCGGGTCCAGTCGTTGTTCTGCAAGTTCTTGGTGGCCGACTGGATCGCGTTGCTCTTCACGTACTGGATCGGTTCGTCCAGTTCGTATTGGGCAAAATCGATCGCCGTCGACGCCGAAAAATGCGCCACGCCGGCTTCCGCGCTGGCGTAGCTCAGGTACTCGGCGTGCTTGGCCCAGGCCAATTCTTCGGTGGCGCCCACGATCACGTTGAGCCCCATGAACACCTTGATGTCGTCTGGATTACGCCCGGCCTCGACCGCGCTGGCGCGCACTTTGTCCACCTGGATCTTGGTCGAGGCCTTGTTCTGCCCGCTGATGAATACGCACTCGGCATGGCGCCCGGCGAACAGCAAGCCGCGATCCGAGCTGCCGGCCTGGAACAGCACCGGCGTACGTTGCGGTGAGGGTTCGCACAGGTGATAACCCTCCACCTGGTAGAACTCGCCGTGGTGCTCGACCTTGTGCACCTTGCCCGGCTGGGCGTACACCCGCGCCTGTGGATCATTGACCACGGCGCCGTCTTCCCAACTGCCTTCCCAGAGCTTGTAGAGCACTTCCAGGTATTCGTCGGCCTGGTCGTAGCGGCGGTCGTGCTCAACCTGTTCGGTCAGGCCCATGGCCTTGGCGGCGCTGTCGAGGTAGCCGGTGACGATGTTCCAGCCCACTCGGCCACGGCTCAGGTGGTCGAGGGTGGACATGCGCCGCGCGAACAGATACGGCGGCTCGTAGGTAAGGTTGGCGGTGAGGCCGAAGCCGAGATTTTTGGTCACGGCAGCCATCGCCGACACCAGCAACAACGGGTCATTGACCGGCAGTTGGATCGACTCTTTAAGCGGCACGTCGATGGAGTTTTGGTAGACGTCGTACACGCCGACGATGTCGGCGATGAACAAGCCATCGAACAAGCCGCGCTCCAGGGTTTGCGCCAATTCGGTCCAGTATTCAATGGTCTTGTACTGGGTGGACGTGTCCCGTGGATGCGTCCACATCCCGTGGTTGATATGCCCGATGCAGTTCATGTTGAAGGCATTGAGCAGGATTTTTTTCTTGGCCATTTAGATGGTCCCCCGCAGTGGCGGGTTTTCATCGTTGAGGTAGTAATTGCCCACTGCGTGGTACTTCCAGCGCACCGGGTCGTGCAGGGTGTGCACGCGGGCGTTGCGCCAGTGGCGGTCCAGGCCATGTTCGGCCAGGGTTGCCTGGCTGCCGGCGAGTTCAAACAAGGTGCTGCCAGCGGCCAGCGAAATCTCGGTGCTCAAGGCACGCACTTCGGCGACGGCAATCGAGGCAGCAGCGACGGTCTCGGCGTTGCTGTCGGCCTGGGCGCGGTCGAGAAATTCACCTGAGCGTTCCAGCAGCGCTTCGGCGGCGTGCAGGCGGATGCTCAGGTGGCCGAAGCTTTTCAGGGTCAGCGGGTCTTCGGTGGCTTTGTCGTTGCCGGAATCGATCCAGGGGCGGGTCTTGGTGCGCACAAAGTGCAGCGCATCCTCAAAGGCGGCGCGGGCGATGCCGGTGTCGATGGCGGCGTGAAGAATCTGCGCCAGCGGGCCGACAGTGGTCGGACGCTCGAAGGCGCTCTGGAATGGAATCACATCGTGGGCGGCGACCCACACGTTGTCGAACACCACCGAACCGCTGCCGGTGGTGCGCTGGCCGAAGCCGCTCCAGTCGTCGATCACCGTCAAGCCTTCGCTGTTACGCGGCACGAACGCCAGTTGCTGCACACCCTGTTCATCCACTACGGACGTTGGGATGCGCTGGGCATAGATCGCACCGGTGGAGTAGAACTTGCGGCCGCTGATGCGAAAACCATCGCCGTCGCGGGTGATGGAGGTGACGCGGTCGTGGGCGGTCTTGGTGCCCAGTTCGGCCAGCGCATTGCCGAAACGCTGGCCAGCCAGCACCTCGGCGTACAGGCGTTTTTGCTGCGCTGGCGTGCCGTTCACGCGCAGCACTTCGAGTGCGTAGAAATGGTTTTGCGGGATCTGGCCCAACGAGGCGTCCGCCTGGGCGATCAGCGCAATCACCTTGGCCAGGGTGACGTTGGACACGCCTGCGCCGCCGTATTCCTTCGGCACGCTGATGCCCCACAGGCCGGAGCGTGAAAACACGTCCAGTTCGGGTAGGGGCAGGCGGCGTTCGCGGTCGCGCTGGACACTGTCGCGACGGAAGTCTTCGGCCAGGTCGCTGGCGACAATAAGGGCTTGTTCGTCGCTGGTTATGACCGCGACGTGGTGAGAAAGGGTCATGCGTATTTCTCCAGAGGTCTGGTCGGTTAAATCCAGGAATGGCGGGCCGGAAGGGTGCCATTGAGTCGGAAGGCGCCGATGGCGTGATACTTCCACCGCACCGGGTCGTGCAGGGTGTGCACCCGGGCGTTGCGCCAATGACGGTCGAGGTTGAATTCAGCGAGGGTGGCGCGGCTGCCGGCCAGTTCGAAGAGCTTTTCGCTGACCAGCAGCGACACCTCGGTGGTCAGCACTTTTGCTTCGGCCACGGCGATCGAGGCACGGGCTGCGGATTGCGCGGTGATCGGCGCAGCGCTGACCTGGTCGAGCACCTGGCCGGCCTTGCGCAGCAGCGCTTCGGCGGCGTGCAATTCAATCTTCAACTTGCCGATGTCGGCGATCACATACAGGTCATCGCTGGCGCGTTCGACCTTGGCGTCGACCCAGGGGCGCGAGCGCTCGCGGACGAAGGCGATGGTGTCATCCAGCGCACCCCGTGCAATGCCGGCGTCGATGGCGGCCTGGATCAGTTGCGAAACAGCGCCCTGGATATTCGGCGTTTCGCCGATGCGCCAGTTTTCAACGACCAGCTCTGCGTCCACCGGCACTTGGTCCAACAGCACTGTGCCGCTGGCGGTGGTGCGTTGGCCAAAGCCGGACCAGTCGTCCACGATGCGCAGCCCTTCGGTACCACGGCGTACAAAGGCCATGACCTGCTTGCCGTCATCGTTCAGCGCCTTGACCGCGACCCAGTGGGCAAACAGCGCGCCGGTGGAATAGAACTTCTGGCCGCTGATCACATAACCGTCACCCTGGGCAGTGATACGCGCCTTGAGTTCCAGGGTGTTCTTGGTGCCACGCTCCGGGCCGCCATTGCCGATGCGCCAGCCGTCGAGGACGCTCTGGAACAGCTGCTTTTTCTGGCGCTCGGTGGCGGCACCCTGCAACAGGTGCAGGATGCCGAAATGGTTCTGCGGGATCTGGCCGAGGGCCGGGTCTGCCGCGCTGATGATCGCGAACACCTCGGCCAGGGTCACGAAAGACACATGGGGGCCGCCGTATTCACGGGGAATGGAAATACTGCCCAGCCCACTGCGGGTGAACTGCTCGATCTGTGCCCATGGCAGCTTGCGTTGCTGATCGCGCTTGGCGGCTTGCAGGCGCGCCGCCTCGGCCAGCGTATGAGCTGCGTTCAGGGCCTCGGCGTCGTTGCGCAGCACGGTGGCAGGCAACAACAGCGGGGCTACATCCAGATCGCTCTGGTGGGGTGTTTGAGCCAAGTTAGACATCAGCGCCGCTCCTTGGCTGCACGTAATGCCCTGGCGTTATGCACCGGGGTAATTCTGACCATACCGACCTCGCATTCAATGAAATAAAAACAGAAAAATCAGAGATGTCCGGTGGTCCGGTGCATATACCTTAAGCGCGTTAAATATTTAAATAAACGTGCGTTTTGGAATAAGCATAGAAGGTCTGTTACCCCGGCTCACACGGTGAGCCGAGCGTGCGAGGCTGGTAGATCAACATCGCCCCGGCCCTGCGGGATGATGCTGTGGCGGCGATGCGCAACGTGCGCGCCGGCGCCCAGCGTGAGTTATTGCCCACGCGATCCAGAATGCAGTAGGTGACGTCCAGCCGACTGTCATCGCCGGCTTCGATGATGAGCGCCCCAGGCACCCACACCTGTACGGCCAAGCCGACGTTCTTGGCCTGGATCTTCGGCAAATCCAGGCGCGCATCACCCCAGCGCAGGGTGATGGCGTCACCGGTGCTCATGTTCAGATAGGGTTCGATGGTCAGCGGAATACCGCGCCCGACCTGGCTGGCGTTGACGCCGTAACGGCGAATGCTGTCGGGCAGGCCCACAGGCGCGAGGCTCTGGTTTTCATCGCTGTACAACGGCAAGGGCTGGCCACCCGGATACTGGGTCTTCACGCGCACCCGGGTCACTGCCGAACGGGCAGGACTGCGGCCGACCTGCATGACCTGGTAATGCACCTGCGCTGCGCCATCCAGCACGAAACTCTCTGGCACCCGCAGATGGGTAGGCATACCGACCTTGCATGCGGTTACCCGCCGTGAGGCGGCAAAGCAGTTGTTCCAGAACAGCTCGATCAAGTCACCTTCATCCATGCCGGGATAGGGCGCGATGTCGACCTGCAGTTGGGCGGCGGCGAGGGCATTGATGCCGTTGCGCAGGGCTTGGGGCAGCGTCGGGGCGGTGAGCGGGGTGTGCGTCATAAGTAATCTCCTTGATGCAGCCAGCAGCAATCGTTCCGGCTTTTGGCGCGGGTGCGCGAAGGGGCCGAAAAGAACGATTCAGTGAATAGCCGGGATAGGATCCAATCCTCTGGGCGTTAGATAAGAGGGTTGGCAGAGGAGCGTCAATGGAGGCAAAGGGCTAAACGGCGGGTATGGAGATATTCAGAAGGGTCTGACTGGCGGGGGGATCTTAAGAGGCAGGCAGCGGGTTGTTTTACCGTTGGATACGCAGACTTGTTGTAGCGAGCGGGCTTGCCCCGCGCTGGGGGGCGAAGCCGCCCTAAACTCTGGCCGCGAGGTTTAATGGGATAAATTCGGTGCCTGGGTTGGGGCGGCTTCGCCCCCCAGCGCGGGGCAAGCCCGCTCACTACAGAAGCTGCGCAGCATCCGGCTCAGTGAGCGAGGAATTTGCTTAGGAACTGCTTGGTGCGTTCTTCCTTGGGGTTGGCAAACAGCGCCTTGGCTTCGCCTTGCTCAACGATCACGCCCTTGTCGAAGAAGATCACGCGGTTGGCCACATCCCGCGCAAAACTCATCTCGTGGGTGACGATGACCATGGTGCGGTTTTCTTCGGCGAGGCTGCGGATAGTCGCCAGCACTTCACCCACCAATTCCGGGTCCAGGGCAGAGGTGGGTTCGTCGAACAGAATCACCTCCGGTTCCATGGCCAACGCCCGGGCAATCGCCACGCGCTGTTGCTGGCCACCGGAGAGGCGCCGTGGGTATGAGTCCTCCTTGCCCGCCAGGCCCACCCGAGCCAGTAACTTGCGGCCGAGGGCGACCGCCGCATCGTGCGGCATCTTCTTGACCACGGTAGGGCCTTCGATGACGTTTTCCAGCGCCGTGCGGTGGGGGAACAGGTTGAAGTTCTGGAATACAAAACCCACATGCTGGCGCAAGCGCCGCACCAGGCCTTGCTGCTGGTTGATCGGCTTGCTGGTGTCGATCTCGATGTCGCCCACCTTGATGCGACCGCTGGTGGGTTGTTCGAGGAAGTTCAGGCAGCGCAGGAAGGTGGTCTTGCCGGAACCGCTGGGGCCGATGATGGCGATGACTTCGCCTTCCTTGACCTCAAGGTCGATGCCGTTGAGCACCACCTGACCCTTGAATTGTTTGGTCAGTTTTTCAACCACTATCATGCTTCAAGACTCCAGGTCATGCCGGTTGACCCGGTCTTCCAGACGATTTTGCAAATGCGCCAGGAGGCTCGCCAGGATCCAGTAGATCAGGGCGGCGGACAGGTACATGGTGAAGATTTCGAAGGTTCGTGCAGACACCAGTTGAGCCTGGCGGAACAGCTCGGGCACCTGGATGGTGGCGGCTAGCGCGGTGTCCTTGACCAGCGAAATAAAGCTGTTGCCCAACGGCGGCAAGGCCGTGCGCATGGCTTGCGGCAGGATGGCCCGGCGCAGGGTCTGCGCGCGGGTCATGCCGATACTGGCCGCAGCTTCCCACTGGCCGCGCTCGATGGAACCGATGGCGGCACGCAGGATTTCACAGGCGTAAGCGGCCATGTTCAGCGAAAAGCCGATCATGGCCGCCGGGATCGGATCCAGCTCGATGCCCACTTGCGGCAAGCCGTAGTAGATCAAGAACAGCTGTACCAGCAAGGGCGTGCCGCGAAAGAACGACACGTAGACTCGGGCGAGCCAGCTCACCAGCTTGAAGCGCGAAAGACGCATCAAGGCCAGGCCGAAGCCCAGCAGCAAACCGAAGAACATCCCGCCGAGGCTGAGGATCACCGTGTAATACGCGCCCTTGAGCAGAAAGGGCGCGGAGTCCAGCGCGAGTTGGAAACCTGCTTCCATTATTGAGTGACGTCAGCGTTGAAGTACTTCTCGGACAGCTTCTTCAAGGTGCCATCAGCGCGCAGCTTGTCGAGGGCCTTGTTCACCGCGTCGAGCAGTTCTGGCTCGCCTTTGCGCAGGGCGATACCGGCTTCCTGGCGGGAGAAGGCAGCACCGGCGGCGGCAGTGTCCGTGGCTTTCTTGGCGTATTCCAGGGCGGCCAGGCGGTCGATCAGGATGGCGTCGGTACGGCCGATGCGCAGGTCCTGGAACTTGGTTGGGTCATCGTTGTAGGTCTTGATGATGGCTTTAGGCTGATTGTCCTTGAGCCATTGTTCGTAGTTGGTGCCCAGGCCCACACCGACTTTCTTGCCAGCCAGGTCGTCGGCGGTCTTGATGGTGTCGACGTTCTTTTTCAGGGTCAGCGCTTGAATGCCGGAGACGGTGTACGGCTTGGAGAAGTCATACTTCTTCTTGCGCTCTTCGGAGATGGTCACTTGGTTGACCACAGCGTCCAGGCGCTTGGATTCCAGGGCCGCGAGGATCCCGTCCCAAGGCGTGGCTTGTAGCTTGACCTTCACCCCCAGCTCCTTGGCCAGGGCTTCGGACAGTTCCACTTCGAAGCCGCTGAGCTTGCCGCTTTCATCGACGAAGCTGAACGGCGGGTAGGTGCCTTCCAGGCCGATCTTGATCTCGCCTGCTTTCTTGATGTTGTCCAGCTGTTCACCCGCGACCGCTTGGCCGATCAGGCCAGCGCCGAGTGCCAGGCCCAAAGTGCCCACCAGCAATGTGCGACGGAATACAGAAATAGTCATGAAGAGCCCCTGTGTTTTTTGTGTTGTGCGAAGCAGGTGACGCAGTAGTCGTATCCTGCCTTAAAGCGCGTAGCGCGTCTTCGCCTACGGCGCGATGATAGAGCGGGTTTTTAAGACTTGAAAATAATATAAATCTTATTTGATATTCTTTTATTGAATATGTCGCGATTCTAATGTGGGAGCGGGCTGGCTCGCGAAAGCGGTGGATCAGTCAATACATCTGGTGACTGCCAGTCCGTCTTCGCGAGCAAGCCCGCTCCCACATTTGATCCCTGTTCCTTCAGCTGAATGCGGCGCCATAAGCAAACAACGCCGGTGCCCCGCCGGTATGCAGGAAAATGATCGGCCCGTCCTCAAAGCGCTGACGCCCAATGCCATCCAGCAAACCCGCCATGGCCTTGCCAGTGTAGACCGGGTCCAGCAGCAGGCCTTCCTGGCTCGCCAGCAGCTTGATCGCCGCCAAGGTGCCCGCATTCGGTTCGCCGTATCGCGGGCCGAAGTATTCGTCCCACAGGATCACCTTGAACGCCTCGGGAATATCCACGCCCAGCAACTCAGCCGTGCGCTGCGCCAAGCCTTCAACTTTAGGGCGCTGGGTTTCGTCGGTACGGGACACGGTGACGCCAATCACCGGCAGGTTCGGCAGTACTTCGCTCAAGGCCAGCGCCAGGCCGCTGTGGGTGCCGGCACTGCCGGAGGCGAGTACCACGGCGGCAAATTCGATCCCGCTGTCTTCGATCTGTGCGGCCAATTCCAGCCCGGCGCGTACATAGCCCAGCGCGCCGAGGGCATTGGAGCCGCCGATAGGCACCAGGTATGGTTTTTTACCGTTGCTGCGCAGGCGGTCGGCGAGGGCGTTGAGTTGGTCGTCAACGTTGTCCAGGTTCTCGACCAGTTCGACTTTGGCGTCGAACAACTCCAGCAACAGGCGGTTGCCGTTGCCCAGGTAGTTGGGGTCTTCGGTGCCGGTGGGGTTTTCCAGCAGGGCGACGCAGCCCAGGCCGAGCTTGGCGGCCAGTGCGGCGGTCTGGCGCACGTGGTTGGATTGGATCGCGCCAGCGGTCACCAGGGTGTCGGCGCCTTGGGCAATGGCATCGGCGGCGAGGTATTCGAGCTTGCGCAGCTTGTTGCCGCCCATGGCCAGGGGCGTGGTGTCGTCGCGCTTGACGTAGATGTCCCGGCCCAGCCAGGCCGATAGCCGTTCAAGTTTTTCCAGGCCAGTGGCGCCGCCCAGCAGTTCCAGACGGTTAAAGCGGTCGAGCTGTTGTTTGATCATGGCTACGCACGGTTGCTAAGTGATGGGGCGACTATAGGCAGGCACTTTTCATCGGGCAACCGCCAATCACGTTATGCCGGATGGTTCTTAGCATCACACCATTGGTTCTTAAGGGCGGCCAGGGTGCATACCGTAAAGTGATGGGCATTTCGTCAGGAGTGAATACCGTGAGTGAGCGTTCCAGTCATTGGCAATTACAGACCATCGTCAGCCAGTTGCGCGGCGCCCGGGACCAGTGGCGAACGCGCAATGGCCGTTTGAGCGGCGAGCATGGCGGGCGTGAGCTGCCGTCGCGCGAAGCGGTGGCGCAGATTCTTGAATCGCTGTGCGGTGCGCTGTTCCCGATGCGCCTGGGGCCGGTGGACCTGCGTGAAGAAAGTGAAGACTTCTACGTCGGCCACACCTTGGATGTGGCGTTGAATGCGCTGCTCGCCCAAGCCCGCCTGGAGCTGCGCTACGCCGCGCGACAAGGCGCCAAGGATGACAGCGAAGTCGATGCCCTGGCCATCCGCCTGATCCAGGACTTTGCCCTGGCCTTGCCCTCCCTGCGCAGCCTGTTGGACACCGACGTACTCGCCGCTTACCACGGCGACCCGGCCGCGCGCAGCGTGGATGAAGTGCTGCTGTGCTACCCCGGCATCCTGGCGGTGATTCACCATCGCCTGGCGCACCACCTGTACCGCGCCGGGCTGCCGTTGCTGGCGCGCATCAGTGCGGAGATTGCTCACTCGGCGACGGGAATCGATATCCACCCTGGCGCGCAGATCGGCCCGAGTTTTTTTATCGACCACGGGACCGGCGTGGTGATCGGCGAGACCGCGATCATCGGCGAGCGTGTGCGCATCTACCAGGCCGTGACGTTGGGCGCCAAGCGCTTCCCGGCGGACGAGGACGGGCAGTTGCAGAAGGGCCACCCGCGTCACCCGATTGTCGAGGACGATGTGGTGATCTACGCCGGGGCAACTATTTTGGGGCGCATCACCATCGGCAAGGGCTCGACGATTGGCGGCAACGTATGGCTGACCCGGAGCGTGCCGGCAGGGGCGAATATCACCCAGGCCAATCTGCAACACGATGACGGTACGCAAAAGTAAGACGAACACAGACTCAATGTGGGAGCTGGCTTGCCTGCGATATCGGTGGGTCAGCAACTCATGCACTCGCTGGCTCACTGCTATCGCAGGCAAGCCAGCTCCCACATTTTGATTGCATTCCAAGTTTGAGTCAGCAATCGCTGAACGATTTGTCATCCACACACGTCATACCTTTCCTTGAGCTAGTGTAGGAATTACCTACCACTCAGCCCTGCGATTAGTCCCAAACCGCCTATCCATGTTTAACTTGAATGCTCGTTCAAGTTAAACCCGGTGGTTCGCTGCCCGCTCACAACAGGAGGCTTACCTTTGCTGAGTCCGTTTTATACAGCCACATTCCCTACCCTCGGGGTGCACCGTTCATGAGTGCATCGTCCACCCCTGCAAGCGGCCTGGTGCGCATGAATGCGCCGGTCTTCTACTTCGCTGCAACGTTCATTTTGCTGTTCGGTGTCATTGTCATCGCTATCCCGCAACAGGCTGGCGCTTGGCTGCTGGCCGCGCAAAACTGGGCGGCCAACACGGTCGGCTGGTACTACATGCTGGCGATGACCCTGTATCTGGTCTTCGTGGTGGTCACCGCGCTATCGGGCTACGGCAAGATAAAACTCGGTGCCGACCACGACGAGCCCGAATTCAGTTACCTGTCCTGGGCCGGCATGCTGTTCGCCGCCGGGATCAGCATCACGCTGTTTTTCTTCTGTGTCTCCGAGCCGCTGACCCACCTGGTGCAACCACCCCAGGGCGCGCCGATGAACGCCGATGCCGCACGCCAGGCCATGCAGATTCTGTTTCTGCACTGGGGCCTGCACGGCTGGGGCGTATTTGCGTTTGTCGGCATGGCCCTGGCGTATTTTGCCTACCGGCATAACCTGCCGCTGGCGCTGCGTTCGGCGCTGTACCCACTGATTGGCAAGCGCATCAACGGGCCCATCGGCTACGCGGTGGATGGCTTCGGCATCATCGCCACGGTGTTCGGCCTGGGCGCCGACATGGGCTTTGGCGTGCTGCACCTCAACTCCGGTCTCGACTACCTGTTTGGCATTGCCCATACCCAGTGGATTCAGGTCGGCTTGATCACCCTGATGATGGGCGCCGCGATCATTGTCGCGGTGGCGGGCGTCGACAAGGGCGTGCGGGTCATGTCCGACATCAACATGTTGCTGGCCTGTGCGCTGCTGTTGTTCGTGTTGTTCGCCGGGCCTACCCAGCACTTGCTCAACACCCTGATCCAGAACCTGGGCGACTACCTGGGCGCATTGCCGACCAAGAGTTTCGACGTGTACGCCTACGACAAACCCAGTGACTGGCTGGGCGGTTGGACGGTGTTCTACTGGGCTTGGTGGATCGCTTGGTCGCCCTTCGTGGGCCTGTTTATCGCGCGCATTTCCCGGGGCCGTACCATCCGTGAATTCGTGTTCGGCGTGCTGTTGATCCCGCTGGGTTTCACCCTGGCGTGGATGTCGATCTTCGGCAACAGCGCCATCGACCAAGTGCTCAACCACGGCATGGCGGCGCTCGGTCAGTCGGCCATTGATGATCCGTCGATGAGCCTTTACCTGCTGCTGGAAACCTACCCGTGGAGCAAGGTCGTGATCGCGGTCACGGTGTTTATCAGCTTCGTGTTCTTCGTCACCTCGGCCGACTCCGGCACGGTGGTGCTGTCGACCCTCTCGTCCAAAGGCGGCAACGCCGATGAAGACGGGCCCAAATGGCTGCGGGTGTTCTGGGGTGTGATGACCGGGCTGGTCACCAGTGCACTGCTGTTTGCCGGCAGCATCGATTCGTTGAAGTCCGCGGTGGTGCTGACCTCGTTGCCGTTCTCGATGATCCTGTTGTTGATGATGTGGGGGCTGCACAAGGCGTTCTACCTGGAGTCGCAAAAGCAGATTGCCCAACTGCATTCGCTGGCACCGGTCTCGGCCTCACGCAAAGGCCGTGGCGGCTGGCGCCAGCGCTTGAGCCAGGCGGTGCACTTCCCGTCGCGGGATGAGGTGTATCGCTTCCTCGAATCGACAGTGCGCCCGGCCATTGAAGAAGTGACCGCGGTGTTCGTCGAAAAAGGCCTGAATGTGGTGACGCAACCCGACCCGTCCAACGACAGTGTCAGCCTGGAAATCGGCCATGGCGAGGAGCATCCGTTCGTCTACCAGGTACAGATGCGCGGCTACTTCACGCCGTCGTTTGCCCGGGGTGGCATGGGCTCCAAAGAGATCAACAACCGTCGCTATTACCGTGCAGAAGTGCACTTGGCCGAGGGCAGTCAGGACTACGATCTGGTGGGTTACACCAAGGAGCAGATCATCAACGACATCCTCGACCAGTACGAACGACACCTGCAGTTTTTGCACTTGGTGCGCTAGGTTAATAACCTGTTAAAAACCTCGCAAAGCCCCGTTCTACGGGGCTTTCTTAAATATAATTTCATCCGTCATAACCGCGTTTTGACGCGCAACTGTCATCTGGCCACTGCGTAATTGTGTGAAGCGTTTGACGCTTTCATTTCAGAACAGTGACGGAGACCGGTAACAATGAAGACGTTATTAAGCCCTATGGTGGGTGCCGCCATGGCGAGCTTTATGCTGTCCGCCCATGCCGATTTTATCGATGACAGCCACGCCGATGTGACCCTGCTCAATCGCTATCTCAACCAGCAAGGTCGTGATGTGGTGAACAGCAACGCCAAGGCTCACAGCATTCGGGATTGGGGCCAGGGGTTCGAGTTCAACTTCAAGTCCGGCTACACCGACGGACCAGTGGGTTTTGGTCTTGATTTGCAGGCGTTCTACGGGTTGAAACTGGATTCCGGCGGCGACCTCAACGACAAGGATCACCAGGGCCGTTACCCCGGCAGCATGTTCCCGCTGGACAACGGTAAATCCGCCGACCAGTTCGGCGTGCTCAGCCCGACGTTCAAGATGCGTTTCGCCAAGGATGAATTGCGCATCGGTACGCTGTACGGCAACAACCCGGTACTGGCCAACACCGACGGTCGCCTGTACCAACAGACCAACACCGGTGTGCAGTTGGTGTCCAAGGACCTCAGCGACTTCACCTTCACCGGCGGCGATATCCTCAAGACCAAGATCCGCAACGAAACCGGCGACCAGGGCATGATCACGGCCGGCGGCACCAAAGAAAGCGACCGCTTCCTGTTCGGCGGCGCTGACTACACCGGCATCCAGAACACCACGGTCAGCCTGTGGTATTCGAACCTTGAGGACTACTACCAGCAGTTCTTCCTCGGCGCCAAGCGCCATGACGCATTGTCGGTGGGCGCGATCGACACGGATATCCGCGTGTTCCGCAGCCTCGGCGTGGGTGGCAACGCCGATGGCGACAAGGACTATGCAGCCAGCGGTCTCTACGAGGACGGCGTGAACAAGGGCCGCATCAACCAGACCACCGCCAGCTTGCTTGAGAGCTACAGCCTGGACGGGCATACCGTCGGCCTGGGTATCCAGAAGAACAGCGGCGACAGCGACTTCCCGTACCTCGACTCCGGCCTGAACAGCGGCGATAACCGCCAGGGCCCAGGCTCAGGCGCCGACACGCCGGCACTGACCAACATGCAGTTGAACAAATTCCAGCACGCGGGTGAGCGCACCTGGCTGGCTCAGTACAAGTATGACTTCGGCAAGCTCGGCCTAAACGGCCTGACGTTCTCCGCCGCCTACGCCCATGGCGACGACATCCGCACCGCGCAAGGCAACACCAGCGAATGGGAACGCAACGTTGCAGTGGCGTACCAAGTGCCCACAGGTACCCTCAAAGGCCTCGGCGTGACCTGGAAAAATGCCCATGCCAGCCCGGACATTACCGGTGCCACCGTGCAGGATGAAAACCGCTTTTATGTCAGCTACGTCGTTCCACTCTGGTAGGAAATTGCTGTAAAACGGAAGGGCAGACTTAAGCGATTCAGCGGCTTAAAAGGCCTGGGAATAACCTTATTCCCAGGCCTTATTTGCCCTAAGCCCAGAGAGGATTCGATGACGTACATTGCTGCCGAAAACCGCTATGAATCTATCCCGTATCGCCGCGTAGGCCGCAGTGGATTGGTGCTGCCTGCACTGTCCCTGGGGCTGTGGCACAACTTTGGCGACAGCACCCCGATCGACACCCAGCGCGCGCTGCTGCGCACCGCGTTCGACCTGGGTATCAACCACTTCGACCTGGCCAACAACTACGGCCCACCGTACGGCAGCGCCGAGATCAATTTCGGCCGTTTGCTGCGCGAAGATTTCAAGCAGTACCGCGATGAGTTGATCATCTCCAGCAAGGCAGGTTGGGACATGTGGCCAGGCCCTTACGGCCAGGGCGGCGGTTCGCGCAAATACATCCTGGCGAGCCTGGACCAGAGCCTGCAACGCCTGGGCGTCGACTACGTGGACATCTTCTACTCCCACCGTTTTGACGCCGACACCCCGCTGGAAGAAACCGCCAGCGCCCTCGCCACTGCCGTGCAACAAGGCAAGGCGTTGTACATCGGTATCTCGTCGTATTCCGGGGTGAAAACCCGCGAAATCGCGGCCCTGCTCAAAGAGTGGAAAGTGCCGCTGCTGATCCACCAGCCGGCCTACAACCTGCTCAACCGCTGGGTGGAAAAAGACCTGCTGGACACCACCGAAGAGCTCGGTGCCGGGGTGATTGCATTCACGCCGTTGGCGCAGGGTTTGTTGACCGACAAATACCTCAACGGCGTACCGGCGGATGCACGCGTGAACCGCCCGGGCGGCGGGTCGTTGCAGGCCAAGCACTTGTCCGAAGCGAACATTGCCCACGTGCGTGCACTGAATGAAATCGCCCAGCGTCGTGGCCAGAGTTTGGCGCAATTGGCCCTGGCCTGGACCCTGCGTGATCCACGGGTGACCAGTGCACTGATCGGCGCCAGCCGACCGGAGCAGATCATCGAGAACGTCGGTGCGTTGAAGAACTTGAGCTTCAGTGCAGAAGAGCTGGCGGAGATCGACCGGTTTGCCCAGGAAGGCGGGATCAACTTGTGGGAAAAGCCATCCACTGCTGAGTAAAAGGCAGAACGCGGTCAATGTGGGAGCGGGCTTGCTCGCGAATGCGGTGTATCAGTCGCTGAATCTGTTGACTGACACGCCGCCTTCGCGAGCAAGCCCGCTCCCACATTTGTTCTTCAGTGTGGCTTAGAACGGTACGTCGCCCAGAATCGTCGCCCGGTGCATCACCCGCCGCTGGGGCCGGTAATCATCCACCGCGTAATGTTGGGTCACGCGGTTGTCCCAGAACGCTACGTCGTTTTCCTGCCAGCGCCAGCGGATGGTGAACTCTGGCCGTGTCGCGTGGGCGAACAGCAGCTTGAGAATCGCCTCGCTTTCCGCCGGCTCCAGCTCGTTGATCTTGGTGGTAAACCCATCACTGACGAACAGCGACTTGCGCCCGCTCACCGGGTGCGTTCGCACCACTGGGTGTGACAACGGTGGGTTCTTCTTGCGGGTTTCTTCCCAGCGCGCCAGGTCTTCGGCGGTGTTGCCAAAGCGCTCCAAGGGAAAGGATTTGGTGAAATCATGGGTAGCGGTCAGCCCGTCGAGCAAGCGCTTCAACGGCTCCGACAGCGCCTCATACGCGGCAATCCCACTGGCCCACAGCGTGTCGCCGCCAAATGCCGGCAGCAGCTTGGCGCTGAGCACCGCGCCGAGCGCCGGGGTGGGCAGGAAGGTGACGTCGGTGTGCCACACGGCGTTGTCGCGCACGTCGGTGACGGCGGTGTCGAGGATCAGCACTTCGGGCTGTTCCGGCACGTTGGGGTAGATCGGGTGAATATGCAGGTCACCGAAATTCGCCGCGAACCGCGCCTGCTGCTGCGGGGTAATTGGCTGGCCGCGAAAGAACAGTACCGAGTGCGTGAGCAACGCCTGTTCGATGGCGTCGCGCTGTTCGAGGTTCAGCGGCTGGGTGATATCGACGCCACTGATCTGGGCGCCCAGGGCGGTGCTTATTGGGGTAACGGTCAGGCTGCTCATGCGGTTCTCACTCAATGTGCCTGGCCATGCCACGGCACCAATTTACGCTGCAGGGCACGCAGGCCCATTTCCATGGCGAAGGCGATCAGGGCGATAACCAGAATGCCCAGCACCACCACATCTGTGACCAGGAACTGCGCCGCCGACTGCACCATAAAACCCAGCCCACTGGTGGCCGCGATCAATTCGGCGGCGACCAAAGTGGACCAGCCCACGCCCAGCCCGATGCGCACGCCCGTGAGGATGTCGGGCAGGGCGCTCGGCAGGATCACATGGCGAATCAGCTGGGCGCGGGTGGCGCCCAGCGACTGCGCTGCGCGCAGCTTGGCTGGGTCGACGGTGCGCACGCCGGTCGCGGTGGCGATGGCTATCGGTGCAAAGATCGCGAGGTAAATCAGCAGCACCTTGGACAGTTCGCCGATGCCGCACCAGATCACGATCAACGGCAGGTAGGCCAAGGGCGGGATCGGCCGGTAAAACTCGATCAGTGGGTCGAGAATGCCACGGGCGATACGATTGGAACCGATGGCAATCCCCACCGGCACGGCGGTCAGTACGGCAAAACCGAGGCCCAGCCCGATACGGCCCAGGCTCGCACCCAAGTGCTGCCACAGGGTGGAATCCATATAGCCGGTGGTCACCAGCAGCCAGCCTTTTTGCAGCACGGCAGACGGTGGTGGCAGAAACAGCGGTTCGATCAACCCCGTGGCGGTCACGGCCCACCAGAGCGCCAACAAAGTGACCAGCGTCAGCACGCTGATCCACCGCGTGCTCAGGCTGCGACGTACCGGAATAACCGCGTGTACCACCGGCTTGGCGGCGGTGGCGGGAAGTTCGTAGCTGCTCATGCGGACACCTGCCGTTGGGAGAACACTTTGCCCAGTACGTGTTCGCGGGTTTCGATAAAGCGCGGGTCGGACTTGATCGCCCGTGCCGACTCACCGGCGGCGTAGCGCTGGCCAAAGTCCAGGCTCAGGCGTTCGACGATTTGCCCTGGGTTGGGTGCCAGCAGGATCAGGTCGGTGGCGAGGAATACCGCTTCTTCGATGTCGTGGGTAATCAGGAACACCGGCTTGGCCGTGCGCCGCCAGACTTGCAGCAACAGCTCCTGCATCTGTTCACGGGTGAAAGCGTCGAGGGCGCCGAAGGGTTCATCCATCAGCAGCACGCGCGGGTCGGCGGCCAAGGCGCGGGCCAAGCCGACGCGTTGCTTCTGCCCGCCTGAGAGCTGCCAGATACGGCGGCTGTCGAAACCGGCCAGGTCAACCAATGCCAGCATTTCCCGGGCACGTACTTCTCGCTGCGCCTTGGGCACGCCGGCCAGTTCGAGGCCGAAGCCGACGTTGGCCAGCACGTCCTGCCAGGGCAGCAGGGCGTCGTCCTGGAATACCACGCCACGTTCGGCGCTGGGGCCCTTGACCGGCACGCCGTCGAGGGTAATGCGCCCGGAGGAGGGTTCGACAAAGCCGGCAATCAGGTTCAACAGCGAAGTCTTGCCACTGCCGGACGGGCCGAGGGCCACCAGCAATTGCTGGGGCCCCAGGTCGATTGAGATGTCAGACAGTACCGGTTCTGTGGCGCCTGGGTACTGTGCGCTGATGCGCTCCAGTTGTAGCAAGGCCATCGCGATGAACTCCTGATCAGTTAGTAATGAACTTGGCGCTGACGTAAGGGGCGTAGTCCGGCAGCACAGCGTCGACCTTGCCTTGTTCCTTGAGGAACGCAGCGGTATCGGTCACGGCCTTGGTGGTCGGGGCGCCCAACAGGGTCACCTGGTCAGCGGCCAGTGGGTAGACGTTGCCTTGTAGCAGCAGCGGAATATCGCTGGCCTTGGCGCCGGAGAGTTTCACCAGCTTGTCGACGTTGCCTTTGTCGGCGATCCAGGCCTGTGGGTCTTTGCGGTAGGCGGCGTAGGCATCCAGTGTGACCTTGGCGAAGGCGGTGACGATTTCCGGGTGCTTCTCGGCGAAGTCTTTACGCACGATCCAGGCATCGAAGGTCGGCGCGCCGAACTTGGCCAGTTCGCCGGAGGTGATCAGCACCTTGCCGTTTTCCTTGGCCACACCCAGGGCCGGGTCCCATACGTAGGTTGCGTCGATATCACCACGTTTCCAGGCGGCGATGATTGCCGGCGGAGCCAGGTTGAGGATGGTCACTTTCGACGGGTCGATGTTCCAGTGTTTCAAGGCTGCCAGCAGGCTGTAGTGGCCGGTGGACACGAACGGCACGGCGACTTTCTTGCCGATCAGGTCCTGCGGGCTGTTGATCCCCGAGCCGTTGCGGGCGACCAGGGCTTCGGCACCACCGATCTGGGTGGCGACGAGGAAGGTTTCCACCGGCACTTTACGGGTGATCGCAGCGGTCAGCGGGCTGGAACCGAGGTAGCCGATCTGCACGTCGCCGGAGGCGATGGCGGCGATGATGTCGGCGCCATTGTCGAATTTGCGCCAGTTGATCTTGGCGTTGGTGGCTTTTTCATACGCGCCGTCGGCCTGGGCAACTTTGGCCGGGTCTACGGTGGTCTGGTAAGCGACGGTCACATCCGCCGCCTGGGCAAACAGGCTGGCACCGGCCAGGGACAGCGCCGCCAAGAGGCGCAGAGGGGTCAGTAGTTTCAAGGGGGAAGCTCCTCAATCAGGCGGCCGAGGGTCGGCGTGTGAGGAGACTAAATGATCTAAGAACTCGAAAATAAATAACATTTTCGAATTAGCTTATGAGAAGAAAAGTGGACCTCTGTAGTGAGCGGGCTTGCCCCGCGCTGGGTGGCGAAGCCGCCCTATAATCAGGCGCCGCGTTTTTTCAAACTGAATGCGGCGTCCTTATTGGGGCGGCTTCGCCACCCAGCGCGGGGCAAGCCCGCTCACTACAGTCAGTACGTCAGGGTGTTAGTTACTGATCGCCAGGATGCTTGCCTGGTACGACCCTACAAACACATCAAAATCGCCCACTTCGTTCTGCTCCAGCTCCGCCTGCTGCGCCAGCGATGTACGCGCCAGCGTTTCAAAACGTGCCTGCTCCTCTGCCGGCAGCGGTTCGCTGCGGAAATGTTCGGCATGCACCTGGCTCTGGTGCAGGGAGAATTGCGCAAAGCTCTCTTTACGCTCGGCCATCGCTGCCAGCACCTGGGCCGACGGCGTCAGTGAGGGATCCTTGACCTTCGCCAGTTGGGCGTCCAGTGCCTGGCTGTGCTCGGTGATGCCGTGGCTTTCATCCAGCAGCGCAGCCAGCGGTGCGATTTTTTCCAGCAGCTCGGTAGCCCATTCCTTCATGTCCACAGGCTGGCCCTGACGCTGCAATTGCAGGCCCGGACGACGGCCTTCCTTAACCACACTGAGGAAGTTGGAGGTAGCGTTGCCGCACTCATTGCTGGCAAACAGCGGGCTGTCGTTCAGCGCGCAATACAGCAGGAACGCGTCGAGGAAGCGCGACTCTTGCAGGTCGATACCCATCGGCAGGAACGGGTTGATGTCCAGGCAACGCACTTCGATGTACTGGATGCCGCGCGCCATCAGCGCCTGGATCGGCCGCTCGCCGGTGTAGGTCACGCGCTTGGGGCGGATGTTGGAGTAGTACTCGTTTTCGATCTGCAGGATGTTGGTGTTGAGCTGAACCCACTCACCGTCTTTATGCGTGCCGATTTCGACGTACGGCGCGTAGGGCGTTGCCACTGCTTCGCGCAGGCTGTCGGTGTAGCTGTTCAAATCGTTGTAGCACGGCGTGAGGCCGGCTTGGGCATTGCTCTGGTAACCCAGGTCACTCATGCGCAAGCTGGTGGCGTACGGCAGGTAGAGGGTGTCGGGGTCTAGCACTTCCAACTGATGCGAGCGACCACGCAGGAAGCCGGCGTCCAGGGCTGGCGAAGCACCAAACAGGTACATCAGCAGCCAGCTGTAACGACGGAAGTTACGGATCAGTGCGATGTAGGCCGTGGACTGGTAATCGCGGTCGGTGCCGACAAATCCTTCAGTCTCCTTGAGCAATGGCCACAACTGTTCCGGCAGGGAAAAGTTGTAATGGATGCCGGCGATGCACTGCATGGTCTTGCCATAGCGCAGGGCCAGGCCCTTGCGGTACACGTACTTGAGCTGTCCGATATTGGAGGTGCCGTAGTAGGCAATCGGAATGTCTTCCTCGGCCGGCAACGGGCACGGCATCGATGGGCTCCACAGGTACTCGCTGCCGAGCTTGCTGTAGGCAAAACGGTGGATCTTGTCCAGGCTGCTCAGGGTGTCGGCCGGGTTGGGCAGGGCGGGAGTGATGAACTCCAGCAGCGATTCCGAATAGTCGGTGGTGATCTGTTCGTGGGTCAACGCGGCGCCCAGTGCTTCAGGGTGCGGCGTTTGTGCCAGGCGACCTTCACCTGTCACGCGTAGGCATTCACGCTCGATGCCGTGCAAGCACTGCTCTAGCAGGGAGAGGTGTTCGCGCTTGCCAAGCAGAGCCAGGCGGCGGTTGAGAAGTTCGCTCAAGTTGGATTCCTTCACGCGTCAGTCGCCCCAATATGGGGGTGGGCAGGACGGTCTACAAGGGTGAAGTTAAAACTGGCGTTTTCGCCTGGTTAACAGTCGATTTGACCCGCTCTGAAAAAGCCGACTTCACTCCATGAATTGGGCTATAGCGCAGCAAGAAAATTCCGACGCCGTGTGTGCAGCGCCGAAATTAACTCAAATCGAGGGTGGGGAGCTATAGGACAGCGAAGGTGCCTTGTGCTTTTGCGACCAGTTTTTCATCCTGGTACACATCCGCTTCGACCACCAAGGTGCGTCGGCCAGCGTGAATCACCCGGCTGATGCACAACACGTCACCGTTTTCCACGGCACGGATGTAGTTGATTTTGCATTCGATGGTCGCGCTCTGCTGGTCGAAACCATGGGAGCTGGAACAGGCCAGTCCCATCGTTATGTCCACCAGGCTGAAAATCGCCCCGCCATGGAGCTTGCCCGCGCGGTTGCGCAGGTGCGGCTCCAAGGTCAGGGCCACCTCGGCAACACCTTCTTCAAGGCGTTGCAGGCGGCAGCCGATCAGTTCGCTGAACGCGCTCTGGGTCAAACCGGCCGGCATCTCCATCAGCGTTTCTTCAGCTGTTTGGCGTTGGCGAACAGCGAGGCCATGGCGTTGTTGCTCGGCGCGGCAGCTGTCGTTTCCTTGCGCGGCGCATTGTTTTGCGACTGGCGCGGTGCAGAACCTGGGCGGGCGCCACGGGCACCGTCGATTTTCTCGCCGGGGGTGTCGCTCATGCGCATCGACAGGCCAACGCGTTTGCGCGGGATGTCGACTTCCATGACCTTGACCTTGACCACGTCGCCGGCTTTGACCGCTTCACGTGGGTCCTTGATGAATTTCTCCGAAAGCGCGGAGATATGCACCAAACCGTCCTGATGCACGCCGATGTCCACAAACGCGCCGAAGTTGGTCACGTTGGTCACCACACCTTCGAGGATCATGCCCAACTGCAGGTCCTTGAGGTCTTCGACACCGTCCTGGAACTCGGCGGTCTTGAACTCGGGGCGCGGATCGCGGCCAGGTTTTTCCAGCTCTTGCAGGATGTCGGTGATGGTGGGCACGCCGAAGGTTTCGTCGGTGTACTTCTTCGGGTCCAGGCGCTTGAGGAACGCGGCGTCGCCGATCAGCGAGCGAATGTCACGGTCGGTCTCGGCGGCGATGCGTTGCACCAGGGGATAGGCTTCCGGGTGAACGGCGGACGAATCCAGCGGGTTGTCGCCGTTCATCACGCGTAGGAAGCCGGCAGCTTGTTCGAAGGTTTTTTCGCCCAAACGCGCGACCTTTTTCAGCGCGGCGCGGGTTTTGAACGCGCCGTTCTCGTCGCGGTGGGTCACGATGTTCTGCGCCAGGGTCGCGTTAAGGCCGGAGATACGCGCCAGCAGCGCCACGGACGCGGTGTTCACGTCCACGCCGACGGCGTTCACGCAGTCTTCCACCACCGCGTCCAGGCCGCGGGCCAGTTTCAATTGCGACACGTCGTGTTGATATTGGCCGACACCGATGGATTTGGGGTCGATCTTCACTAGTTCGGCCAGCGGGTCCTGCAGACGACGGGCGATGGACACAGCGCCGCGGATCGACACGTCCAGGTCCGGGAATTCCTTGGAGGCCAGTTCCGACGCCGAGTACACCGATGCGCCGGCTTCGGAGACCATGACCTTGGTCATCTTCATGGCTGGGTATTTTTTGATCAGTTCGGCGGCGAGCTTGTCAGTCTCGCGGCTAGCCGTGCCGTTGCCGATGGCGATCAAGTCCACGGCGTGCTTGGCGCACAGCGCAGCCAGGATTGCCAGGGTTTGGTCCCACTTGTTGTGTGGCACATGCGGGTACACGGTGGCGTGATCCAGCAGCTTGCCGGTGGAGTCGACCACGGCGACCTTGCAACCGGTGCGCAGGCCCGGGTCCAGGCCCAGGGTGGCACGCGGGCCGGCCGGTGCGGCCAGCAGCAGGTCGTGCAGGTTATGCGCGAATACGTTGATCGCCTCGGTTTCTGCGCCGTCGCGCAGCTCACCCAGCAGGTCGGTTTCCAGGTGGGTATAGAGCTTGACCTTCCAGGTCCAACGCACGACTTCACCCAGCCACTTGTCCGCAGGACGGTTCTGATTCTGGATGCCGAATTGTTGACCGATCATGCCTTCGCATGGGTGCATGGTGCCCGGCAGTTCGTCGCCGACTTTGAGCGCAGAGCTGAGAATGCCTTCGTTGCGGCCACGGAAAATCGCCAGCGCACGGTGGGACGGCATGCTCTTGAGCGGTTCGTCGTGCTCGAAGTAGTCGCGGAACTTGGCGCCTTCTTCCTCTTTGCCGGCGATAACGCGGGCGCTGAGGATGGCTTCCTGCTTGAGGTAGGTACGCAATTTTTCCAGGAGGCTGGCGTTTTCGGCAAAGCGCTCCATGAGGATGTACTTGGCGCCTTCGAGGGCAGCCTTGACGTCGGCAACGCCTTTTTCAGCGTCGATGAAGCGTGCGGCTTCGGTGTCCGGGGTCAGCGACGGGTCGTTGAACAGGCCGTCGGCCAGCTCGCCCAGGCCAGCTTCCAGGGCGATCTGGCCCTTGGTGCGACGCTTCTGTTTATAGGGCAGGTACAGGTCTTCGAGGCGGGTCTTGGTGTCGGCGAGCTTGATGTCGCGCTCAAGCTGCGGGGTCAACTTGCCCTGTTCCTCGATGCTGGCGAGGATGCTGATGCGCCGTTCGTCGAGTTCTCGCAGGTAGCGCAGGCGCTCTTCCAGGTGACGCAGTTGGGTGTCGTCGAGGCTGCCGGTCACTTCTTTACGGTAACGGGCAATGAAAGGCACCGTGGAGCCTTCATCCAGTAGAGCGACGGCCGCTTCGACCTGTTGTGGGCGTACGCCGAGTTCCTCGGCGATGCGGCTGTTGATGCTGTCCATAAAACCACCTGAAATTCTGAAAGCAGCCCGGCAGGCCCGGAAAACAAGGCCCGGCGGTGCTGGTTGAGCGGCCCGACTGGCGCCGCTGCCTGGGTCAAGAGGCAGCCTATTGACCCTCGAAATCGAAAAAATCACGACAAGCGGGTGAAAAAAAGCCCGGCAGTAAAGGGTAACGATCTGACGTTGCCCTGCACGAAGGCGCCGCATTATAACCAGCGTTCTGCCCTTGGGGGGGATTGCGCCAGCGGTTGCAGGGCACGTGTTCGCTGGCGGTAGAGGAAAAATCTGCTAACAATGCACACGGTGCGTATAACGGCAGCTACGCCATAATGCGCGCCGAGATAAGAGGAGCATCCAATGAGCAGCACTGTACAAACTGCTGAAGGCGAAAAAATTCTCATCGTTGATGACGATCCTGGGCTGAGCAGCCTGCTGGAGCGTTTCTTCAACTCCAAGGGCTACCGTGCCCGCGCGGTGCCAAACACCGAGCAGATGGACCGCCTGTTGGGGCGTGAAGTCTTCAATCTGGTCGTGCTCGACCTGATGCTGCCCGGCGAAGACGGCCTGACCGCCTGCAAGCGCCTGCGCGGCGCGAACAACCAGATTCCAATCATCATGCTCACCGCCAAAGGCGATGAACTGAGCCGCATCAAGGGCCTGGAACTGGGCGCTGATGACTACCTGGCCAAGCCATTCAACCCTGACGAGTTGATGGCGCGTGTCAAAGCTGTACTGCGCCGCCAGGCGCCGCCAGTGCCGGGTGCGCCAGGTAGCGAAGATGAAAGCGTCACGTTTGGCGACTACGAACTGTCGCTGGCAACTCGTGAGCTCAAGCGTGGCGATGAAGTGCACATGCTGACCACCGGCGAATTCGCGGTGCTCAAGGCCTTGGTGATGAACGCACGCCAACCGCTGACCCGCGACAAGCTGATGAACCTGGCCCGTGGTCGCGAATGGGACGCCCTGGAGCGCTCCATCGACGTGCAGATCTCCCGTTTGCGCCGGATGATCGAGCCGGACCCGTCCAAGCCGCGTTATATCCAGACGGTTTGGGGCGTGGGTTATGTGTTTGTGCCGGATGGCACCGCAACCAAGTGACCGATGATTTGCAGAGACGGGTATCCTGGCGTTTGGCTCCATGAGGGGCGACGGGGTGCCCGGCGTCTGCAATTCTGCGAGCGCCGCTCGTTCCTGCAAGGTGTCTAGCTGTCTTCTATGAAAACCCCTCTGTGGTTCCCGCAAAGTTTCTTCTCCCGCACCCTTTGGCTGGTGCTGATCGTCGTTCTGTTTTCCAAGGCACTCACGTTGGTTTATCTGCTGATGAACGAAGACGTGTTGGTGGACCGACAGTACAGCCACGGCGTGGCGCTGACGCTGCGCGCGTATTGGGCCGCCGACCCTGAAAATCGCGAGAAAATCGCCAAGGCAGCGACGTTGGTACGTGTCGCTGGCGCCGGCGTGCCAGAGGGCGAGCAGCACTGGCCCTACAGCGAGATTTACCAACGCCAGATGCAGGCTGAACTCGGTGAAGACACCGAGGTGCGGTTGCGGATGCATGTGTCCCCCGCGCTGTGGGTGCGTGCGCCGAGTCTGGGTGAGGACTGGCTGAAAGTGCCGTTGTATCCGCACCCGCTGCGGGGACAGAAGATCTGGAACGTGCTGGGTTGGTTCCTGGCGATTGGGTTGTTATCCACGGCGTCCGCGTGGATTTTTGTGCGTCAGCTCAACCAGCCGCTTAAACGCCTGGTATTTGCAGCGCGCCAACTCGGGCAGGGGCGTAGCGTGCGTCTTCCGGTCAGTGATACGCCCAGTGAAATGACCGAGGTATACGGCGCCTTCAATCAAATGGCGGAAGACGTCGAACAGGCCGGGCGCGAGCGCGAACTGATGCTGGCGGGGGTGTCCCACGATTTACGCACTCCCCTGACGCGTTTACGGCTGTCCTTGGAGCTGATGGGCAACCATAACGACCTCACCGACGATATGGTTCGCGACATCGAGGACATGGACGCGATTCTTGACCAGTTCCTGGCATTTATTCGCGATGGCCGTGATGAGGTCGTTGAGGAAGTCGACCTTACCGATTTGGTTCGCGAGGTAGTTGCGCCTTACAACCAGAATGGCGAACAGGTGCGCACGCGCCTGGAGCCGATCCAGCCGTTTGCCTTGCGCCGGGTGTCGATGAAACGCCTGCTGAACAACCTGATCGGCAACGCTTTGCACCATGCCGGCTCGGATGTGGAAGTGGCGGCGTACGTGTCCGGTGACAGTGCCGCGCCCTATGTGGTGCTGAGTGTCATGGACCGCGGGGCGGGTATCGACCCTGATGAGCTGGAAGGTATCTTCAACCCGTTTACCCGTGGCGACCGAGCCCGGGGTGGCAAGGGCACAGGCCTGGGCCTGGCGATTGTGCGGCGGATTGCGTCGATGCATGGCGGCAATGTTGAATTGCGCAACCGTGAAGGCGGGGGCCTGGAAGCGCGGGTGCGCTTGCCGCTTGGGTTGATGCTGCCCAGGGATGCGGTCTAAGCAACACACACACAGGTCAAATGTGGGAGCGGGCTTGCTCGCGAATACGGAGTGTCAGTCAACAGATCCATCGACTGAACCACTGCATTCGCGAGCAAGCCCGCTCCCACATTGATTTGCAGTGTTTCAAAAGCTGTGTGTTGTCAGCCCTTACCTTTGGTCCGAGTCATATTCGGCCCACCATTCTTCTCCAGATGCTGAATGATGATCCCCGCCACATCCTTGCCCGTGGTGGTTTCAATCCCCTCCAGCCCCGGCGATGAGTTCACCTCCATCACCAGCGGCCCGTGGTTGGAACGCAAGATATCCACGCCCGCCACACTCAACCCCATCACCTTGGCCGCCCGCAGTGCGGTCATGCGTTCTTCCGGGGTGATCTTGATCAGGCTGGCACTGCCGCCACGGTGCAGGTTGGAGCGGAATTCACCCGGCTTGGCCTGGCGTTTCATAGCGGCGATCACCTTGTCGCCCACCACGAAGCAGCGGATATCCGCACCGCCGGCTTCCTTGATGTATTCCTGCACCATGATGTTCTGCTTGAGGCCCATGAACGCTTCGATCACGGACTCCGCCGCTGTTGCGGTTTCACACAACACCACGCCGATGCCCTGAGTGCCCTCCAGCACCTTGATCACCAATGGCGCACCGTTGACCATCTCGATCAGGTCGGGGATGTCGTCCGGGGAGTGGGCAAAACCGGTGACCGGCAAGCCGATGCCACGGCGCGACAGCAGTTGCAGCGAGCGCAACTTGTCCCGCGAGCGCGCGATGGCCACGGATTCATTGAGGGGAAATACCCCCATCATTTCAAACTGGCGCAATACGGCGCAGCCGTAGAAGGTGACCGAGGCGCCGATGCGCGGGATCACCGCATCGAAGCCTTCCAGCGGCTTGCCCCGGTAATGGATCTGCGGCTTGTGGCTGGCAATGTTCATATAGGCACGCAGCGTGTCGATCACCACCATTTCGTGGCCACGCTCGGTGCCGGCCTCGACCAGGCGGCGGGTGGAATACAGACGCGGGTTTCGCGACAGCACAGCAATCTTCATGCAGCACCTGGGGCAGAAATAGTAGAGACCGGGAACACCGGCTTGTCTTGAACGTACTTGACGCCGGGGTTGACCACCAATTGGCCGTCAATCAGCGCCTTGGAGCCGAGCAACAGGCGGTAACGCATGGCTTTGCGGCAGGCCAGGGTGAACTCCACCCGCCATACCCGATCACCCAACGCCAGGGTGGTGCTGATCACATAGCGCACCTGCGCATGGCCGTTGGAGCTCTTGATGGTTTTCATTGTCACCAGGGGCGCTTCGCAGCGACGGTGACGCAGTTGCACCACGCTGCCCAGGTGCGCGGTAAAGCGCACCCACTTTTCACCGTCGCGCTCAAACGGCTCGATATCGGTGGCGTGCAGGCTGGAGGTGCTGGCGCCGGTGTCGATCTTCGCGCGCAGGCCAGCCACCCCCAAATCGGGAAGTGCCACCCACTCACGCAGACCGACAACGGTCAAATGGTCAAATGTCTTCAATATGGGTAACCGGTAATTCAGAAATGTTTCGTAGTCGTCGAGGACAGTAACGTCCAACTGCTCACGGATTGTGACAATCGCCAAACCTTCGTTGAGGGTTTGGTGCCGAATTCGCGGTATTCACGCAGAATATTCGGTAAATGGCGACAGATATCTCTCAGGCTGCGGTAATCAGCCGCCGGATGGGAAAGCCGCGCAAATCTCGCGGTGTCTGGCGTATCTTAGGTGAGCCTTGAGGTTTATGCGTCGAAGGGTTTCAACGGTAAAGTTGCGACATTTTTCAGAGCGAGGAATTCAAGTGGCTCAAAAGCAGGAAGAGGAAGAGAAGGTCCGTTTGGACAAGTGGTTGTGGGCGGCGCGTTTTTATAAAACCCGTGCCCTGGCCAAGGCCGCCATCGAGAGCGGCAAGGTGCACCATCGCGGTGAACGCTGCAAGCCGGGCAAAGAGCCGCGTATCGGCGATGAGTTCCAGATTCGTACTGGCTTCGATGAAAAAACCGTCGTAGTGCAGGCACTTTCCATCGTGCGCCGCGGCGCGCCCGAGGCGCAGGCGTTGTACGCTGAAACAGAAGCCAGCATCGCCAAGCGCGAAAATGCGGCGGCGATGCGCAAGGCTGGCGCCATGGGTTTGAGCACCGACGGCAAACCGAGCAAAAAGCAACGCCGCGACCTGTTCAAGTTCCGCGGCAGCGGCAACGACGACTGACCTTGTAGTGAGCGGGCTTGCCCGCGCTGGGTGGTGCGACGATTCGACAAGCCCGCTCACTACACGCGTATGACGTTCAGTCGGTTGATCATTGGCACGCGCTTAAGTATTCCAAACACCGGTGCCGTCAGCCGCAACAACCCCTGCGACACCTTCGCCGCAAACGGCGTGTAGTACCCCCACCCTAGCGCCAACAGTGCTAACAGCACCCCACCGATGTAGTCGTCCTGCCCCCAATGCGCACCTGCCACCAGGCGGGGCATCATGAACAGCAACGCCAGGCCCCAGATCACCAGTACCTGGCCCATCCGCTTGGCGAACACCGTCATGAACATTCCCCAGATCAACAACACCGAGGCGTGATCCCCGGGAAAGCTCTGGCTCGAACGGTCCTTCAATTCCCAGGTCTTTTCCAACCCAGGGAAATAGTCACTCATCTGGATTGCGCCGCTGATCACCATCGACGGGCTATGGTGTTGCCAGCCCATTTGCGCGGCGAGTTTGGAAAACAGCATGCGGATGAACAGCAGCAGCAACAAAATGCCGACAAAACCTAACACCGCCTGACGCACCTGCACGGCCTTGAATACCCAATCTGCGCGAATCAGCAGCGTCAGCAGGATCACGCCGACCACCGCATCAAACGGTCGCAAACTGGCGACAGCCCACACGTGTAGCCAGGTTGTATTGCTCGCCAGCGGGTCATTGAGCAGATGAAACAGCCACTCGTCGAATACCACACATAGCATCTGGCCTGTGGGCCATAGCCAAAAACACAACAACCCGATTGCGAGTAGATTGCAAACGGCCCATCGCCCGAGGTTCCACTTGGCTTGGAACAAACCCGGATTGTTCATAAACTGTCCCTCTGTGCTTTAAAAAAACCGCACCAAATTGGTGCTAAAGCGTTTCATTCTATAAACCTTGTAATCAATTTGTCATCAATTCAGATACCCAGACCTATGACTGATCTACCGGATACCGACTTCACCCAACGCTTCATCTTCGACGAGACCGACGCCCGCGGCGAACTGGTGTCGCTGGAGCGCAGCTACGCCGAAGTCCTTGCCAAGCACCCTTATCCGGAGCCGGTCGCGCAACTGCTCGGTGAGCTGATGGCGGCGGCTGCGCTGCTGGTAGGCACCATGAAGTTCGACGGTTTGCTGATCTTGCAGGCGCGCTCCGAAGGTCCGATCCCGTTGCTGATGATCGAGTGTTCCAGCGAGCGTGACATCCGTGGTTTGGCCCGTTACGAGGCTGACCTGATTGCCCCGGATGCCACCCTGTCGGACCTGATGCCTAACGGCGTCCTGGCGCTCACCGTCGACCCGACTGAAGGCCAGCGCTACCAGGGCATTGTCGACCTCGATGGCGAAACCCTGTCGGACTGCTTCACCAACTATTTCGTGATGTCCCAGCAGGTTGGCACGCGTTTCTGGCTCAACGCCGATGGCCACCGCGCCCGCGGCCTGTTGCTGCAGCAGTTGCCGGCCGACCGGATCAAGGATGACGACGATCGTGCGGAAAGCTGGCGCGGCCTCACTGCCCTGGCCGGCACCCTCACGGCCGAAGAATTGCTGGGCCTGAGCAACGAAACCATCCTGCACCGTCTCTATCATGAGGAAGCCGTGCGGCTGTTTGACGCACAGAACCTGCGCTTCCACTGCAGCTGCTCGCGCGAGCGTTCGGCCAATGCACTGGTAAGCTTGGGCCTGGAAGACGCGCAGAACCTGGTGGTGGAGCATGGTGGCAACATCGAGATCGACTGCCAGTTCTGCAACCAGCGCTACCTATTCGATGCGGCCGATGTAGTGCAATTGTTTGCAGGGGCTGGCATCGACACCCCTTCCGACACCCGCCACTAAAACGTTTAAGCACAGGTAAATCACCTGACAAACGCCGGATTAGCGCAGTTCTGACGGGAGGGCCCTACTCTTTTTGGGCTTTTCTGGCATAATCCGGCCCACTTTTTTCGCGGTAGTAGTGCGCAACTTTCTACTACAAAACGTTTGGAGCACTCGGCCATAGGCCGACGGGGAACCTCATGACGCAAGCCAATAACGCCGTATACACCGATCTGAGTGTTGACGATCTGGTCAAAGAAGCCCTGCAGCGCGGTGAAGGCGTGCTTGCCGATACTGGCGCGCTGGTCGTAGAAACCGGTCACCGTACCGGTCGTTCGCCAGTCGACCGTTTCATCGTTGAAGAGCCGACTACCCAGGATGCTATCGCCTGGGGCCCGATCAACCGCAAGTTCCCGGCCGACAAGTTCGATGCCCTGTGGGCTCGTGTCGAGGCCTTCAATAACGCGCAAGAGCATTTCGTTTCCCACGTTCACGTAGGTGCTGCCGAAGATCACTACCTGGCCGTGAAAATGACCACCCAGACTGCCTGGCAGAACCTGTTCGGTCGTTGCCTGTTCATCAACCCGGCACAGTACAACCCGGCCGGTCGTGAAGAATGGCAAGTGCTCAACGTGGCCAACTTCGAATGCGTGCCAGAACGTGACGGCACCAATTCCGACGGTTGCGTGATCCTCAACTTCGCCCAGAAGAAAGTGCTGATTGCCGGCATGCGTTACGCCGGTGAAATGAAGAAAGCCATGTTCTCGGTGCAGAACTTCCTGCTGCCGGCTTCCGACGTGCTGCCGATGCACTGCGCCGCCAACATTGGTGAAGCAGGCGACGTGACCCTGTTCTTCGGTCTGTCGGGCACCGGTAAAACCACCCTGTCCGCCGACGAAAGCCGTTACCTGATCGGTGACGACGAACACGGTTGGGGCGAAGGCGTGGTGTTCAACATCGAAGGCGGTTGCTATGCCAAGTGCATCGACCTCTCCGAGAAGAACGAGCCGGTTATCTGGAAAGCCATCAAGCATGGCGCTGTGCTGGAAAACGTCGTGATCAACGACGCCAAGCACGCCGACTACACCGATGTCAGCCTGACCCAGAACAGCCGTGCCGCCTACCCGCTGGAACACGTTGCCAAGCGTTCCGAGAAGAACCTGGGCGGCGAGCCAAACGCTGTGATCTTCCTGACCTGCGACCTGACTGGCGTGCTGCCACCGGTGTCGATCCTCAGCGAAGAGCAAGCGGCCTACCACTTCCTGTCCGGCTACACCGCTCTGGTGGGCTCGACTGAAATGGGTTCCGGCGGCGGCATCAAGTCGACCTTCTCCACCTGCTTCGGCGCGCCATTCTTCCCGCGCCCAGCTGGCGAATACGCTGAGCTGCTGATCAAGCGCATTCGTGGTTTCGGTTCCAAGGTCTACCTGGTCAACACCGGCTGGACCGGCGGCGGCTACGGCGTCGGCAACCGCTTCAACATCCCGACCACTCGCGGCGTGATCGCAGCGATCCAGAGCGGCGCGTTGATCGGTGCTGAAACCGAACACCTCGACACCATCAACCTCGACGTGCCGTTGGCCGTACCGGGCGTTGAGACTGGCCTGTTGAACCCACGTAACACCTGGGCTGACAAAGCTGCCTACGATGAAGCTGCGAAGGCACTGGCTGGCTTGTTCATCGAGAACTTCAAGAAGTTTGAAGTGAGCGATGCGATCAAGGCTGCCGGTCCTAAGTTGTAAGATTCAGTCGTTGTGAAAAAGCCGCCTCTTGTGGGCGGCTTTTTTGTGCGCGAGAGGTTAGTCAGCGACGTGCAAGACCACCGCGCCGACCAGCACTAATACGACCCCCAGCACTTGCACCGCCGATAGCCGCTCCTTGAAAAACACAAACCCCAGAATTGCCGCGATCCCGCCCGACAACGTACTGATCACCGTCACCACCGAAACCGACCCCGCCATCGCCCCCCATGAAAACGCCGAGAACCCACCCAGGTTCATCAAGCTGGCACCGGTCAACGTCGCGCAGTTTTTCAGTGGCGGGATTTTCAGGCCGTCTTTGACCTTCAATACCATCACTACCAATATGCACAGGCCGACCAGGTAGCCTAGCCACAGCATGGTGATCGGCCCAAGCGCCGGCAGTGTGTAGCGGCCTTGCAACCAGAAACTGGTGCCATACAGCAAAGCGGCGAGCATGGCGTAGGCGATGGACAGGCGTGGGTTCTTGTGGGGCGTGCCGTTGTCCTTGTGGATGCTGGAGAGTATTACGCCTACCACGCACAGGGCGATGCAGCCGAGTTGGATCAGGCTGATGTGTTCGCCGCTGGCCCACGACAGCAGCGTGGTCACTACGCCGTAGGACGTCACCAGCGGCGCGACGATGGCGGCCTTGCCCAGGGCGAAGGCCTTGGACAATGCGAGGGCACCAGACACCGTGAGCAGGGCGGCGGTAATACCCAGCAGCCAGACGCTTAGAGGGGCGTCGAGGGATTTGGACAGGAAGGTAGGAACGATGACCAACAGCAGGGTCATGATCAGGAAGCCTAGGGCTTGGCCGAAGTACACGGCGCGCTTGACGCCCACGGCGCGAGCATTGAGGCCCACGAGAAAATCCGTACCGCCCCAGAGCAGGGCGGCCAGCAGGCCCATTGTTACGTCCATGTAAGGTCCTTGGTGTTGTAAGCGCGGCTCGTCAGGTTAACGCAAAACAAGTGTGGGAGCGGGCTTGCTCGCGAATGCGCAGTTTCAGTCACTGAACAGGTCGACTGATCCACCGCATTCGCGAGCAAGCCCGCTCCCACATTCGATCTACGTTGTGCTTTGGATTAGCACAGTTTTTCGAGAGTCTGCGTGTCCCAGCCATGGGCCTTGATAGCCAGGTGCAGCATGCCAATGGTCAGCGGGATTTTTTTACCGCGGCCCTTGGCGCGGTGTTTGAGGAATACATCGAATACCGGTGGGTTGAAGTAACGGTAAGCATCGTAGTCGCCGAGGTCGAGCTCAAACGCTTGCTCCACGGCTTCCATGAATTGCTTGGTCTCGGCACCGTCGCAGCCCAGGTCGAAGTTGATCGAGGTTTGCAGACGGACGGCCTTGTGTTGGGGCAAGCCGACTTCTTCGTGGAGCAACTGCAGGAGTTGCTGTAACTCGTGGTCATCGGGGAGGTCGGGAGCCAGGTTCATGGTGGGTCACGCAGGAGTGGGTGAGGGCGGTATTTGTTTCGAGTGATGAAGAGTGCCAAGCCTATCAGGAATACACACACAGTTAGGTAGAACCACTGACCAGGGTTCTGTGCGTGAACATACGTAAGGGTCGATTTAAGGCCGTGAAGCCGCCTCCAAGTCCATCAAGCCGCGCCCATAGGCTTCGCTGTTGGCGTAGATACCCGTTCGATTGGCGGTGCTGAGCAGGCGCTCGCGTAGTTGTTGGGGCGTCATTTGCGGGTAGCGACTTTGCAGTGCGGCCAATGCTCCGCTGACCAGCGCAGCGGCTGGCGAGGTGCCCGCAGTCGGGCCATAGCCTCCGTCCTTGCTGGTAGTTAATAAACCTGCGCGGCCATCACCCCCCGGTACGGCGATGCACCATCGAGCGGCCAGGCCACAGTAATTGGACTTCTGGTTGATAGCAGTGCCATCGCTGTTGAGTGCCATGACGGCGATCCAGCCCTTTTCCAATTCGGGCACCAGTGCGGGAAGGCCGGGCTCGGCGAGGGGTTCGCGCTTGATTTCATTTCCGGTGGAAAAGACGAACACGGCGCCATTGGCCACTAGCTTCTTGGCGACCTCCAGCGAATCGCCCATCAGTCGTTCATAGATCGGCAGTTCGTTGGTATTGGCTTCAATAGGGTTGGCCCATGAGTTGCTGAATATGCGTGCGCCTTTTTCATAAGCCTGGGTCCAGGCTTGAGCGATTTCCGTGTCGAAGTAGAAGGGTTCTTTATCGTCGCCAAACCGCATGGGGATCAGTTGGGCCTGGAAGGCAATGCCGTGCATGCCTTGGTCATCTTTGTTGGCGGCAAGAATACCGGCCATTTGGGTGCCGTGGCCCTTGGTGTCGAGGGTGCCGGGCACCTTGCGCACAAAGTCAAAGCCCGGATCGGCAACGCGCCCCTCGAACTCGGGCAATTGCCTGTTCAAGCCCGAATCTATCAGCGCCACCTTGACGCCCTGGCCAGTCCCGCCGCGGGCATATAGGGAGGAGGCCTTGACGATGGGCAAGGCTCTTTGCGCGAAATATTCGGGGGTTTCAAAAGCGCGGGTGTCGAGCTTCTCAGGTGCAGATATCGGAGGGTTGGCGCATCCGAGCAGAACCAGGGGCAGGGCGAACAGACTGGCACGTCGTAGTGTGTTGTAGAGCGGTGGGTGCATGGCTGACTCCTTGTGAGCCGGTTGATCAGGCGTGCTACTGTCTGCGTTTTTGCGCGGGCCTGCTGGTTTTCTCTGTATCAGTTTGTAGCGTTTTATCCCCAGCCTTTCTCGGTCGCTGATCTATGTTTTTGACTCGATACAGCGGTCAACGGAGTGACAGCCTATGCACGACACCCTCCAACAGGTCTTTGGTTATCCACAGTTTCGTTTGGGCCAGGAAAAAACCGTCAGTGCCGTATTGGCCGGCCGTTCGGCGGCAGCCATTTTCCCTACGGGTTCAGGCAAATCCCTTTGTTACCAACTGTCTGCGGTGTTATTGCCACACCTGACACTGGTGGTTTCACCGCTATTGGCGTTGATGCAAGATCAGTTGGACTTCCTGCAGCGTCACGGTATTTCGGCAGGGAGTATCGATTCGGCCCAGAGCCGCGATGCGGCCAACGACGTAATGGCCCGTGCACGTTCCGGTGAGCTGAAGATCCTGATGGTTTCAGTGGAGCGCTTGAAGAACGAGCGCTTTCGTAACTTCCTGCAAAGTGTGCGGATCTCGCTGCTGGTGGTGGATGAGGCGCACTGCATTTCCGAGTGGGGCCACAACTTCCGCCCGGACTATCTAAAACTGCCGGACTACCAGCGTCAGTTCAATATCCCACAAGCACTGCTGCTGACGGCTACGGCAACGCCTAAGGTGATTGCCGACATGCAGGCGAAGTTCGCCATTGCGCCCGACGATGTGGTGACCACGGGCTTCTACCGGCCCAATCTCAACCTGCTGGTGGAGCCGGTGTCCGGTGCGGACAAACGCCGCAGGCTGGTGCAATGGATGAGCGAGCGTGCGGATCAACCGAGCATCGTCTATGTCACTCTGCAAAAAACCGCTGAGCAGATTGCCGAGCATTTGAACCGTAACGGCATCCAGGCCGAGGCTTACCACGCAGGTTTACCCTTTGATAAGCGTGAGGGTATCCAGCAGCGCTTCATGGGTGGGCGCTCCAATTGCATCGTCGCCACCATCGCGTTTGGCATGGGCATCGACAAGAGTGATATCCGCAACGTGGTGCATTTTGACCTGCCCAAGTCCATCGAGAATTACAGCCAGGAAATCGGCCGTGCGGGGCGTGATGGGCAGCCGTCCGACTGCCTGGTGTTGGCCAATCGCGATAGCCTGAATGTGCTGGAAAATTTCGTGTACGGCGACACGCCGGAGCAGGAGGGTATTCTTCGTGTGCTAGAGCAATTACAGGCGGCGCGAAGCGATGGGCAGTGGGAGTTTTTACTGCGCTCGTTATCGGACGACAGCAACATCCGCGAGTTGCCGCTCAAGACGTTGCTGGTGCAGTTGGAACTCAGGGGCGTGATCGCGCCACGCTACGCATTTTATGCCGAATACCGTTTCAAATACCTGATCGAGCCCGAAGCATTGCTGGCTCGATTTTCCGGCGAGCGGCAGCAGTTTGTCGCGGCAATTGTCCAAGTGTGCAAACGGGCCAGAACCTGGGCAACCGTGGATTTCGACGCGCTTTACCAACAGCACAATGCCGAGCGCGGGCGAGTGGTGAAGGCGCTGGATTATTTCCAGGAGCAAGGCCTGATCGAGTTGGAAAGCAAGCAGATGACCGAAGTCTACAGCTTGCTGAACACCGACTTTGATCCACAGGTGTTGAGCGCCGAGTTATACACAGGCTTCAAGCAACACGAAGTCGGGGAGGTGGCGCGGATCCACGCCATGCTTGAACTATTCGCCACTGAACGCTGCTTGGGGCAGCGTCTTGCGCAGTATTTTGGTGATGAAAAAGCGCCCCAGCGTTGCGGGCATTGCTCGGTTTGTCATGGTCACATTGCGCAACTGCCGCAACCACCCGGGTTACCGTCGCTTGTGGATAAAAATTTCTTGGGGCTGTGCGGTGATTTTATCCACAGGCATCATGAACACACCGGTCAGTTGCCTGGTGCGGAGCGCCTGACGCGTTTTCTCGGAGGCATCAGCGTGCCGTTGTTCACCAAGTTGAAGGCGCGGGGGATTCCGGGTTTTGCTGCGCTGGAAGACTATCCCTACGCCGAAGTGCGCGAGTGGGCCGAGACCCATTTGAATGACTTGTAAACCCACCTTCACGAGATGTGCCCATGCCTGATTCAGTGCCACAGCGTGCCGACTACCTTCACTTCCAGCCGATCATCACCCGCTGGCACGACAATGATGTGTATGGTCATGTGAATAACGTGACCTACTACAGCTTCTTCGACACAGCGGTAAACACCTACCTGATCGAACAGGGCGGGTTGGATATCCATGATGGCGAAGTGGTGGGGTTTGTGGTGAGTTCGGCGTGTGATTACTTTGCGTCGATTGCCTTTCCTGAGCACATTGAAGTCGGTTTGCGAGTGGGCAAGTTGGGCAACAGCTCAGTGCAATATGAGTTGGCGGTGTTTAAGGCGGGCGAGGACGAGGCCTGTGCGGCAGGAAGATTCGTGCATGTGTTTGTGGACCGAGGGTCGAACCAGCCGGTGGCGATTCCGGTGATGCTGCGCGAGGCGTTGCAGCGGTTGGTGGTTTGACTGCGATCTGGCAAACAGTGGAGATCAAATGTGGGAGCTGGCAAGCCCGCTCCCACATTGTTAGCCCGCGGGCTTATCGATGGCGGTAGTGGTGCTTATTCTTGCGATGCCCATAAGCATGGCCACGTCCACGATGGTCATCACGGTCATAACGACGGTTGTCGCGACCGCGCGAACGGCGGTCGTCGTCATCGCTCTTGTTGCCCATGTAGTTGCCCAGCGCGCCACCTGCGCCACCGCCGGCGGCTGCGCCGATCAGGCTGCCGGTGTTGCCGCCCATGCTGCGGCCGACCACGTTGCCGCCAGCTGCGCCCAGGGCGCCGCCAATGGCCGCTTCGCCACGGCTGCGTTTGTCCGCGCCGACCGCGCTACCGCCCGCGCCGCCCAGCGCCGCACCGATGGCGGAACCGGTGTTACCGCCAATCTGCTGGCCGACAACCGAACCTAGAACCCCGCCCAATGCGCCGCCCACACCGGCTTCGGTGGTGCCACCGGCCATGGCTGCGCCACTGACCAGGCCAAGGGACAACAAGAGAATCGAGGAGAACTTCATAGGGAGACCTCAAGAGGATGACGGCGCGATCCTGAGGTTGTATCGAGATTGTGGCAATAGAAATCCGACCAGTAACACGAGTTGTACACAATTCTATAAGTTACTGTTTTTACTGGGGAACTTAAGTCGATTTAGAGGGTCTTTAACTACTTCGGAACGGCCGCTTTTATGCAAAAGCGGCCTTTTTTGTGTCCGTAAATCTACGCTGAACGGGCCATGATCAACCCGTTGTCACTTGCTGCCTCTAAACGGATCGCCACGAATTTCGACGTTGGCGTATGGCTGCCATCACCCGTGCTTTCCAGCGGCACCAGTGGGTTCACTTCCGGGTAGTAAGCCGCAGCCTGCCCTGCTGGAATATCAAACGCCAGCAAGGTAAAACCTTTCACACGACGCTCACGACCGTCTTCCCACAGCGACACGATGTCGGCCTTTTGGCCGGGCTTGAAGCCCAGACGGATAATGTCCGCTTCGTTGACGAACAACACATCGCGCTGACCTTTTACGCCACGGTAGCGATCGTCCAGGCCATAAATGGTGGTGTTGTACTGATCGTGGGAGCGCATCGACTGCATGATCAGGTCCGGCACTTGGCCTGTGGCATGGGTGCGTTCGTGAATCAGGTCTTTGGGCAGGATGTTCGGGCGGAAGTTGGCGCGGCCCGATGGAGTGTTCCAGCGACGTGCGCCGGCGGAGTTACCCAGGTAGAAACCGCCTGGATTCTTGATCTTCTCGTTGAAGTCCTTGAACCCTGGAATGGTATCGGCGATCAGGTCGCGGATGCGCCCGTAGTCGGCCACCAGCCAGTTCCAATCCACCGGTTTGCTGCCCAGCGTCGCAGCCGCGATGCCGGCGAGGATGGCGGGTTCGGACTTCATCAGCTTCGACAGCGGCTGCAGTTGGCCGTTGGAACCATGCACCATGCTGAACGAGTCTTCGACCGTCACCGCCTGCGGGCCGTCGGCTTGGATGTCGATGTCGGTACGGCCAAGGCAAGGCAGGATCAGCGCGTCTTTACCGTGCATCAGGTGGCTGCGGTTGAGCTTGGTGCTGATCTGAACGGTCAGGTCGCAGTTGCGCAGGGCTTCGAAAGTGCGTGGGCTGTCTGGCGTGGCTTGGGCGAAGTTGCCGCCCAGGCCGATGAACACCTTGGAGCGGCCTTCAAGCATGGCGTGAATCGCTTCAACCACGTTGTGCCCATTGTCGCGCGGCACCTGGAATTGGAAGCGACGCTCCAGGGAATCAAGGAACGCCACCGGAGGGCGTTCGTTGATGCCCATGGTGCGGTCGCCCTGCACGTTACTGTGGCCACGCACCGGGCACAGCCCCGCGCCTGGGCGGCCGATGTTGCCGCGCAGCAGCATCAGGTTGGCGATTTCCTGAATGGTCGGCACTGAGTGGCGATGCTGGGTGATGCCCATCGCCCAGCACATGATCACGTTCTTGCCTTTGGCGTACATGCGCGCCGCTTGCTCGATCTCAACCAGGGTCAGGCCGGACTGCTCGACGATTTCATCCCAGGAGGTGTCGTCGATCTTGCCCAGGTAATCCAGCACGTTGGCGGTGTGTTCGTTGAGGAAGTTGTGGTCGAACACCGCTTCCTTGCCTTCGGCCTGGGCCTGGCGCTCCCACAGGAGCAGGAATTTGGCCATGCCACGCAAGATAGCCATGTCGCCACCCAGCGCCGGGCGGAAGTAGGCAGTGTTGGTTGGTTTGTCGCCGTTGGTGAGCATTTCAATCGGGTGCTGCGGGTGCTGGAAGCGCTCCAGGCCGCGCTCTTTCAGCGGGTTGATGCACACCACCTGGGCGCCGCGTTTTACCGCTTCGCGCAAGGGTTCGAGCATGCGCGGATGGTTGGTGCCAGGGTTCTGGCCCCACACAAAAATCGCATCGGCATGTTCGAAGTCATCAAAGGTCACAGTGCCTTTGCCGACGCCCACGCTTTGCGCCAGGGCCACGCCGCTGGCTTCGTGACACATGTTCGAGCAGTCGGGGAAATTGTTGGTACCGTAGGCGCGCACAAACAGCTGATACAGGTAGGCCGCTTCGTTGCTGGCGCGGCCCGACGTGTAGAACTCAGCCATGTTCGGGCTTGGCAATGCGTTGAGGTGCTTGCCCACCAGGTCAAACGCGGCTTCCCAACTGACGGGTACGTAACGGTCGGTTTCTGCGTCGTAGCGCATCGGCTCGGTCAGGCGGCCTTGGTATTCCAGCCAATAGTCGCTCTGTTCCAGCAGCGCGGTGACGCTGTGCTTGGCGAAGAACGCAGCGTCTACGCGGCGCTTGGTGGCTTCCCAGTTAACGGCTTTGGCGCCGTTTTCGCAGAATTTGACCATGCCGCTTTCTGGCGAATCGCCCCAGGCGCAGCCCGGGCAGTCGAAGCCGCCGTTCTGGTTGGTCTTGAGCATCATGCGCAGGTTTTTCAGCGCGTTGTCACTGGTCAGCCAGGCCTGCGCCACGCTGATCAATGCACCCCAGCCACCGGCCGCGCCTTTGTAGGGCTTGTAGCGCGGGGTTGGGGTTTGGTCGGCTTGATTATGATTGCTCACGGCTGGTTCTCCATCGCGGGGCTGTAGACCCGCGGCGCACTTTTCTGCGGCAGGTGAATGAGATTGAGGTTATGCCGGCGGGCCCATTGCAGGGCCAGGCCGGTGGGCGACGACAGGCTGACCAACGTCTGGATGCCAGCGCGCAGGACCTTCTGGATCAGCTCCAGGCTGCAACGGCTGGTGACAATCGCCAGGCCGCCTTCGGTCGGAATTTTTTGGCGGATCAGTGCGCCGATCAACTTATCCAGGGCGTTATGCCGCCCGATGTCTTCGCGGCCCAGCAGCAATTCGCCTTGATTGTTCATAAACACGGCGGCGTGCACCGCGCCGCTGTACTGGCCCAATGGCTGAAACGCGCTGATGCGTTGGCGCAGGCCATCAAGCCATGCGGCGGGCGGCAAGGGCGCGCCGGGAAGTACTTGAAGGTCTGGCAGGGCTTGCTCCACCGCCTCTACGCCGCACAGGCCGCAACCGCTGGTACCCGCCAGTTGGCGGCGCTGCTGCTTGAGGTTCCAGAACGAGCGGCTGGAAATCTGCACCTGAGCGTATTGAGCTGAGCCCGAACCGCTGAGTTTGAGGTCATAAATATCGCTAACGTCGGCGATAATGCCGCTTCCGATGCTGAAGCCGACAATAAAGTCTTCCAGGTCGGTGGGCGTCACCAGCATCACCGCCTGGCTGATGTCGTTGTAGGCAATCGCCAACGCCACTTCTTCCGCCAACGCTGTGCTGGCGACTTCGGTGTGCTCGAGATTGCAAAACTGGTAGCTCTGGCTGGCGGATGGCGCGGGCGTTGCGAGGGCGGGCGCCGCGCAAACTGGGCGCTTGGCGTTCATGGGGCAGTACCACCGGCGGATTGATCAATGTTTAGACTAGGCGCGACAAAGGGTCGCGTCTAATCGCCAGTACTGATCTACCGATAGATGCCGTCGATCAAGACGCCTGCAGCGATTTTTGGTACAGCGCAAAACAGGCTTCTGCGAGCGCGGAACGCGGTGCGCTGCGGCGCATGATCAGGCCCAAGCGGGCCAGGGTGTGCGCATCTGCGATAGGTTGCAGGCGCAGGTGTTCGGTCAAGGCGTCGAGGCCTCCGTCCAGCGGCATGACCGCACAGCACAGGCCGCCATGCACAGCTTGTAACAATTGATGCACGGCGTCGGTTTGCAGCAGCGGCTGCGGGTTGAGCCCCCGGCTGTGGAAATTGTGGTCGATGGATTGGCGAAAATGCATGCCGCCGGTGAGCATGCCCAGGGGCAATTCGATCAGCGCCTCCCAGCTCAAGGGCGTGTCACCGAAACTGAAAAACCGTTGGTCGTAGAGCAGGCCCATACGGGTTTCGCCCAAGGCCAGCGAGTCGAATCGCTCGCTGTCCAGGCGTTCCAGATAGGAAACCCCCAAGTCCAGGCGATTGCTTGCCAGTTGCTCAAGGATCTGCTCGGAGCTGAGGGCCGACAGTTCGAAGCGCAGGCTTGGGTGTTCTTTGTGCAGCTTCTGCATGAGTGCCAAGGGGTCAAAGCTCGACAGGGGCACCACGCCCAGGCGCAGTGTGCCCACCAGGTTACCCCGGCAGGCCGCAGCCTCGGCCTGCAAGCCGTCGTAGGCGGCGAGCACCGTGCGCGCCCAGGCCAGGACGCGCTCGCCTGGCGCGGTGAAGCCTTCGAAGCGCTGGCCGCGATTGACCAGCGGCAAGTCCAACTCTTCTTCGAGGCTGCGCAGGCGCATCGACAGCGTTGGCTGGGTAATGTGGCAACGCGCCGCTGCCTGGCCGAAGTGACGGGTCTCGTCGAGGGCGATGAGGAATTTCAGCTGTTTGATGTCCATCTTCGCTCCAGGGCTTATTCCAATGGCGGGGGGATTCTAGCGCGTTTAGGTCTTTGGCCGGCCTGGAACCCAAATCCGTAGGACTGGTCTAGTCTTGGGCATCTGGAATTCAAATACCAAGGAGAGCGCACTATGAGCATTTTTAGCTTTGTTAAGGAAGCTGGCGAGAAGCTGGTCAAGCTGTTGACGCCCGGTAATGCCAACGCCAGTGATGATTTGAAAAAGCATATTGAAGATGTGGGGCTGGGCAACCCGAACGTGCACGCCACCGTTGACGGTGACAAGGTGACGATCAGCGGTGAAGTGGCCAGCCAGGAAGAGAAAGAGAAAATCATTCTGGCAGCGGGCAATATTGCTGGGGTTGCTAGCGTGGAGGACCAGATTACGGTCTCCGGCCCGGTGGTTGCGGCGGCACGTTTTGTTGTGGTGAAAAAGGGCGACACGTTGAGCGCGATTTCCCTGGCGGTGTATGGCAACGCCAACCAGTACAACAAGATTTTCGAGGCGAACAAGCCGCTGTTGTCGCACCCGGACAAAATCTACCCAGGGCAGACATTGCGTATTCCTGAGTAAAACGCAGACCAACATGTGGGAGCGGGGTTGCTCGCGAAAGCGGAGTGTCAGTCACGGAATGTGTGTCTGATACCGCTTTCGCGAGCAAGCCCGCTCCCACATGGGGTTCAGAGTCCGGCAATTAGGTCGCGGTAGTCATCGACCGCCTCGAACTCACCTGTGTCCTTGGCACCTTTTTTACTGTCAGGTTCTTTGACCGCCAGCAAATGGCTCACGCCGTACGCTTTGGCACTGCGCAGAATCGGCAGGGTGTCATCAATAAACAAGCTTCGCGTCGGGTCGAATCCGATATCGGCCTGCAGCGCATCCCAGAATTGCGGGTTTTCCTTGGCGAATCCGTAGTCGTGGGAGCTGATCAAACGTTCGAAATATGGCGCCAGTTCAATGCGTTCCAGCTTCAATGACAGCGAATCACGATGAGCATTGGTGATCAGGATCACCCGCTTGCCGGCCTGTTTGATCGCCGCCAGGAACGTGTCTGCATCCGGGCGCAGCGCAATCAGGTGGGCGGTTTCCAGCTTGAGTTCGCGCACCGGCAGCTTCAACTCCGCGCTCCAGAAGTCCAGGCAATACCATTGCAATTGTCCTGCATTACGCTCGAACAGCGGTTGCAGTTCCATCTCGGCCATGGCCCGGCTCACCCCATGCAACTCGGCGTAGCGCTGGGGCAGATGCTCCATCCAGAAATGGTTGTCGTAATGCAGGTCGAGCAGAGTGCCGTCCATGTCCAGCAGGACAGTATCGATGGCGTGCCAGGGCAAAGAGGGCATGGGTAGTTCTCATGTAAGTAAAGATATCCGACACAGACAATCGGAAAAGCCACGGTATAGTAACCCGATCACGCCAAGGAGCCGCTTATGCGCCAGAAACCCACCGTCCTCGCCCGCGAAATAGTCGCCAGTAGTCGTTTGTTCCGCGTGGAGGAAGTGCAATTGCGCTTTTCCAATGGCGTTGAACGGACCTACGAACGCCTGGTAGGTCGCGGTGCCGGTTACGGTGCGGTGATGATCGTGGCGATGATCGATGACGATCACGCGCTGTTGGTGGAAGAGTACTGCGGCGGTACCGATGAGTATGAACTCTCCTTGCCCAAAGGCTTGATCGAGCCCGGCGAGGATGTGCTGGCGGCGGCGAACCGCGAGCTCAAGGAAGAGGCCGGCTATGGCGCGCGCCAGTTGGAACACCTCACCGAGCTCTCGCTGTCTCCTGGCTACATGAGCCAGAAAATCCAGGTGGTATTGGCCACCGACCTCTATGAAGAACGCCTTGAAGGCGATGAACCCGAGCCAATGCGTGTAGACAAGGTCAACCTGCGTGAGCTTTCGATGCTTGCGCAAAACGAGCAATTCAGCGAAGGCCGTGCCCTGGCTGCGTTGTACCTGGTACGCGATCTGTTGACCCAGCGTGGAGTGTTTAACGCATGAGCGAACTGTTTTTAGGCCACCCGTTTATTGCGCCCGTGATCGAGTTGGCTCGCCAGGCCGGTGAAGTGATTCTGCCGTACTGGCGCGCCGATGTGGCGGTGACCTCCAAAGCTGACGATTCACCGGTGACAGCTGCCGACCTTGCGGCCCATCACCTTATCCTTGCAGGCCTCACCGCACTCGACCCCAGCATTCCGGTGCTGTCCGAGGAAGACGCCGATATTGATCAGAGCGTACGTGCAGGCTGGCAGCGCTGGTGGCTGGTAGACCCGCTGGATGGCACCAAGGAATTTATCGCCGGCAGCGAGGAGTTCACCGTCAATATCGCCCTGATCGAACAGGGGCGCGTGGTGTTTGGTGTGGTCTCGATGCCCACCAGTGGTCGTTGCTACTTCGGTGGTGCGGGGCTTGGCGCCTGGCGTTCGGATGTGAGTGAGCCGCCCAAGCAGATCCAGGTGCGTGAAGCACCGGCGACCGGTGAGTCGTTCACCGTGGTGGCCAGCCGCCGGCATTCCAGCCCCGAGCAAGAGCGGTTGCTGGAGGGGCTCAGCGAAGGGTTGGGCGCGTTGAAGCTGGCGAATATCGGCAGTTCGTTGAAGTTCTGCCTGTTGGCCGAGGGCAGTGCCGACTGTTATCCGCGCCTGGCGCCGACCTCGCAGTGGGATACCGCAGCCGCCCAAGGTGTGCTGGAAGGGGCGGGGGGTGAGGTGCTGGAGTTAAGCGGTGAGCCGTTCAGTTATCCGGCGCGGGCATCGTTGTTGAACCCGTTCTTTTTGGCGTTGCCAGCGAAGGCTGCGTGGCGGGAGCGCTTGCTGGCACTGGCGCGCACTTAAAACCATAGCAGATCAAAATGTGGGAGCGGGGTTGCTCGCGAAAGCGGAGTGTCAGCCACTGAATGTGTTTCTGATAAACCGCTTTCGCGAGCAAGCCCGCTCCCACATTTGGTTTTGTATGAAGGCTTCTAGCGGTGCAGGACGTATTGGCCGGTGAAGGCTACTGCCCGCTCCTCGCCGCCCTCATTCACAATCCACGTCTCCAGCGTCAACCGTGCGCGGCCGTAACGCTTGTACGTCGCCACAAACCGCTTCCACACCTTATCTTCCGGCGCTTGGCATACAATGGTCGCATCGCGCGTGACCGGCAGCGGGTAACTGATCTGCCCTTCCTGAATGACGATATGCCCGTCTTCAATCCCTTCCTCACGCAACTGCAAATGCAGCCAACCCCAGCCCGCCAGCACGGCGCCGCAGTAGAGACTGCCGCCAAACATGGTGCTCTTGTGATTGATATTGGCTTGCAAGGGTAGATGCAGTTCCAGCCTTGCATCTTGCCAGTCACGCACCTTGAGACCCATTTCCCGGGTCAGGGGGATGTCATGGTGAAGGACGGATTCGAGGTAACGGCTGTCGCGGTTCATGGTGAACTCTTTAGAGGGGCTCATTCGTCGTCGGCACTTTGGTTGGCAAAGTTCAGGCCGTGCTTGCGCAATTTGTCGTGCAGGGTCTTGCGCGGTACGCCGAGGGCTTCGGCGAGGCTGCGCATGGAGCCGTGGGGGCGGGTCAGTTCGGCGGCGATCAGGCTTTTTTCGAACTGCTCGACCTGCTCGCTCAGGCCGCCGGGTGTAGAGGTCAGCACGCTGGCGGAAGGGTTGTCCGGCGTGGCATCCAGCGCCAGTTCCAGGCCGAGGGCAAAGCGTTCGGCGGCGTTCTGCAATTCCCGTACATTGCCGGGCCAGCTATGACGCAGCAACAACGCGCGTTGGCCCGGTTGCAGTTCGTGCAATGGCAGGCCGTGGCGGCTGCTGGCTTCGTCAGCGAAATGCTGGAACAGCATCAACGCATCTTCGCCACGCTCGCGCAGCGGCGGAATACGCAGCGGCGCAACGTTGAGCCGGTAATACAAGTCGGCGCGGAAACGGCCCTGGTCGGCGGATTGGCGCAGGTCTTCCTTGGTGGCGGCAATGATGCGGATATCCAGCGGAATCAACTGGTTGCCCCCCAAACGCTCCACCACCCGCTCCTGCAGCAAGCGCAGCAGCTTGACCTGCACATCCAGGCTCATGCTTTCGATTTCGTCCAGGAATAGCGTGCCGCCGTTGGCGAACTCGAACTTGCCGATACGGCGTTTTTGCGCACCGGTAAACGCGCCGGGCTCGTGGCCGAACAGTTCACTTTCCACCACCGATTCGGCCAGCGCGCCGGCGTTGATCGCCACAAAGGGGCCGCTACGCCGACTCGACAGGTCGTGCAGTGCGCGCGCGACCACTTCTTTGCCGGCGCCGGTTTCGCCGAGGATCAGCACATCTGCCTTGGTCGCAGCCAATGCGCCGATCTGCTCGCGCAGACGCAGCATTTGTGGCGAGTGCCCCACCAGGCGCGTGCTCAGTTGTTGGCGATCGCTGAGGGCCAGGCGCAGGCTGCGGTTGTCCAGCACCAGGCGACGCAGGGCCAGGGCGCGGCGCACGCTGTCGAGCAGGGCGTCGCTGGCGAAGGGCTTTTCGAGGAAGTCATAGGCGCCGGCGCGCATCGCTTGCACGGCGAGCGGCACGTCGCCGTGGCCGGTGATCAGCAGCACCGGTAGCTCCGGGTCCTGGCCGTGCAGTTCAGCGAGCAGTTCCAGGCCGTCCATTCCGGGCATGCGGATGTCGCTGACCACCACACCCGGCCAGTCCCGTGACAGGCGCGCAGTCAGGCCGGTGGCTTCGCCCAAAGTCAGGACCTTCAGCCCGGCCAGGTCCAGGGTCTGGCACAGGGCCTGACGCAGGTGTGGATCGTCGTCGATCAACACCACCTGAATCCCGTTATCGATACTCATACGCTGCGGTCCTCGGACGGTTGCAGACTGACGCCCGGCGAGCCGGCACGCAATTTCAAGGTTAACAGCGCACCGCCTTCCTTGTGGTTGGCAAATAGCAGTTCGCCGCCAAAGGCGCGCATCAACGTGTCACAGATCGCCAGGCCCAACCCCAGGCCCTGGGTGCGGGTCTTGGTGGTATAGAACGGCTCACTGGCGCGCCCCAGCGCCTCCATGCAAAAACCCGGGCCGTTGTCGCGAATGTACAGGTTGACGCCCTGTTCGGTGGTTTCGGCACTCAGCCAGAGCTTGCGCGGCGGGCCTTTTTCGGTGAGGGCGTCGAGGGCGTTGGCCAGCAAGTTGCCCAGCACTTGGCGCAAGCGAGTTTCGCCGGCCTGCACCCACAAGGTTGCCTCGGGTAAATCGCGGATCAGTTCCACTTCCATCGAGCGCCGCCGCTTGGCCAGCAATGCCAGGGCATCGTCCAGCGCTGGTTGCAGGGCTACGCTTTCTGGCGCATGGCGGTCGCGGCGGGCGAAGGCGCGCAGGTGGGCGATGATCGAGGCCATGCGCCCGGTCAGTTCGCTGATCAGCTTGAGATTGCCTCGGGCATCGCTGGTACGTTCGTGGTCCAGCAGGATCTCGGCGTTTTCCGCGTAGCTGCGAATCGCCGCCAGCGGTTGATTGAGCTCGTGGCTGATACTTGCCGACATGGTGCCGAGCGCCGAGAGTTTTCCGGCTTGCACCAGGTCATCCTGGGCGCGCACCAACTCCTGCTGGGCGTGTTCGCGCTCCAACACTTCCTGTTTCAGGCGTCGGTTGAGGCCTTCCAGATCGCTGGTACGCTCGATCACCCGCGCTTCCAGTTCACGGCGGGCCTTGGCTTCGAAGGCGATGCGTTCCAGGTAGTGTCGACGGCGCTGCATCATCAGGCCCAGCAGCAACATCAGCACCAGCAATGTCGCACCGCCGACCGCAACCACCGTACGTACGGGACGGGTGATGAGCGAGCGCGGCGCGAGGATTTCAACATTCCAGCCAGTCTCGGCGATGGCCGTGGACTGGCGCAGCCAGGCGGTGCTGCTCAGGGTCAGCGGCTGCGGGTCGCGGGTCGGGTAGGGCTGGATCGCGATAATGGCTTGGCGCTCTTCGGCGGTCAGTGGCCGGGTGGCTCGGAATCGCCATTGCGGGCGCGAGGTGAGGATCACCACGCCGTTATGGTCAGTGACCAGCAGTTGTTCGGGCGTGTTGCCCCACAGGCTTTCGGTGTGGTCCAGGTCGACCTTCACCACCAGCACGCCGATGATGGTGTTGCCATCGCGTACCGCGGCGGCGAAGAAGTAACCGCGCTTGGCCGAGGTGGTACCCAGGCCAAAGAACCGCCCCAGACGCCCAGCCATGGCCTCACTGAAGTACGGCCTGAACGAGAAATTGCGCCCGACGAAACTGTCCTGTTTATCCCAATTGGAGGCGGCGAGGGTCTTGCCGGTGGTGTCCATCAGGTACATCACTTCCACCCCGGCCTGGGCCGCCACGTCTTTAAGCAGCAGGTTGGCATTGACCAGGTTGGTGCTGACGTCGGGTGCATCCAGCGCAGTGCGCAGGGCCGGCAGGTCACCGAGTATTTGTGGCAACACCTCATAGCGATGCAGGGTGCCCAGCAGGTTGGCGACGTACAGGTCGAGGGTCTGGCGGTTCTGCCCTGCCAGTTCGCTGCGGTAATAGCGCTCGGCCAAGTGCTCCAACGGCCACAGCAGCGGCGCCAGGCACAGCGCCAGCAAGGCGAGGCTGCGCCAACGGGGTCTTCGCGGAAGGGGTGGAGTCATGGGAGTCATGCGCCTGTGGGTACAGGCGCATTATGCCTAGTGCTGCTCTGCAAGACACTCGCGCAATGCGTCTTGCCACTGCGGTTGGCTGACGTGCCATTGCTGTTGCAGGCAGCTGCAATCGAGCCGCGAATTCAGTGGGCGCTTGGCGGGCGTTGGGTAGGCGCTGGAAGGGATGGCCTCCAGCTCAGCACATGCCTTGCCCTGGGCGCGCAGGTGTTCGCCAATTGCCTCGGCAAAGCCAAACCATGAGGTTTCACCTCTGGCAGTCAGGTGGTAGATACCCCACGGCCCCGCTTCACCGGCCTGCCAGCGTTCGATCAGGGCGCGGGTACTGGCGGCGATGGTGCCAGCCCAGGTCGGCGCGCCGATCTGGTCGGCGACGATGCGCATGTGGGGCTTTTCCTGCAGCAGACGCTGCATGGTCAGCAGGAAATTCTTGCCGTGGTTGGAGTAGACCCAACTGGTGCGCAGGATCAGGTACTCGCCGTCCACGGCCACAATCGCCCGCTCGCCGTCCAGCTTGCTCTGGCCGTAGACGCCCAGTGGGTTGGGCGTATCGGTTTCGGTGTAGGCCGCAGGTTTGCTGCCGTCGAACACGTAGTCGGTGGAGTAGTGGAACAGCGGAATGCCCAGGGCCTTGGCCTCTTCGGCGAGGATGGCGGGGGCGATGGCGTTGATGGCGAAGGCCGCACCTGGCTCGCTTTCAGCCAGGTCGACGGCGGTGTGGGCGGCGGCGTTGATGATCAAGTCGGGCTTGTGGGCGCGGATTTGCGTGCGAATCTGATCAGGGTTAGCCAGGTCGAGTTGGTCCCGGCCCAGGATGATCAACTCGCCTAGACCTTGAAGTTGCTGTTGCAGAGCGAGGGAGACTTGGCCGTGTTGGCCGATGATGAGGGTTTTCATGGGAAAAGGTCGGCTTCCAGCAGCGGTTTGCCAGCCTGGTCCTTTGTGGACAATTGGGGCGTCTCGGTCAATTCCCAATCGATGGCCAGCGTCGGGTCATTCCACTGAATACTGCGCTCGGCGCTCGGTTGATAGTAGTCAGTGGTCTTGTACAGGAATTCAGCGAAGTCGCTCAGCACTACAAAACCATGGGCGAAACCTTCCGGTACCCACAATTGACGATGGTTTTTCGACGATAGACGTACGCCTACCCACTGGCCGAAGTTTGGCGAGCTGCGGCGAATGTCCACCGCCACATCCAGCACTTCACCTGCGGTGACACGCACCAGTTTGCCCTGGGTATGTTCGAGTTGGTAATGCAGGCCACGCAGTACACCTTTTTGCGAGCGTGAATGATTGTCCTGCACAAATTGGCGCTGGAGCCCGGTGGCTTCTTCAAAGGCACGGGCGTTGAAGCTTTCATAGAAAAAGCCGCGCTCGTCGCCGAATACCTTGGGTTCTAGGATCAGAACGCCGGGCAATGAAGTTTCAATGACGTTCACTGACCCTCTCCTGCCAGCGAGTAAAGGTATTGGCCGTAGCCGGTCTTGCCGAAGTACTTGGCGCGTTCAAGCAAATGATCGCGGTCGATCCAACCATTGCCATAGGCAATTTCTTCAAGGCACGCCACTTTCAGGCCTTGGCGCCGCTCGATGGTTTGCACGTACTGCGATGCATCCAGCAAGCTGTCATGGGTGCCCGTGTCCAGCCAGGCGAAGCCTCGACCGAAGCGCTCCACCTGCAGGTCACCACGGCGCAGATAGGCGTTGTTCACGTCAGTGATCTCCAGCTCACCACGTGCGGAAGGCTTCACCGCTTTAGCGATTTTGATCACATCATTGTCGTAGAAGTACAAACCGGTGACGGCGTAGCTGGACTTGGGCACCGCTGGTTTTTCTTCTATGGACAGGGCGCGGCCTTCACTGTCGAAGTCGATCACACCGAAACGTTCTGGATCCTTGACCCAGTAGCCAAACACCGTGGCACCTTTGCCCCGTTTTACCGCAGCATGCAACTGGGCGCTGAAGCTTTGGCCGTGAAAGATGTTATCGCCGAGGATCAAGCAAACCGGGTCGTTGCCAATGAACGCCTCACCAATCAGGAACGCTTGCGCCAGCCCATCCGGTGTTGGCTGCTCGGCATAACTGAATGTGATACCAAACTGGCTGCCATCCCCCAGCAGGTTGCGGTATTGCGGCAGGTCCGCCGGGGTTGAGATCACAAGGATCTCCTTGATGCCCGCCAGCATCAGCACCGAGATCGGGTAATAGATCATCGGCTTGTCATATACCGGCAGCAGTTGCTTGGACACGCCCAGGGTGATGGGGTGCAGACGAGTGCCGGAGCCGCCGGCCAATACGATTCCTTTCATCATGCGATCAGATCCCTCATGTCGGTGTTGCCCAATCGTTGGCCCTGATAACTGCCGTCCTGGACTCTGCGGCACCATTCCAGGTTATCGAGGTACCACTGCACGGTTTTGCGTAACCCGGTTTCAAAGGTTTCCAAGGGCACCCAGCCCAGGTCCCGTTCGATCTTGCTGGCGTCGATTGCGTAGCGCAGATCGTGGCCGGGCCGGTCTTTGACGAACGTGATCAGGTCAGCGTAATTCTCCACACCGGCCGGGCGTTGTGGGGCCAATTCCTCCAGCAAGCTGCAAATGCTGCGCACTACGTCGATGTTTTTCTGCTCGTTGTGGCCGCCAATGTTGTAGGTCTCGCCCACCAAACCCTGCGTTACCACTTTAAGCAGGGCCCGGGCGTGATCCTCGACGAACAGCCAGTCGCGCACCTGCAAACCATCACCATAGACTGGCAACGGCTTGCCCGCGAGGGCGTTGAGAATTACCAGCGGGATCAGCTTTTCGGGAAAGTGGAACGGCCCGTAGTTGTTTGAACAGTTGGTCAGCAGCACCGGCAAGCCATAGGTGCGGTGCCAGGCGCGCACGAGGTGGTCGGACGCGGCCTTGCTGGCTGAGTAGGGTGAGCTGGGGGCATAGGGCGTGGTTTCGGTGAAGAGGTCGTCCACGCCATGCAGATCACCGTAGACCTCATCGGTGGAAACATGGTGGAAGCGGAACGCGCTTTTATCCGGCTCAGCGAGCGTGTGCCAGTAGCCGCGTGCCGCTTCAAGCAAGCTGTAGGTGCCGACGATATTGGTTTGGATAAAGTCCGACGGGCCATCGATGGAGCGGTCAACATGGGATTCGGCCGCCAAGTGCATGATCGCCTGGGGCTCGAAACGCGCCAGCACCTTGCTGACGGTGGGCTGGTCGATGATGTCAGCTTGGACGAACTCATAGCGGCTATTGGACGCGATGCTGGTCAACGATTCCAGGTTGCCGGCGTAGGTGAGTTTGTCGAGGTTGAGCACTTCATGCTCGGTGTGCTGGATCAGGTGACGTACCAGAGCAGAACCGATAAAACCGGCGCCACCGGTAATGAGAATGCGCATGTCGGAGGCCCTTTTCCTTTTGATGGACATTAAGCGAATGGAGCATAGCTTGTGTTACGCAGCGATGTGTCGGGGGGGTTGCACAACTCCCCTGAACAATGGCGAACTAAGCGCCTGATAAAAACACCGAGGTTGCCCCATGCTGCTCGCCACGCTGATCCACCGCGCCAGTCTACCCTGCCCGCAAGTAGGCCCCGACCAGGCGGCGCGATTGCTTGAGCAGTATTACGGCCTCACGGGCACCTTGCAGTCTTTGGGAAGCCAGCAAGACCTCAACTACAAAGTCGACAGTGCACGCGGGCGGTTTGTTCTGAAAATCTGCCGGGGCGACTATGCCGCCGTGGAGTTGCAGGCCCAACACGCTGCGCTCAATACCCTGCAGGCTGTGCGTGTGCCCAAGGTGATCAAGGCGCTCGACGGCGAAGAGTTGCTGACGGTGACGGTCGATGGCCAAACGTTGCACCTGCGGGTGCTGGACTACATCGACGGCCAGCCCCTGACTCATCTGCCGCACCTGGGCCGCGACGTGATCGCAGGTTTTGGCGACCTGTGTGGCCGCATGAGCCAGGCGCTGGCGTCCTTTAGACACCCGGGCCTGGACCGCACGCTGCAATGGGACCCGCGTCATGCCATTGAATTGATCTCGCACCTGCTGGCCACCTTGGAAAATCTGCCCCACCGTACCGCGCTGGAACACGTAGCCGCTCAGGTCGAAACACGCATCCGGCCCTTGGTCGAACACCTGCCTTGGCAAGCGGTGCACATGGACATCACCGATGACAATGTGGTGTGGCAGCGCGATGCCCAGCGCCATTGGCAGCTTCAGGGCGTGATCGACTTTGGCGACCTGGTGCACACCTGGCGCATTGCCGATCTGTCGGTCACCTGCGCAGCTTTGCTGCACCATGCTGAAGGCGACCCCTTTGCGATCTTGCCGGCGATCCAGGCGTGCCACGCGATTACGCCGTTGCAGCACGAAGAATTGCAGGCGTTGTGGCCGTTGATCGTCGCCCGTGCCGCCGTGCTGGTGCTCAGCAGTGAACAGCAGCAGCGCCTCGACCCGCACAACAGCTACCTGCTGAAAAACGCCGAGCATGAGTGGGAAATTTTCCATGTGGCGACGTCGGTGCCCTTTGAACTGATGGAAGCGGCGATTCTGCGCAGCATAGGGCACACGCCGGCACCCCTGGCCAGTGAGGGCTTTGTGCCTTTGCTGCCTGGATTGGTGGGGCGCGAGTTTGCGTTGATCGACTTGGGGGTACTCAGCCCACATTTTGAGGCGGGAAACTGGGAGCAGGCCGGTATTGATCAACGTTTGTTGCAGGAGGCAGCAGCGGTGCATGGCCTGGCGGCGAGTCGTTATGGGCAATACCGCCTGTCGCGCACCCAGCCTGACAGTGCCCGTGAGCCAGCGACTTTCCCGCTGCATGTCGAGTTGCATGTGCCGCAAGGTACCGCCGTCGAGGCGCCGTTTGCGGGCACTGTGCACCTGGGGAGCGAAGGTGAGTTGCGGGTGCACAACCGTGAGGCAAATGTACGGCTGTGGGGCGTTACGGCGCTGTTGCAGCCTGGTGCCGCCGTACTCAAGGGCCAAGTGATCGGTGAAGTGGCCGGCCCGCTGACCGTACAGCTTTGCCGCACAGACCTGCCGGCGCCGTTGTTTTGTACGCCGTCCCGGGCGCAGGCGTGGCAGGTACTGTGCCCGTCGCCAGCCGCCTTGCTCGGGTTGGCCTGTGACGCAGAACCGGAGTTGGACCCTGAGGCCCTGCTGGCCCGTCGCGCCGCCAGTTTCGCCCGTTCGCAAAAGCACTATTACGCCGACCCACCGCGCATTGAGCGCGGCTGGCGCAATCACCTGATAGACATGCAGGGCCGCTCCTACCTGGACATGCTCAACAACGTGGCCGTGCTCGGCCACGGCCACCCGCGCATGGCGGCCGTGGCGGCGCGGCAGTGGTCGCTGCTCAACACCAACTCGCGTTTCCACTACGCGGCGATTGCCGAATTTTCCGAGCGTTTGCTGGCATTGGCGCCGGATGGCATGGACCGGGTGTTCCTGGTCAACAGCGGCACCGAGGCCAATGACCTGGCGATCCGCTTGGCGTGGGCCTACAGCGGCGGGCGCGACATGCTCAGTGTGCTGGAGGCGTATCACGGCTGGTCGGTGGCGGCAGATGCGGTGTCTACCTCGATCGCCGATAACCCCCAGGCACTGAGCAGCCGTCCGGATTGGGTGCACCCGGTGACCGCACCGAATACCTATCGCGGTGAGTTCCGAGGGCAAGACAGCACGCCGGATTACGTACGAAGCGTGGAACACAATTTGGCGAAAATCGCCGCAAGCAAACGCCAACTCGCCGGCTTCATCTGTGAGCCGGTCTACGGCAATGCCGGGGGAATCTCTTTGCCACCAGGCTACTTGAAGCAGGTGTATGGGTTGGTTCGCGCTCAGGGCGGCGTGTGCATCGCCGACGAAGTGCAGGTGGGTTACGGCCGTATGGGCCACTTCTTCTGGGGTTTTGAGGAGCAAGGTGTGGTGCCGGACATCATCACCATGGCCAAAGGCATGGGTAACGGTCAGCCGCTGGGCGCTGTGATCACCCGTCGCGAAATCGCCGAGGCGCTGGAGGCCGAAGGGTATTTTTTCTCATCCTCAGGGGGCAGTCCGGTGAGTTGCCGGATCGGCATGGCGGTGCTGGATGTGATGGAGGAAGAAAAGCTGTGGGAAAACGCCCAGGTGGTTGGGGGGCATTTCAAGGCGCGATTGGAAGAACTGATCGACCGTCATCCGCTGGTGGGTGCGGTGCATGGCTCGGGTTTCTACTTGGGCTTGGAGCTGGTACGGGATCGAAACACCCTGGAACCGGCCACCGAAGAAACCGCAGTGCTGTGTGATCGCCTGCGGGAACTGGGGATTTTCATGCAGCCCACCGGTGACTACCTGAACATTCTCAAGATCAAGCCGCCAATGGTCACCTCCAGGCGCAGCGTGGACTTCTTTGTCGACATGCTGTCGAAGGTGCTGGATGAGCAGCTGTAGTTAGTCGATTGTTATCGGCTATCTTCTGTAATATTTACAGCCTATCATCTTTAGTGGCTTTTAAAGCCGATTTTTATCCGTTATAAAGTCGACCTCTACCCCATTCGGAGCCCTGATCGCCATGACCACCCTGCACAGCACACCCCGCGCCGATGGCTTTCATATGCCTGCCGAATGGGCGCCACAGACTCAAACCTGGATGATCTGGCCCGAGCGCCCGGACAACTGGCGCCTGGGCGGTAAGCCGGCGCAGGCGGCGCACGTCGCGGTGGCGAAGGCCATTGCGCGGTTTGAGCCAGTGACCGTTGCGGTTTCCGCCGGTCAGTACGAAAACGCCCGTGCGCGCCTGGATGTGCCGAATATTCGCGTGGTGGAAATGTCCAGCGATGACGCCTGGGTACGGGACACCGGCCCGACGTTTGTGATCAACAACAGCGGCGAAGTACGCGGCGTAAACTGGGACTTCAACGCTTGGGGCGGCTTTGACGGCGGCCTGTACGCGCCTTGGAACCGTGATTCCCAGGTGGGCGGCAAGATCCTTGAAATCGAGCGCGCGCCGCGCTATCGCACCGAAGGTTTTGTGCTGGAAGGCGGTTCGATCCACGTCGATGGCGAAGGCACCCTGATTACCACCGAAGAGTGTCTGCTGAACCGCAATCGCAACCCGCACCTGGACCGTGCCGAGATTGAGGCGGTACTGAGCGCCAACCTGGCTGTAGATAAGATCATCTGGTTGCCGGATGGCTTGTTCAACGATGAAACCGACGGCCATGTGGATAACTTCTGCTGCTACGTGCGTCCGGGCGAAGTGCTGCTGGCCTGGACTGACGATGCGCAAGACCCGAACTACGCACGTTGCCACGCTGCCATGGACGTGCTGCAAAGCAGCACCGACGCCCAGGGGCGCCCGTTCACAGTGCACAAAATGCCAATTCCGGGGCCGTTGTATGCCACCGAGGAAGAATGCGCCGGTGTCGATCCGGTGGACGGTACCCAGGAACGTAACCCTACGGTGCGGCTGGCTGGTTCCTACGTGAACTTCCTGATCGTCAACGGCGGCATTATCGCGCCGAGTTTCGACGATCCGCTGGACAGCCAGGCCAAGGCGATTCTGCAGAATCTGTTCCCGCAGCACGAAGTGGTGATGGTGCCGGGCCGTGAGTTGTTACTGGGCGGTGGCAATATCCATTGCCTGACCCAGCAACAGCCAGCTCCGCACAAAAATTGAGTGCAGTTGTAACATCACAACGGCGGTGACCGGGGACTGACCGGTTTCAACGCTCATGCCAAGCCCGCGGCCCTGCAAGGTCGCGGGCTTTTTTGTGTCCGTATGCCTATAAACACGGCACATTGGCATAGCTCTTGTATCGGTGTTGCAACAGTGACCCAAGGCGATGACCGCACAGTTCTGTCATAAACCTTGAGTAAGTTAGCCGCTCACGCAGTAGGAGAGAGCGCTGAAATGAATGCCGACATCAACCTGAGATACACGCGCACGTTCCACCCCTTGCGGGTCAACGGCGACGCGATCCATGCGCTGGGGCTCTGGTTGAAGGAAAACGGCTCGCGGCAGGTCAGGCAGCCCGATCTGCGCAGCATGATGAGTGAACGCTACCCGGTGGGGTTGTTCAGTGAGGATGAGGTGCGTGTGTTGTGCGACCTGCTGAATAACTGAAGAACATCAACAATCAACTGTGGGAGCAGGCAAGCCAGCTCCCACACTGATCGCATTTGCTTAGAAGCTGTAGGTACCCGTTACCACCAGGCTACGCGGCTCGCCCGGCTGAATCTGCGCCACGCTGGTCGCCGACGCGTAGTAGGTCTTGTCGGCGATGTTGTTCAGCGCCGCTCGCACGTCCCATTCCTTCTGGCGCAAACCGACCAACGCATCCCAGCGGCCATAACCCGGCAGCACCACGGTGTTGAGGCTGTCGGCGTAACGGTCGCCCACCAGGGTCAAGCCGGTTTCGGCGTACCAGCCCATTTCCGGCTTCCAGGTAATGAACAGGCTGCCATTGCGCTTCGCCACGTCGCTGACGCGCTTGCCTTCAAAGCCGTTGTTGTCTTTCACCACCGTGGCGTCTTGCAGGCCGATACCGCCGCGTACGTACCAGTTGCCAATGATCTTGCCGGTGGCGGTCAGCTCTACGCCACGTGAGCGTTGCAAGCCGCTGAGCAGGGTGATGGTACGGTCCAGCGGGTCGGCGGTGCGGCGGTTGTAAAGTTCCAGTTCGTACACCGCCAGGGTGGTGCTCAGGCGGTCGTCGAGCCAGTCGCTCTTGACCCCGATCTCCTTCTGCTTGGTCAGTTCCGGGCTCAGGTCGTTGACGCTGCCGGAGGCGTTCGGGGTGATACCGATCACGCCGCCCCCCGCCGGCGAAAACGTCTTGCTCCACGAGGCATAGAACGAGTGATGCTCGAGCGGCGTCCACACCAGGCCGAAACGCGGGCTCGTGCTGTGGCTTGCGACAGCCTGCTGGGCGTTGGTCAGTTTGTTCTTGGTGTCCACTTCAAAGTGGTCGTAACGCAGGCCGGCCAGCACTTGCCACTGGTCGTTGAGGCGCAGTTGGTCCTGCACGTAAACCGCACGGGTTTCGACTTCGGTGTGGGCGTTGCTCCATACGTTCATCCGCCCGGTGTGACTGAGGTTTCGATTGGGCTTGTTGAGATCCAGGCTCGGCACGTTTGTGCCGGTATAGAGTTTGGGATCTCGACGCTGATTGCCCAGTTCAAGACCGGTGAGCAGGCGATGTTCCAGGCCGTAGGTACTGAAACCGCCTTCCAGCTCGACGTTGTTGAAGAGGTTGAGGGTGGTCAAGTCTTGCTGCCAGCGTTGGCGTGTGACGCGGTTGGTCGCTGGGACATAAGCGGTCTGGTAGGTGTTGTCGAAATCACTGTCGAGCTTGAACACACCCAGTGTCTGGCGCAGTTGCCAGTTGTCGTTCAGCTCATAGGTCAGCTTGGAGCGCAGGGACTGGGACTTGTCGTCGATGTAGTCGCGGCTGTCACCGTAGGTGGTGCTGCGGCTTACATCTGCCGGGCGACCGTTGACGCCCGGAATACCACGGTCGGGCGTGCGGTTGTAACGACTGTATTCGTACTGCACCAGCCAGTTGAGGTCCGGCGTGAGCTGCCAGCTCATCGACGGCGCGAACAGTTGGCGATTGCCGCTGACACCATCGCGAAAGCTGTTGTTGTCCTGGTTGCCCATGTTCAAGCGCAGGCTGATGTTATCGGTGGGATCGGTGCTCAGGTCTGCGTACAAACTGCGCAAATCGTTGCTGCCGCCTTGGGCCTCGATACTGGATTTATGCCCCGCCATCGGCAGCTTGCTCACACGGTTGACGATCCCTCCCTGACCGCCTCGCCCGTAGAGCACGGCTGCCGGCCCCTTGAGCACTTCGATGCGCTCGATGTTGTGCAAGTCGCGCACGTACTGGCTGTCGTCGCGAATGCCGTCCAGGTAGAAGTCATTGCTCGCGTCAAAACCACGGATGCGCAAGCTGTCGAAGCGCGTGTCGGCGCCGCTGCTGACGTTGGGAATGCCGCTCAAGGCCTGGCCCAGGTCATTGGTGCCGTAGGAGCGCAGGCTTTCGGTCTTCACTGAGTCGATCGCCTGGGGCACGTAGCGAACCGGTGTGGCGGTGCGGGTTGCGGTGCTGGTTTCCTTGACGCGAGGGTCGTCTTCGTCTGCTTCGGCGCTGATCGAGGTCTCGGGCAAGGTGGTGGCCGCACAGACAAAACCGGCAGACAGCAGAACGGAAAGCCCAAGGGTCATGGGCGTCAGGCGAGGGGCAGGCATGGGGGAATGCATCCGAATTATTAGGGAGGAAATTACGCGCGAATGGTAATGCTTTGCATTTGCGTACGTAATGAGTTCCCAAATGTATCGGCTTTGAAATATGTTACGAAATGTGTTTTTGAGGTCGTAAGGAAGGGGTTTTGGTCGTTTTCAGAAAGGCTATAGGTCGTTGCTTAGAATTATTTCGCCTAAATACAGACGATTCACGAAATTGACACATAGTTCAACGCGCGACTAGGATTGCGCCCAACGCCTGTGGCTAACCGCCATGACTCATCCAATAAAAAAAGGCCCGCGGCATGTTAAGTCGTCCGCGGGCCTTCTTTTTTCCGGAAAAAGTCGACACCAGAAAAGCAACACGGAGCCTGGTGTCACAGCGCGTACTCAACCAGTGATAAGGAATACAAGAAAATGTTGAAGCAACGGATGAGTCTGATCGCTCTGGGGATTTTGAGCGCATCGGCCGCAATGGCAAACGACCAGGAGCAATCCAAGGGTTTCGTCGAAGACAGCCACCTGAACATCGCAGCACGCAACGCTTACATCAGCCGCGACTACAAGAACCACAAGCAAGATAAAGCCGAATGGGGCCAAGGCTTCATCGGCAAGTTCGAGTCCGGCTTCACCCAAGGCACCGTTGGTGTGGGTGTGGACGTGATTGGCCAATACGCTATCCGTCTGGACGGTGGCCGAGGCCGCGCTGGCGCGGGTGGTATCGACTTCTTCAAGACCGGCCCAAGCACCACGCGCGCGGATGGCTCCACTCGCAACGGCGAAGCGGCCGACGATCTGGCCAAGGGCGGCGCAGCCGTCAAATTCCGTGTTTCCAACACTGTGCTGAAATACGGTGACCAGTTCCCGGCCGTGCCGGTTCTGCAGTACGACAACTCGCGTCTGCTGTCGGAAACCTACACCGGTACTTCGATCGTTTCCAAAGAGATCGAAGGCCTGCAACTGGACGCTGGTCACTTCACCAAGGAAGCTCGCAAGAGTGCCGAAGGCACCGACAGCGGCAACCTGAAGAGCATCGACTACCTCGGTGGTAGCTACAAATTCACCGAAAGCCTGTCGGCTGCGCTGTACGCCTCCAACATGCAGGACGTGCTGAAAAAGCAATACGTCAACGTCAACTACGTGCTGGCTCTGCCAGAGAAGCAGTCGCTGACCTTTGACTTCAACGGCTACAAAACCAAGCTGGATCGCAGCTTTGCCGAGCAGCGTGGCGATGGCGACGCGCGCGACAACAAGATCTGGAGCCTGGGCGCCACGTGGGCTGTCGGCCCGCACAGCTTCACCGTGGCTCACCAGCGTAGCACCGGCGACACTGGCTACCTGTACGGTGGCTACCGCGACAATACCAAGGACACCGGTATCGGCGACGGCGGCAACACCATCCTGCTGGCCAACTCCTACTGGTCTGACTTCAACGGTAAGGACGAGCGCTCCTGGCAGGCAGGCTACGGCCTGGACTTCAGCGCCTTCGGCGTGCCTGGCCTGAGCTACAACGTTGCTTACGTACGCGGTACCAACATTGACGACGGCTCTGGCCGTGGCAATGGCACCGAGCGTGAAATCTTCAACCAGTTCAAATACGTCGTTCAGAGCGGCCCAGCCAAAGACCTGAGCCTGCGTGCTCGTGCCTCGTGGTTGCGTGTGTCCAGCAACGCCAGCGACTACAACGTAGGTGGTAACGAACTGCGTCTGTTCGCCGACTACCCGATCAACGTTTTCTAAGTGATCGTGTGTAGCGCCTGATTCAAGGCGATAAAAAACCCCGACTGGTTCGGGGTTTTTTTATGCCGGTGGATCAGTCCTCACGGTGCTGCAAAATCCTGCGTGCCATTGCAGCGTTTTTGTAGTCGAGCATCATCGAAAGCCCTTCGTAGGGCTCGATTTTTTTACCGTCGATGCACAGTTGCGCCATCTGCAACATCAGCTGGCGTTTCTTCTTGTTGACCCGCACACCGGGTACGCCGAACGCGGTTTTACGTGTTTCGGGTAACGGTGCCTCGGGCGTCAGTTGAACCGTCACCCAGATCCCTTGGGCGAACTGCAACGTGATGTCGTCGATATGCTCGATGGGCAACGGTTGCGTCAGGTTGTTGAACACAAAATGCTCAGCCGTCAGGCGTAATGAGGTCTGTGGTGCGCGCTTGAAGCGCCGGATGCCCAGCCATAGAAAACCCACCCCAATGATGCCCAGGCACGCACCTGCGCCGAGCGCTGACAGCGGCGTGCCTTTCAGGCGTTCCGGGGCGAGCCAGGGGCGGCTGATGGCAAACAGAGCCAACAGCAAAAAGGGCAGGCCCAGCACTGCCATCAGCGCGCCGCGCCACTGGCCGCCCTCGCGCAAGCTGCGCTCGCCTTCGGTCGCGGTGGCCAGGGTTTGCAGCAGATGCGTGTGTGCAGATTCTTCAGACGCCAACGTGTCGACCAGGTCGCGGGACAACGCTCCACGCACAGTGCGTGGGGCGCTGAAATACCTATCGATTTGCGCATCTGCGGCCTCGGCATCCACTGCGCGAACGGCGCTATGCACCGCGTCTTCCAAGGTCACCTGCAGCGCTTGCAGGCGTTCCCCATTGGAGGGATGTGAGTCGGTGGGGTGGGGCTGGTGAATCTCCAGCGCCTCAGGTGGCAAGTGCAGCTCAACGGCTTGCATCGCTGTCAGGACGGCGCTGGGCAGATCGGCTTTGGCGGCATTTTCCCACGTCGAGATCAACGCGTTGTCCAGGGGCGCGTGCAGTACCGACACGCGCAATAACGCCGAAGCGGCAGCCGCACTGCCAACCAATCGCGCGCCAGCGGCGTCTGCCAGTAGCTCGCGCTCGCGGCTCCAATGGTTCACCGCATGGTCGAAGTGCTCCATGAAATACACGCCAAACCTGAATGAAGGGCGCATCAGGCGGCCTTGGATTGCGTCGCTGGCCAACATCGTTTGTGCCAACGCACCGAGGCTACGCTGCACGCCATCGTAGATCGGCAAAAAGCGCTGGCTGTACTCCGTGTCTTCTCCGGCAAAATGCGCCAGCTCATGGCCGATCACGGCGCAGACTTCGTCCTGGCTCAGCAAGCCCAGGTGCAGAAATGGCAGATGCAGGGTGCGCCCGCGCAGTGGTGTGTTAGAGGGCAGGACGCTAGCGTCGCTGGAGGTCACGTAAAAACCTTGGGTGAGGCTCACCACGATGTGGTCCGGTGGCAGTGCGCCCAATCGCTCGGCCAGTTCGTTCACCTGCTTCCATAACCCTGGCGCGTCCTCGGGCGTCACGGCCAACCCGAACATCTCCAGGGGCTCGGCCTTGAACATGCCCAGCATGTAGCGCAATTGCTTGAGCAGCAGCCAGATCGAATACAGGCAGAACACAGCGACCACCCCCAGCACCGCCATCAGCTTGATTTCACCGCTGCCTAACCGACCGATATGCCACAGCGCCAGGCCTTCGAAGCTCAAGGCCAACGCAACGGTTGCCGCCATCGCCACGACATGGCTCACCAACCCATAGGGCAATAACCGACTGCCGAGGGAGAACACCTGCAGCAGTTTTTCCCGCGATTGCTGCGCGCGGTGTCCCGCCCAACGCGTGGCGAGCAATGCAGCCGAGCCTATTAATGCTGCGAGCAATCCCAGGCCGATCACCCACGGTGCGATGGCGCGCATTGCACGGTTCACGCGGTGGGCGATGGGCAGTTCGGTCTCGATTTTTTCCAGCCGTGAGAGGGCCAGTTGCACGCTGATCTTTTCATTGACCAGATCGACCATTGCCGCCGGATCCTTCGCCGCCAGCGCCTGTAATTGCTGTTTAGCGATGTCCACATTGATGTGGTAGTCGATCGCGGCGGTGGTCGACTCATCAGCGCGCTGGCGCTCCCAGCCACCCAGGGTGGCCAGCAGCAACGGGAAAATCACCAGCAGGAAGATCAGCTTCAGGGCGTTCATGGGAGTCCGTTCACAACGCGATGACCCTGGTTATACCGAAAAATCGCGCTGCGTGGCTGCCTTGGGGACGCGTGGTGCCTGTTGCTGCAATTGCTCGCGGGCTCGTGAAGCGTTGATGTAGTCGACCAGCAGGTTCAGCACGTCGCTGCTGTGAACACGCTCCCCGTCGATACACAGGTACTCGGCGCGCAAGGTCAGTACGCGGCGCCACTTCTGACGCCACACGCCGGGTACGCCAAAACCTGTGGCACGCGCTGCCGGCCAAGGTGCACCGGGTTCCAGATGCACAAACACGTAGAGCCCAGCACTGTCCACCAACTCCACTTTGGCAATGTCCCGAATCGGTAACGGTTGCGCCAAGTTGTTGTAGAACAGGTGATCCGGCGTGATGCGCAGTGCGGCGAGCGGCGAACGTTTGATCAGCCGGGCACCCCACACCAAACCCAGGCATGCGAGCCCGGCAGCAACCCAGAACGCCAGGACTTTATCCTCGCTGAACCGCCCAGGCGCCAAACCATTCAACATCAGCAGGAACAGCAACAGCGCGGCGCACGGCAACGCGATCGCCACCATCACGATGCCTCTGAGTCGCGCGCCTTCATGCAAGGTGAACTCGCCTTCGACGGCGTTGGCGAGCGTCTCAAGCTCTTCGGTGTATTGCGTGTCTTGATTGACTGCCGCAGTGACCCGCTCAACCGACAGCTGCCGACACAGTGTCAGCGCATCGCTGAACCAGGCGTCCAGCGCCGCGTTCGCCACGGGTGTGCTGGTGCTGCGGGTTGCGCTGGCCAGCACGTCCTGCACCGGCACACCCAGTGCCTTGAGCCTTTCACCGGTGGCCGGCAAGCGGTGGGTAGGATGGGGCAGGGGGTTGATCAGGTCGTGGTTGGACAGCTTCAACTCACGGTGCTGCAACTCGGTGATCGCTTGCCAGGCAATGTCCTCAACCGCTGGCCAGTTGTGCTTGTTCAGGTCGAGATAGGTCTCCAGCAACGTCTTGACCTGCGGGCCGAGCACGGCCATGCGCAGCAGTGCCGAGGCCAGTGTGGTGTTGCCTGCCAGGGTCGCGGCCGCTGCGTCCGCTTCATATTGGCGATTGTGGCCAAGCGATAGGGCTGCGTTGTGCATTTGAGCCAGGAAGTGATTGCCGAACAGCGCCACAGGTTTCAGCAGGCGCGCTTCGAGGGGCGAGCACTCCTGCAGGTTGGCGGCCAGGTTTTCCAGGTTGCGCCGTGCCCCGTCGAACAGTGGCAGGAAGCGCTGGCTGTACTCGGCCTTGTCCCCCACAAAATGTGCCAATTCATGCCCGACAATGGCGCCGACTTCCTCGTGACTCAACAGCGCCAGGTAGCACAGTGGCAGATGCAAGGTGCGTCCCTGCAAAGCCAACCCTTCTGGGTACAACCCGGTGTCGCAGGCGGTGATATGGAACCCCGGCGACAAACTCACCACGATATGCTCAGGCGGTAGCGCGCCCATTTGACCGGCCCATGCCTCTACCTGACGCCACAATTGAGGCGCCTGGTCCGGGCGTACCAACTGGCCGAACATCTGCCGTGGCGACGGTTCGAACATTCTCAGCAAGCCAAGGCATCGTTTGAGCAACAGCCACACGCCGTACAGACAAAAGGCTTCGCCCAGCAGGGCCAGCAGTGCCAGCTTGGCCTCGAAGCTCGATAAGCCCTCTTGCTTCCACAGCGCCAGGCACTCGTAGGCCAAAACCAGCACGACTGCCACCGAGACCGTCACGATATGCCCCACCAGCCAACCTGGAAGCAGCTGTCGCCCCTCCAGGAATGTGCTGATCAGCATCACTTGCGACTGCTGCGCCCGTTTGCCTGCGCGGTGGATCCACGCCAGCGCCCCTGCGCCGATCAAGGTCGACAGCAGCCCGAAGAAAACCACGCCGGGTGCCAGGAACAGCTGCACACGGTTCAAGCCGTGGGCAACGCCCATGGCGTCCATGTCGATTCGCTTTAGTTCCCAGGCGCCGGTGGCGGCGAGCAATAAAGGGAAGACGATCAATAGGGCAATCAGTTTCAACGCGTTCATTGGCATCCATTCGCAACGCAAAAGTAGTGACGGCGTTATACAGAAAAAACGTTGGACGCGGGATGGGCACGAGCCAGTCAGCAGGCCATGCACTTGTTACGCCGCGTCATTAATGAAGTACCTGGCCCCACCTTTATCCCCTGGCAGTGAACTTCTAGATTGGCCTCACCGCCCGTCCATCACCCCGATGGCCGGCCATTGGAGCCACTGCCATGCCCTTTGTCAGCCTGCGCATCACCCGTGACGGCGTTACCCCGGAGCAAAAAGCACAGGTCATCGCCGAGTTCACCGAGACCCTCGAACGCGTCCTGCACAAACGCCCTGACCTGACTCACATCGTCATTGAAGAAGTCGATACCGATAACTGGGGCTACGCCGGCATCACCACCACCGAATACCGCAAGTCCCAAGCCTGAACACCTAACGGAGCATCATCATGAGCAAAGTCGTCATCATTACCGGCGCCTCCCAAGGCATCGGCGCCGCCGTGGTCCAGGCCTATCGCGCCCTTGATTACCGCGTGGTCGCCACCTCGCGTTCGATCCAGCCATCCACCGATCCCAACATCCTCACGGTCGCCGGTGACATCGCCGACCCTGCCACCGCCCAGCGGGTCATTCGCGAAGCCCTGGTCACGTTCGGGCGCATCGACAGCCTGATCAACAATGCCGGCATCTTCATCGCCAAACCCTTCACCGCCTATACCCAGGAGGATTACGCCAATGTGCTGGCGGTGAACCTCAATGGATTTTTCTACATCACCCAACTGGCCGTCGCCGAGATGGAGAAGCAGCGTGCCGGCCATATCGTCAACGTCACCACCAGCCTCGTCGACCATGCCATTGACGGGGTGCCGTCGGTGCTCGCCAGCCTGACCAAGGGTGGGTTGAATTCGGCGACCAAATCTCTGGCGATTGAATACGCCAAGCGTGGGATTCGGGTAAATGCGGTGAGCCCGGGGATTATCAAGACGCCGATGCACGGCGAGCACACCCACGAGGCGTTGGGGCAGTTACACCCGGTTGGGCACATGGGCGAAGTGAGTGATATTGCCCAAGCCATCGTCTACCTGGAAAACGCCGGGTTTGTGACCGGCGAGATCCTGCATGTCGATGGTGGGCAAAGCGCCGGTCACTAGTGCGGATAAAAGTGTGGCGAAGGAGCCAGCTCCCTCGCCACATTTAGCCCGCGTTAGAAATTCCAGCGCGTGGTGACCATCATGTTGCGTGGGTCGCCAGGGTAGGCCGAATCGTAGAAGCCGATGTTGGTGTAGTAGTTCTTGTCGAACACGTTGTTGACGTTCAGGGTCGCCGACAGGTTCTCGGTGATCTGGTAGCGCGCCATCAGGTCCACCAACCAGTACGCGTCTTGGGTGAGCACTTCGGAACGGCGTAGGCCGGCATTGTTGATCGACTTCCAGCCTTCGCTCTGCCAGCGCGCGCCACCGCCAAGGGTGAGTTTGTCCAGCGAACCCGTCAGCTTGTAAGTGGTGTAGAGGTTGATCTGATCTTCCGGCTCCCACGTGGCGATTTTTTTGCCGTTGTCGTCGCGCGCAATCTTGTGGGTGTAGCCCGCTTGCAACTGCCAACCGGTGGCCAGTTCGCCGGAGATTTCCGCTTCGTAGCCTTTGGTCTTGGACTTGGTGCCGTAGTAGGGCGAGTCGTTGATCAGTGCGGCGCCAGGTGAAGTATCGAGTTCCGGGCGGTTGGTCTCGTGCACTTCAAAGTAGGCGAGGCTGGTGTTCAGGGCGCCGTTGAAGAACTCACCCTTGATGCCCACTTCGTAGTTTTTGCCTTCGTCCGGCTCGAGCATTTTGTCGTTGCGGTCGCGGTAGTCAGTCTGCGGCTGGAAGATTTCGGTGTAGCTGGTGTAGGCGGTGAAGTTGTCGTTCAGGTCGTAAGTCAGGCCGGCATAAGGCACGACTTTGCCGCTTTCCTTGGATTTGCTGTTGCCGGTGACTTGATAGTTGGCCAAGCGAGCGCCGAGCAGCAGGTGCATTTCGTCGGTCACGCTGAAGCGGCTGGTGAGGTAGCTGCCGGTCTGGCGAGTGGTCTGGTCGAAGTCGCGATATTTAACCCAGGCCGGCTCCGGAATGTCGCCATCCCACGTGTAGAAATCAGCCGAGTTGGTGCCGCTGGCAAACAGGGCGTTGTAGGCCTTGTTCTTCCATGTGCTGATGGCCACCGACTGACCGAGCACCAGTTCGTGTTCGCGGCCAAACAGTTCAAAGGGCCCGGTGGCGTAGGCGTCGAGGCTGTCGCTGGTGGTTTCGCCCACGTATTTACGTGCAAACAGCGAACTCTGGTTGCCCGAGTCCTGGGACAGGGCGCCCAGCGGCGCGTGATAGGCGTTGATCTGGTGGTTGTACTGGCCTTTGGCGACCCAGCCATTGCTGAAACTGTGCTCCAAGGTGGCGAAGGCGGTGCGTGTGTACTGCGCCCATGAGCCCCATTTCGGGCCGTTGTTGAACGAGCGTGGCAAGTCCAGCTCTTTTCCCTCGGCGTCGAAAATCATGCGGCTGCCGGTCCAGCTGGAACCTTTTGGATCGCTGTCCTGATAGTCGGCGCCGACGGTCAGCAGGGTGTCTTCGTCCAGGTCGGCCTCAAGAATCCCGTAGAACACGCTGGTCTTGCGTGAGTAGTGATCGAGGAACGAGTGCTTGTCGTTGTAGGCCGCGACCGCACGGCCTCGGATGTTGCCGGTTTCGGTCAACGGGCCGCTGACGTCGATCTGCGAGCGGTAGTTGTCCCAGGAGCCGGCGCCCAACTCGATGCTGCCCTGGAAGTCGGCAGTCGGTTTTTTACGGATCAGGTTGAGCGTGCCGCCCACTCCACCCGCGCCGGTGAGCAGGCCGGTGGCGCCCTTGAGCACTTCGATGCGGTCGTACAGCGCCATATCGGTGAGGGTCTGGCCGGCGGAATACTGGGCGTCACGCAGGGTCGGGATGCCGTCGTACTGGAAAGTGTTGATGGAGAAACCGCGCGAGTAATAGTTGGTGCGCTCGCTGTCGTAGGTCGATACGGTGATGCCTGGGGTGTGGCGCATCACATCGTCGATGGAGTTGAGGCCGAAGTCGTCCATGGCTTGGCGCGTGACGACGGAAATCGACTGCGGCGTTTCGCGCGGCGTCAGCACCAGGCGTGTGGCCGTGGCGATGGTGCCGGGAGTATACGAACCCGTGCCTTCGGTCACCGTGCCGAGTTGGTTGGTGGTCACCTGCGTGGCGCCCAACTGCAATGCACTCTGCTCGGCGTTTGCGACCAGTATGTAGCCGCCGTTGCTCTGGCGTTCGGCATGCATGCCGCTGTTGGCCAGCAAACGTGCCAGACCGTCTTCAACGGTGTACGAACCGTTCAGACCGCTGCTGGTGAGGTGTCGAGCCTGTTCGGTGTCGAACGAAATCGTCACACCCGCCTGCACGCCAAATTGCGTCAGTGCCTTAACCAGCGGCCCCGCTGGAATGGCGTATGCCGCCTGGGTTTGTGCCAACGCAGGGGTTGGTATCAACGCCAGGCCGGGTAGGCTGGCGAGGGTCAAGCCAAACAGCGCCAGACGCACGGCGCGCGTCATGGACGTGTTGGCGAAGAGAGGAAGCGGGGGCATTCGGTGATCCTTCCGTTGGGCTGGCAGAAAGTCGCTGCAATAGCGGTTTGTGTCATTGACGGATGAGAATCAAAATCAGCAAGGTTGCCCGACAACAATTTTCACGCGGGTTCGACAGTGGCCCAGTAGCGGGTGACATACCGCACCTTCACCGGCAGGGATTTGCCCAGGTTTTGCAGCACGGTGTCGGTGTCGTCGATACGGAACGCACCCGAGATGCTCAAGCCTTGCACCGCCGGGTCGCAGCGCAGCACGCCAGGGCGATAACGGCTGAGCTCCGTAATGAAATCCCCCAGGCGCCAGTCGTCCACACTCAACATGCCATGCACCCAAGCGGTGGAGCCTGCTGGCAAGGCCGAGGGGGCCTGGATGGCATCACGGTCGAACGCGACCTGCTGGCCGCTCTCCAAACGCAGCACGTGGCCGGGTTGTCGGCGCGGGCGTATTTCAACCGCGGACTCCAGCACGCCAACCTGGGTGTGATCGTCGAATTGACGAACACTGAACTGCGTGCCGAGCGCTTTGATGCTGCCGTCGCCTGTGGTGACGGTGAACGGTCGCAGGGCTGGATCCTTGGCGGTTTGCACCCGGATTTCACCCTGATAGAGCCGGATCAGCCGTTGGTTGGCGTCGAAAAGAATGTCCAGCGACGTGTCGGCGTTCAGCTCCAATTGCGTGCCATCATCCAGGCGCAGCGAGCGACGTTCACGGGGTCCGGTACGTTGCTCGGCCAGCAGGGCGCGGTACGGGACCTGCTCCACCGCCAGCCACGAACACGCGCCGACGGCCATCAGCATGCTCAGGATCTTCAACACCTCACGGCGTTGTTTCTGGGCGGCGCCGAGGCCGGAGAGGGCGGCTTGCTGAGGCATCCTTGCCCATTGCTGTTGCAGCGCCTCGACTCGCCCCCACGCCGCCGCGTGCTGTGGGCAGGCCTGCAACCAGGCCTGCCAAGCGTGTGTGCGTGCCTCGTCAGCCTCGCCGTCATTCAACTGCACGTACCAGGTGGCGGCGGCTTCAAGCGTCTTTAAATCCAGGGAGGGCGGCATCAGCTCTCGACCAGCAACAGGCATTGCGTCATGGCGCGGATCAGATGGTTCTTCACCGTGGTCACCGACACCCCAAAGCGTTCACCGGCGGCGACGTAGTTCAAGCCCTCAAGCTGCACCGCCAGGAAAATCTCTCGCGTGCGCACCCCCAAGTCATCCAGCAGGCTGTCGATGGACACCAGCATTTCAATGATCGACAAACGCACTTCCGGCGACACTTCCACCGGCTCCGGCCGCAGCGCCAGCGCCTGCAGATAAGCCTGCTCGATGGCGCGACGGCGGGATTTATCGATCAACAACGAACGTGCAATCGCACTCAGGTAGCCACGCGGCTCACGGATCGGCGCGCTGTTGCGAGCCGTCATCACACGCAGGAAGGTGTCCTGCGCCAGGTCAGACGCATCCGCCGCGTTCCCCAGCCGTACCCGCAGCCAGCCTTTAAGCCAATTGTTGTGGTCGCTGTACAACTGATGAAGCGCTGAATGATCAAGGGCCGACATGAGCGTGCTACCGATGTGTAAATGGTAATTGCTCTCATTATTGTGATGGCGTGGTTTTATGCAAGAGGCTTTTGTGCGGTGGGATGACCGAATGAGCGGGCGTCCAGCAGTCGACGACCGTGGCTTTGCTGGTTTTACGCTGTCAAATAAATGGCGTGAATCGAGCCTCGAGTGACCGTTTGGCGGCAGACAAGACAAAACGTTGACAGTTCCAAATGGATCCAACATTATTTGCGACGGTTTTGATGGCTCTAAGCCATTAAAATGACATTAATGGCGCAGATTCGTCCCATGCTGTTGTTCTTAAAGAGGTCGGGATGTTGCGACTTGGACCCTGATGGCCAAGCGGCGTCAGTCGGGGTACCCATTAAACACAATTACCTTGTTCGCAGGCTCTTTGATTCACGTCTGCAGTAGAGTCTTTAGGAAGAAAACTTCATGGTCGTTGGACGCGTTCTGGTTACAGGTGGTGCAGGTTTCATCGGTTCACATCTGGTCGATGCCTTGTTGGGCAAAGGCTACAAGATTCGCGTGCTGGATAACTTGTCCACCGGCAAGGTGACTAACCTGCCGATGGATAATGCCGACCTGGAACTGGTGGAGGGTGATGTCGCAGACAGCGCCGTCGTCGAGCGCGCCATGCGTGATTGCAGCGCGGTCGTGCACTTGGCTGCCGTCGCGTCGGTCCAGGCCTCGGTAGACGATCCGGTCGCCACCCACCAAGCCAACTTTGTCGGCACACTCAACGTTTGCCAAAGCATGTTGAAAGCCGGTGTGGTGCGTGTGGTATTTGCGTCCAGCGCTGCCACTTACGGCAACAATGGCGAAGGCACTGCCATTGATGAAGACACTCCCAAGTCCCCGCTGACGCCGTATGCCAGCGACAAGTTGTCGAGTGAGTACTACCTGGACTTCTATCGCCGCGAGCACGGCCTGGAACCAGTGATCTTCCGCTTCTTCAATATTTTTGGCCCACGCCAAGACCCTTCCTCGCCTTACTCCGGCGTGATCAGCATCTTCACCGAACGCGCACTGGCCCGTAAGCCCATCACCGTATTTGGTGACGGCGAGCAAACCCGCGACTTCGTATATGTGCAAGATTTGGTGAGCATTCTTGTCCAGGCGGTAGAGACCAACGAGCCGGCCCTAGGGGCCATCAACGTCGGGCTTAACCGCGCCACCAGCCTCAACGATCTTATCGCTGAACTGGGCGATGCCACGGGCACCCCGTTGAACGTGACCTACCAAGCGCCACGCCAAGGTGATATTCGCCATTCGCGCGCCAACAACGCCCGTTTGCTGGAACGCTTTGCTCTCCCGGAACCGACCTCCATCGGCCAGGGTCTAGCACAGCTCTTGCGTAGTTTGTAATTCGACGGTCACTTCGCCCGACGTTAACGCAGTATCGGCCCAGTCATTTTCAAGAGTGAATTATGGAAATCGTTTTCCGCAGGACGCGTTTGCGCGCGATCGCCGAGCGGCTACTCGCTGCTCTAGCATTGTTCGTTGCAGGGCCAGTTGCCCACGCTGCTGCTTTGCCTCAACCGGCCAGCGTGGCGTTCTGGTACGCCGACCAACCACCGCTGCCAGAACTGTCGCAGTTCGACTGGGCCGTGGTCGAGCCGGGCCATATGACGCCGGGCGATGTGAAAACCTTGCGGGCACTGGGCAGCCAGCCGTTTGCCTATTTGTCCATCGGTGAGTTCGATGGCAACAAGGCCGAAGTCGAGAAAGCCGGGCTGAGCAAAGCGATTTCCCCGGTGCGCAACGACTCTTGGAACAGTCAGGTGATGGACCTCACCTCGACGGCCTGGCGTGAGCACCTGTTCGGTCGCGCCAAGGCCCTCGAAGCGCAAGGTTATGCCGGCCTGTTTCTGGACACCCTCGACAGCTTCCAACTGCTGCCGCAAGCCTCCCGTGAAGCACAGCGCGTTGGCTTGGCCAGCTTGCTGCGTGAGTTGCACAAGCGTCAGCCTAACTTGAAGCTGTTCTTCAACCGCGGCTTCGAAGTGTTGCCCGAGCTGGATGGCGTGGCCGCCGCAGTCGCCGTCGAGTCGATTCATGCGGGCTGGGATGCTTCCGCCAAGCGCTATCGTCCGGTGTCCGAGTCCGATCGCCAGTGGCTCGAAACGCACCTGCAACCGCTGCGCGCCAAGGGCATCCCGCTGGTTGCCATCGACTACCTGCCACCTGAGCGCCGCGAAGAAGCGCGCAAGCTCGCCAAGCGTTTGCGTGACGAGGGTTTCATTCCGTATATCAGCACCCCGGACCTCAACACCCTGGGCATCAGCAGCATCGAGGTTCAGCCGCGCCGTATCGCAATGATCTACGACCCGCGTGAAGGCGCGCTCGAAGACGCTGCCGGCCATAGCAACCTGGGCGGCTTGCTGGAGTACCTCGGCTATCGCGTCGATTACCTGCCCGCCAACAGTGACCTGCCGCAGTACGGCTTCAGCGGTTTGTACGCAGGTGTGGTCACCTGGATGACCAGCGGCCCGCCGCAGGACACGCCCGCGTTCAATCGTTTTCTCAACGCACGCCTGGACGAAAACGTCCCGGTGGTTTTTTTCAGTGGCCTGCCGGTTGAAGACAAGTTGCTGCTCAAGCGCCTGGGCCTGAAGCGTGATGCGCCGCCAGCCACCCAGGTGCTGACCATCACTCACCAGGACAAGGCATTGCTGGGCTCGTTTGAAGCGCCGGTTGTACCGCGCTCCCGCGACCTGGCATCCGTCTCGGTGCTGCCTAACGGCCCAACCCCGGCATTGTCCCTGAGCGGTGCCAATGGCGCTGTGTTCAACCCGGTGGTGGTCGGCAAATGGGGTGGCCTGGCATTGGCGCCTTATATCCTTGAGATCAACAACGAGCGCAGCCGCTGGATTCTCGATCCGTTCGCATTCCTCACCGCCAGCCTGCGCCTGCCGGACCAGCCGCGCCCGGACACCACCACCGAAAATGGCCGTCGCATCGCGACCGTGCACATCGACGGTGATGGCTTCCCGTCGCGCGCCGAAGTGCGGGGCACGCCGTACGCGGGTCGCCACACCCTGGACGACTACATCAAGCCCAACCCGTTCCTGACCTCGGTCTCGATCATCGAAGGTGAGATTTCGCCGCGTGGTGCGTTCCCGTTCCTGGCGCGTGAGCTGGAACCGATCGCCCGCGAGATCTTTGCCAACCCGAAAGTCGAAGTGGCGACGCACACGTTCAGCCACCCGTTTTTCATGCAGCCGGACAAAGCCAAGAAACGCGAGAACTTCAACCCGGAATACGGCTTGAACATGAAGATCGCCGGCTACAACAAAATCGATTTTCGTCGCGAGATCTTTGGTTCGCGCGACTACATCAACCAGAACCTGACCACCCCGCAGAAGCCGGTGAAAATGGTGTTCTGGCCTGGCGACGCGCTGCCATCTTCCGACACCATCAAGTTGGCCTATGACGCCGGCCTGAAAAACGTCAATGGCGCCGAAACCATCATGACCAAGGCCAACCCATCGCTGACGGGCCTGAACCCGTTGCTGCGCCCAACCCCGGGTGGCCTGCAATACTACGCGCCGATTATCAACGAAAACCTCTACACCAACCTGTGGAAAGGCCCGTATTACGGCTTCCGCGAGTTGATCGACACCTTCCAGCTGACCGACAGCCCGCGTCGCCTGCGTGGCCTGCACCTCTACTACCACTTCTATTCCAGCACCAAGCAAGCCTCGATCAAGGCCATGCACGAGATCTACGGCTACATGCGTGATCAACAGCCGATGTCGTTGTGGATGAGCGATTACGTCGACCGCCTGCATGGCCTGTACCAGTCGAGCCTGGCGCGTACCGCCGATGGCGCCTGGCAGATCCGTGGGATGGATGCACTGCGTACCGTGCGCCTGGATGCACAAATGGGCTGGCCGGACTTGGTCAAATCACAAAATATCGCCGGCGTGCGCGACTTGCCGCAAGGGCGCTACGTGGCCCTGAGCAGCGACAAAGCGCTGTTGGTGCTGCGTTCAGACAGGGACCCTCGCCCAGCGTTGGAGGAGGCTAACGTGCCTTTGCTCGATTGGCGCTACCTGGATGATCGTCGCGTGAGTTTCGCGTTTGCCGGTCAGTTTGACCTGGCCTTCTCCGTGCGCTCGGCAACAGCCTGCCGCGTAGAAGTCGATGGGCAGCGATTTGCGGGCAAGGCTTCGGCCGGCCTTTGGACTTTTCAACTACCTATGAAGCAGGTGAGTAATGGTCAACTCCTCTGCAACTAAAAATAACCGCCTGCTCAATCCTTGGGCACTGGCGGTAGTCGCGGTTGCCGTGGGAGGTCTGCTGTGGGCGACCTTCCAGCGTGAAGAAGTGTTCCAGCCCGACGGGCGCGAGCCCGATGCGGTATCGGCCAACTACGCCGAGCTGTTGCTGACAGCGCACCCGGAAGACGACCATTTGCGTCTGCAATTGGTCGACTTGCTGATTCGCCTGGGTGACTACGCCAAGGCACGTGAGCACGTGGATGCCTGGCCCAAGCCGCAGCCGGAAATCCAGGCCTACTACCGCCTGGAACTGGACGCGCTGATCGCCGCCAATGGCAACGATCTGATCGCGCAGCATGCGCTGGTCGAGCGTTTGCAAAGCTTTGATCATCGCAAGTTGCCGGTGGCCCAACTGCAAAGCCTGGCCAAGCTGGCGCTGACCCTGCAGGCGCCGGCGTTTGCCGCCACGGTGTTCGAAGAAATCGCAGGGCGTGACCCGGCGCAACATACCGAAGCCCTTAAATCGGCAGCGCAGTGGTACCTGGCGGGTGAGCAACCGGCACGTGCGGCCGACATCTACTTGCAACTCAAGCGTGACGCCCAGCAGCCTGGCGAACAGCGCGAGTACGCGCAGCTGGCGTTCAACAGCCTGCTTTCGGCTGGCCGAGACGAGCAGGCCGCTAAGGTGCTGGCTGACGAATTGCCCACGCTGACGAACGCAAAAACCGATGTGGCATGGCTGGAGCAGGGCGTTGATATCGCCGTGGCGACCAAGCAATTTGAGCTTGCCCAGCGTGTGCTTCAACAATGGCATGACCTGGAGCCCGACAACCGCAAGATCCTCGTGAAGGAGTTCCAGGTACGCCTGGCCATCAATGACCTGGCGGGTGCGTGGGAGACCGGCCAGGAACTGGTGGTCGATTACCCGGATGACACCGAATTGCTCGAGCAAATGGCCAAGCTCGGTGAATGGCGCGGCGACAACGAAGCGGCGCTGAGCTACTGGATCCGCTTGCTCAAGCTCAAGGAAGACCCGAAAACCCGCGAGCACGCCTGGCGTCTCGCCAGCCAGCAGTTCGATTTTGACCGCTCGATCCCGCTGCTCGCCGAGATCATGCAACAGCGTGCGCTCACCAACATCGAACTGGATGCGTTGATCTACGGTCACGAATCGCGCGGTACCCCCGTCGAAGCCGAAGCCTGGTTGCGCGGCTACTTGCGTAAATACCCGTCGCATCGTCTGGCCTGGACACGCCTGCTGCAAAACCTGGAAAACACCGGGCAATTCGCGGCCAAGGGCAAGGTCTACAAGGACTATGCAAAAAGCTACAAGCTGACCACCGAAGAACTGGTCGATTGGGCCAGTACCGAAATGAAGCTGTTTGATGAGCAAGCTGCTTGGGAAGTGGTGAAGTCGGATAACCCTGCCATTGATGACCCGGAATACTGGCGCACCCGCGCGGCCCTCGCTTGGGATCTGGAACGTGATGAAGACTTGCGCGTCTCCCTGGAGAAGCTGCTGTCACTCAACGGCAAGCTGACCAGTGGCGATGAGAGCCAGTTGATCACCCTGTATCGCACCAGTGACCCGCAGCGCGCCCTCAAGCTGATGGTTGACAGTTGGCACCGCGTCCAAGACCCGCAGCGGTTGGTCGAAGCGCTGCAACTGGCTCAGGAACTGCAGGAGTGGGATCAGGTCGTCGCCTTGTTGGAAGACGCCAAGAAATACCCGGATGCCTATGAGCAAGCCCAGGTTCTGGCGGTGCGCGGCGCGTTGGCGGTGGAGCAGGGCGACACCACCGAGGCCGAGCGTTTGTATCTGCTGGGGCTGTCGCGGTTCCCCGATGACAACCTGTTTCGCGAGCGCCTGACCTGGCTCTACGTCGACCAGGCCGATACGGCGAAGCTCAAGCCATTGCTGACCAAATGGCGCCCCTACGCACGGGAAGACCGTCTGCTGTGGCTGCCGTTCGCCAGTGCCAGCCAACTATTGGGGCGTGATACCGAGGCGTTGGCCTGGTACCGCATGTACCTCAAGCTCAGCCCGAACGACTGGCTGGTGCAGGCCGCGTATGCCGACGCATTGGACACCTCCGGCTATCAGGACGCCGCTCAGCGCTTGCGCTTGAAGTTGCTGCGCAGCCCTGAGGCCGAGAACCTGCAACCGTCGTCGCAGCGCTACGCGATCTGGCTGCGCTTGATGTCCAGCAGCTACTCGCCGCAAAAAGCCCAGCAAGAACTGCTGAAGTGGAAGGACGGTTCGCCGTCGATGAAGCAACTGTGGTTCGAACGCCTGGTCGCTCGCCTGGATGCAACCAACCAGCAAGCACAGAAAGATGACTGGCTGGCCTGGGCGCGTACCCAAGGCCTGAAGGTCGACCGCTACGAGCAGATCCAGGAAGCCCTGCGCAGCCGCAATAAAGCCCAGGTCGAAACCCTGTTGGCCAGCAGCGACTTGAACCCTGCGCAACGTGCCCAGGCACTCAGCCGTTTGGGACGTAACAACGAGGCCCTGGAAACCAACCTGTCTGCACTCGGTGACGACCAGCCAGAGGCAGTGCGCGAACAGCTGCGTCGCCAGGCCGTGGAGATTCACGAAAGCACACCGCAAGGCGCGCTGTTGTCGTACCAGAAGCAAGACTTTGGTGGCCTCTCGTTTGATTCGCCGCGCCTGGAAATCGCCCATAACCTGGGTGACAAATGGTACGCGGACCTTGAGGTGGAACACGGTAACTACAAAGGCGACGATGTGATCTCATCGAGGGTCGGTGACGAGAGCAACGCCGCCCTGACCCTGGTTCGCTCGGTGGAAAACGGCAGTTGGAAATTGTTCGCCGACACCAGCCAGCGCAAGGACAACGACCGCAACGGCTTGGGCCTGTCACGCATGTGGCAATTGGGTTCCAGCCACCAGATCGAGACCGGCCTGGACTGGCATCGCAAGAGCGATGACAGCGGCTACATGCGCGCCTTTGGCGAGCAGGACCGGGCCTGGGTCGGTGGGCGTCATGGCCTGACCGCACGTGACCAGTTGAGCTGGGAAGTGGCGCAGCGTTCGTTCTCGACCCGTGCCGGGGATTCCCTGGGCACCGGCCAGGCCGTGAAGCTGGAGCTGAACCACACGCTGGAATTCGCCGGGCCTAACTGGACCGTGCGCAGCGGTGTGGATTACCAGAAGAACAACGTGAAGGATCGTGACCTGGACTACCTCTCCAGTCGTAATGGTGGCCCGATCAAGATCACCCCTCAGTCGACTGATCCGGATACCGGCGCGCTGGATCCGCTCGACGTGGAAACCGTTACCGCTGGCGACCTACTGCAAAGCCGCTACGGCCAACTCTACGTCGGCACCACCTGGCGTCGCGGCATACCGGGCGCCCTGGTGCGCAGCAAGCCGCAATACACCTGGTTGGTGGACATGACGGCAGGCTGGCAATGGACGGACCAAACCTTTAACTACGGCATCAACACCGGGGTCGGCTTCGAAGTGCTGGGTGATGACGAACTGGCCCTCACCTTCGGTTACCAATCTGCGCCACAGGGCGGAGATGGCAAGTCCGGCGGCACACTGGGTATGAGCTACGGCGTGCGTTTCGGGCGCTGATTACAGAATCTACGGGAGAAAAACCTATGCAAGCAATTCGTAACCTGAGCTTGGCTCTGACAGTACTGTTCGTCGCCGGTTGCTCAAGCTTCACCAGTGAAAACAGCCCGAACCTGCCGCGCAACGCGCAGTGGGGCATCGTGCCGATGGTCAACTATTCCCAGACCCCGCAAGCCGGTGAGCGCAGCGAGCAGATCCTGCTCAGCGTGCTCAGCAGTCACGGACTGCAACCGCGCGTGTACCCAACCAGCACCCAGGGCGAACAAGCGCTGATGGACGACAACGAGCGTCTGAACGGCGCCCTTGAATGGGCACGTGAGCAGAAGCTCGATTACGTGGTGGCCGGTAGCGTGGAAGAGTGGCAGTACAAGAATGGCCTGGACGGCGAGCCGGCAGTCGGCATCAGCCTGCGGGTATTGGAAGCCAACAGCGGTCGCGTGCTCTGGAGCAAAAGTGGCGCGCGCGCCGGCTGGTCCCGTGAAAGCCTGGCGGGCAATGCTCAGACGGTTATCGACAAACTTGTTGGCGCCCTTCGGTTCGAGTGAACGCAATGAATTCTCCACACATGGATTACAGCCTGGCGCCTCGCGCCAGCGGGCCGGTGTCTTGGCTGGAAACGCTTCTGGTGACGGGGTTGGCCATTGGTCTTGGCTTCTGGCTGACCCCCGAAGACCCGTTGCAGATGCACGGTGGTTTCCCCTGGCCGATTCTGGCGCCGCTGCTGTTGGGTGTGCGTTACGGTTTTGTGCGCGGCCTGTTCAGCGCCGCTTTGCTGGTGGCCGCGTTGTTCGCGTTGCGCTACAGCGGGCATGAGGGCTACACCCAACTGGAGCCGTCTTTCATCGTGGGTGTGCTGGTGTGCGGGATGCTGGTCGGTGAGGTTCGCGACTTGTGGGTACGCCGTCTGGAGCGTCTGCAGATGGCCAACGAATACCGTCAGTACCGTCTCGACGAATTTACCCGTGCCCACCAGATCTTGCGGGTGTCCCACGACCTGTTGGAGCAACGTGTTGCCGGCAGCGACCAGAGCCTGCGCAGCTCCTTGCTGGGCCTGCGGGAAAAACTGCGCGGCATGTCGGTCGAAGGCGATGCGCTGAACGAGCTGGCAGAACCGATCGTGGCGATGCTGGGCCAGTACGGCGCCTTGCGCGTGGCGGGCTTGTACCGCGTCGACGAAAGCGAAAAAAATGTACTGCCGCAGGCCTTGGCCATGATCGGCGTCATGGGCCCATTGGGCACCGACGACGGCTTGATCAAGCTGTGCCTGGAGCGTGGCGAGCTGGTCAGCGTGCGTCAGGAACTGATCGACGCGGGTAACTCCGCGCAGTTCTCATCGTTGCAGGCCTGCATCCCGTTGATCGACGCGGAAGGCCGTTTGCTGGCGATCCTGGCGGTGCGGCAGATGCCGTTCTTCGCGTTCCAGGACCGCACGTTGAGCCTCCTGTCGCTGCTGGCCGGCCACATCGCTGACCTGCTGCGCCGCGATCCGCAAGTGCTGAGCCTGCCCGATGCGGATGCCCAGCAATTCACGTTGCAGCTCAAGCGTTCGCTGGTGGATGTGGAACAGCACACCTTGCCGGCCGGGTTGTTCGCGTTCGAGATGACGCGTGCCAACGACGAACTGACGCGCTTGATGGAGCGCAGCCAGCGTGGCCTGGACCTGCACCTGCCGGTGCGCAACAACCGCGACCACCATCTGCTGTTGGTGCTGTTGCCGTTGACCAGTCCGGAAGGCACCCAAGGCTACCTCGCGCGTATCGGCCTGTTGTTGCACGAACACTTTGGCATCGACACCGATTTGGACAGCCTGGGTGTGCGGGTCATGCCTTTCAACCTGGAGCCTGGCTGTGATCGCAACGGGCTGCGTAACTTCCTTTACAACGAGTGTGGCCTGAATGATCAGCAAGTGGCTGTTTAGCGGCGCCGTGTTGCTAGAGGCGGGCAGTTGGGCCAGTTTGTGGCTCGACGCACCGCAGTTGCACCAACTGTTGGTGTTCACCTTCAGTCACGGCCTCGCCTGCGTGATGCTCAGCGGCGCGGTCTGGCTGTTGCTACCGGCGCGCTACCGTGCGCCGCTGCCGTGGAGCCCGTTGTTCATTTTCAGCCTGGCGTTCTTCGTGCCGGTCATCGGTACCCTGGGCGTGGTGGCGTCGATCTTCCCGGCGCTGTACCTGCCGCGCAAACGCGACCAGCAAGCCTGGCAGGCCGTTGGCATCCCAGACCTGCCGTTCCGCGCGCAGGCCCAGACCCGCACGCCGATCTTCGCCGACGGCGGTTTGCAGGATGTGCTGCGTCACGCGCCGAACCCCGATCAACGTCTGGCCGCTTTGTTGGCGACGCGACGCATGCCGGGCAAGGACGCCGTGCCTATCCTCAAGTTGGCCTTGGGTGACCCCAGCGATGACGTACGTCTCCTGGCGTACTCGATGCTCGACAAGCAGGAAAGCGACATCAACCTGCATATCCAGATGGCCCTCGAACAATTGGCCGGCGTGAGCCCGCGAGCCGCGGGCCCGGTGCACAGCATGTTGGCGCGCTGGTATTGGGAGTTGGCCTACCTCGGCCTTGCCCAAGGCAGTGTGCTTGAGCACGTTTTGAACCAAGCCAGTGAACACGCCGAGCAGGGCCTGGCGGCGGGCGAGGGCGGTGAGTTGCTGTTGCTGGCGGGCCGTATTGCCTTGGAGCGCGGTGAGAATGAGCGAGCCGAAGCCCTCTTGCACGAAGCGGAGAGAAACGGTCTAGGCGCCGCGCAATTGCTGCCCTTCCATGCCGAACTGGCCTTTGAGGCGGGTCGCTATCACGAAATCCCCGGGTTGCTCGCCAGCCTTCCGGAAAAAACCCGCCAGCGGCCACCCTTCGCTGAGTTGGTGAGGAGCTGGAATGAATCATAAGGAAGCGACACCGACGGCCGATATCTGCCTGTTGCTGGAAGGCACCTGGCCGTACGTGCGTGGCGGCGTATCGAGCTGGATTCACCAGATGATCCTCGGCCTGCCGGAACTGACTTTTTCGGTGATGTTCATCGGCGGCCAGCGCTCGGCCTATACCTCGCGGCGCTACGAGATTCCCGCGAACGTATTGCACATCGAAGAGATGTTCCTGGAGGACGCGACACACCCCACCGACACCCGCGGCACGCCGCGTGATGCCGACCCGCAACAGCTGGCCGACCTGTATCGCTTTTTGCACCACCCGGACCAGCCCGAGCGGGAACTGGGTGAGCGCATGCTCAATTGCATCGCCGAGGGCCACATGACCCTTGATGACGTACTGCGCAGCCGCGCCAGCTGGGAAACTCTCAGCGAAGGCTACCGCCAGCACTGCGCCGACCCATCCTTCGTCAACTATTTCTGGACCCTGCGCTCGCTGCAGTCGCCTTTGCTGATGCTCGCCGAAGCCTCACGCAAGATGCCCCCAGCGCGGGTGCTGCACTCGATTTCCACCGGTTACGCCGGGCTGCTGGGGTGCATCCTCAAGCATCGCTGGAAATGCACGTACCTGCTGAGCGAGCACGGCATCTACACCAAGGAACGCAAGATCGACCTGGCCCAGGCCACGTGGATCGCCGAAAGCTCCGGCCAGGCGCTGAACCGCAGCCTCGACGGTGGCTCGGGGTATATCCGTACCCTGTGGGTGCGCTACTTCGAACGGATCGGCCAGTTGGCCTACAACAGTGCCGACAACATCATTGCCTTGTATGACGGCAACCGTCAGCGCCAGATCAAAGACGGTGCCGACCCCGCTCGCACGCAGTTGATCGCCAACGGCATCGACCTGTCGCAGTGGGCCAGCGCCATGGAAACCCGTGAGCCGGGCATCGCGCCCGTGGTCGGGTTGATCGGGCGTGTGGTGCCGATCAAAGACGTGAAGACCTTCCTGCGCGCCATGCGTGGCGTGATCAGCGCCATGCCGCACGCCGAGGGCTGGATCGTCGGCCCGGAAGAGGAAGACCCGGAATACGTCAGCGAATGCCGCAGCTTGATGGCGAGCCTTGGGCTTGAAGGCCGGGTGCACTTCCTGGGCTTCCAACGCATCCAGGACATCCTGCCGAAACTTGGCCTGATGGTGCTGACCTCGATCAGCGAGGCGCAACCCCTGGTGATCCTTGAAGCCTGGGCCGCCGGTACGCCGGTCATCAGCAGCGACGTCGGCTCGTGCCGCGAATTGATCGAAGGCGGCAGCGCCGAAGACCGCGACCTGGGCATCGCTGGCAAGGTGGTGGCGATTGCCGACCCACAGGCCACATCGGCTGCCATCCTCGAACTGCTGCGCAGCCCCGAGCGCTGGAAGGCTGCACAGGCCAGCGGCTTGTTGCGGGTCAACCGTTACTACACCGAAGCCTTGATGCTGCAGCGCTATCGCGACCTGTACCAAGCAGCCATGGAGAACAATTAAATGGCCGGTATTGGCTTTGAACTGCGCAAGATCCTCTCGCGCGACTCATACACCGCCACGCTGCACGCCTACGTGTATGCCGGCTTGATCAGCTCCGGGCCGTGGGTGCTGTCGATCATCAGCGTGATGCTGGTGGGCATCATCAGCCTGGGCCTGCTGTTGCCCAACTCACTGGTGGGGCAGTTCCTGGTCACGGTGACGTACCTGATGGCCAGCTCGTTGATCCTGACGGGTGGCCTGCAGTTGTTCTTTACCCGGTTCGTGTCCGACCAATTGTTCGAGCACAAGTACGAGCAGATCCTGCCCAACCTGCTGGGCGTGTTGCTGCTAGTCACCATTGGCGCCGGCGTGCTGGGAGTCATCGTACTGGCGCTGCTGTTCGATCAGCCGCTGATCTACCGCGTGCTGGTGCTGTCGAACTTCGTGGTGCTGTGCAACCTGTGGCTGGTGATCATCTTCCTGTCGGGGATGAAAAAATATAACCGCATCCTCATGGTCATGGTGGTGGGCTACGCGCTGATGGTCGCAAGCGCCTACGCGCTGAGCTTCCTCAAGATGCCCGGCCTGTTGCTGGCATTGCTGATCGGGCACGGTAGCCTGCTGTTCCTGTACCTGTACGACATCCTGCGCGAATACCGTGCCGAGAAGATGATTGCCTTCGATTTCCTCAATCGTCGCAACGTATTCCTCAGCCTGCTGGTGACCGGGTTCTTCTATAACTTCGGCATCTGGGTCGACAAGATCCTGTTCTGGTTCAACCCCGGCACCTCCAACGCCGTCATCGGCCCGCTGCGCGCCTCGATCCTGTACGACATGCCCATCTTCATCGCCTACCTGGCGATCATCCCTGGCATGGCCGTGTTCCTGGTGCGTATCGAGACCGACTTTGCCGAATGGTACGACCGACTGTTCCGCGCCATTCGCGACGGCGAAACCTTGCAGCACATCGGCTCGCTGAAAACCGAAATGACCCTGTCGATCCGCCAAGGCCTGCTGGAAATCTGCAAGGTCCAGGGCCTCACCGTGGTGCTGCTGTTCCTCTTCGCCCCGCGCCTGCTGGAATGGATCGGCATCTCCAGCTACTACCTGCCCCTGTTCTACATCGACCTGATCGGCGTGAGCATCCAGGTAGTGTTCATGGCATTGCTCAACGTGTTCTTCTACCTCGACAAACGCCGCGTCGTGCTGGAACTGTGCGTACTGTTCGCCGTACTCAACGGCGCCCTGACACTGCTCAGCATGCACCTGGGGCCGAGTTTCTTCGGTTATGGGTTTACGTTGTCGCTGCTCGTGTGCGTGTTGCTGGGACTGGCGCGGCTGTCGTCGACGCTGGAAGATTTGGAGTATGAGACGTTTATGCTGGCGCGGTGATTGGCGTTTAGCGGCACGAGAAAAGGCACTTGGCGGATAGCGGCAAGTGCCTTTTTTGTTGCTGGGGGATTGGTTATTGCCCGGTATGGCAAGGCGACTCCAGCACCTTCACCACATCATCAATCACCGCCTTGCTCATCTCCTGCAAGAAGTGCGATGCCCAGGCGTAGCGATCCGTATCACGTGTCATGGCCGCGTCTTCTGCGAGCAACTCGGCAACGTGCAGCAGGTTGGATGCGTGATGCAGAGCGTCAGGCAGGGAAACACCGCTGTTGACGCGGAACAGAGGCTGGTCGGAGTGAAAGGAGAAGGGGGTGACGCCGAGGGTGGTTAGGGCAGATGGATGTGTAGCGGTCATCGGTAAAACTCCCATATCGAGTGAGAGCTACCACATTCGTAATCGTGCGAATGGGCGGCGCTGTGGCGCCTGCATCTTGCCGGGTTCTCAGGCCCGATCGCTGAATTGGCAGCGACGGGGGGGAGAGTAGCGTGGTGGGGGATGGGGAGCAATCGGGAATGTTGATGGGAGAGGGGGGGGGCGGAGTCTTTGGGTGGGCGAGCAGGCAGTTCTTGGAGTTATGATTTCTATGGCTGGGTCATAATTATTGCCAGTTCATAATTTGGAATAAAGACGAGGGGAACAGCAGTTTTTATCGAAAAAAACTGTTCGGTTGGCAAGAGGAGACTTTTAAAGGCGGATAGAGGCAAAAATGCAAACAGTCCAGAAATGACAAAGCCCCCTGAGTTTCTGCAGGGGCATTGTCTTATATGGCGGCACCAGGAGTCGAAAATTACCATAACAACATGAATAATAATGGTTTCCTTTTTAAAGGTTCGGTCGTGTATCCCAAAAACTATCCTCAAGCATCCGCCCGGTCGGTCACAGACGCGAGGAAAGACAAACCTGGATCGAAAAAAATCACCATGCCTCCCATATGGGGCAGTCTCTCGCGCATGCATGGTTGGGGCCCGGCTCTCGGGGGCAGCGGCAGCAAGCAGCCCGAAACGGAACCAGATAGGCATGGAGCAGATGGCTGCGTCGACTCGCGTCATGAGTAGGTCGCCGACGAGGTGATACCGCTTATCGCCCCGTTAGGATTTCATAGCTGAAAGTTACCGCTGAGGGAACGTGTACCGCAGCATTGACCTCAAGCTGCACTCCTTCGATCTTCATGATGCACAAAGCCCCTATTAAATTCATCATTACAACGCTTTGTCCCACGACTGGCTCTACGAATCGCCCTTGTCTCAAAAAAGTCTCAACGGTGCGCGGATCGAAATCGGAAGTCGTGACCAGTCCGACAGCCTTGAGGTCACTATCGATGTATACGTAGACCCCATCACTACCTCGATCGCTGAACTCTACTTTGAACTCGTACTCCCCGTGACCCAATGTGTAGTGTTTGTGGTCTTTGTAGGGAAAAGTGATCCGGTCTTTCAGTGCCGGGTTTGCATAGTTTGCTGGATCGCGCATCGCATCGATTCGCTCAATCCGCGCCATACGTTCAAGTAACACTGCTGCCGAGAGCGCATGCGCTTTGTCGGCTGGCAACCCCTCTATCCATCGCCAGAGATCGTCCATCTGTTCAATCCCAGGGAAGTTATTCAGGTCCGGCTTTGAGTTGAAGTTGAACCCCTTGGGTCCCCGATCAATTAACCAGGCAGGCAAACTAAACCGAGGGTTATTCACGAAAAGAACTGAAAGCCAAGAGACCGGTTGTTCTTCAAATACGCTCCTGATCCACTGGTTTTCGATACCGACTCCTGACCCGGGATGTTGGTCTGCACGGTCAACATAATTCTCGTCGATAATCAGCAGTACCCGATCAGCTTCCGTAACTTCTCGCATGAAACCGCTTAAGCTAGCTCCGTATTCCACGGCACTATCAATCTGCACCGTATAACCGAGCAATCGTAATTGAGTTGCTAATAGCCTAACCCATTCACGGTGAGCGCCCGATGTCCAAGCGTACGAGATAAAAAGCTTAGTCTTCATACGCTACACTCCTATGAGAAATAAAGTTATAAATGATTTTTAGGATGAACGGCTCAAACATCACCGTCAGTTTCACGCTACCAGTCTATAAACTACTCGCCACCTTGTACAGCCTTGCTTGGGCCATAAGTACGGAAAAAACAGGGATAGACTACGATTGATTTAGCGTCTATATATTTATTTGAGCCAGGAACCATGTACTGTCCCCGAATTAGTCTTGATCCTAGTGGATGGAGGTCGCTGTAGAGGGCACTCTAGATAAATCAAAACTGGACTCCGAAATTCCATTTAAGAGTAATATCCGGTGTGGTTATCTTGTTTCTCAGCAACTGCATCGCTGAATCAGCAGCCTTAAAGCAATCATCAGGCAGGCAGACGGCTGTGACGGGCTGGTGCATCAGCACATTTCGTACACGATCTCGGAGATCATCTATAGCTCCGTATTGAGCAGAGCTAATGATACTGTCCTTCTCTAGGTCAATCAGAATTTCATATATTGTAGGTTTTTTGGCTTTTTTACCTTTTACTTTTAGTAGCCATAGCTCTTTAGCTATAGACTCGATCACAAACCAAAGCATTGTAAATGAACCTCTAAAATCGTGATTTTGGTATGCAGATTTGGCCCTAGCGATGAACGCAAGACGTTTAATCAATACAGGATCATCAACGGCTTTCTCAAATTGTTGTAGGGCAGCGCTTATGGTGGCTTTTTTAACTTTGGTAAAGTTCGACCATGTTCCAATGTCGTGATGGCTCACGTGTGCCCCATCCATTACTAGAGATGTACATCTTGCTGCCATTAGAGATATATTATTTGAATGGCTTTTTCGTACAGGTATGCCTCCCCTGAACCCTACTCGACAAGTGTTTGCAATTGAAACTGCGGAAAAAGAAATTTCACCGGAGTCCTGGCATTTTATAGACTCTGACTCTATAAATAACTGCATTACATTTGCATAATCCATATGCTCGTCCCACCATTGAACGGCCTGATTTATTTGGTCTGGATCACTCATTGGCGGTCTTGTTTTGGCAAGTTCTGTCATTCGAAGGAGCATCATTCCATCAATGCATACAGCCGCAGAGAATTTTCCCGTGTGATGCCAGATGACGGGTTCCGGAATTATACCTCTAAGTTTTTTACGCTCGACTTGGTCATCAAAATCAATCCATTCCTCAACCCAAAAGCCTTTCTCATCGTAGAATCCAATAAAATCGTCAATCCCATCGTTCATTGACTCTAAGTTCAAAATTAACATCCATAAAAGCTCACGTGTAAAAACGTAAAAAACGGGGTCACAAAAAAACGGGGTCAGACCATAATTTTCGTTATTTAACTGAAAACATGGTCTAACCCCTATTCCCGCGTTGTCACCTATGATTCAACCTTTACTGATCTTGATTGCATCTGAAATCCAACTTTCTATGTTATTTTTAATATCGTTATAAGCGTCTGAAGCTTTTGGGGTGATACATGGAGGTGTTTTGGATACGCCATTTCGTTTGTATGTAAAGTGATCGAGAGGGTTTTTTCCTTTTTTACCAACTCCGTCGTTAGGGTCCTTGAGGTCGTTTACATGTATCGCGAGCAAACCTTTTTTGTCATTCCATGCTTTTTTGATCTCATGCTTGACCCAAGGCCGTTCAGAAGTTTTTTCACCCACTAGAACAACCACGCAGTCACAGTCTTTCATTTTGCTATCGATCCAATCTTCAATAGCTTTGTCTCCTTTCTTTTTAACAGTCTCCCAATCGTTGGCTTCTACAGGCTGATTGCTTTCTAATGCGCCAATGTTACGCACTAGTTGGGTTCTCATTACGTCATTGTCAAAGTGAAAACTATAAAAAACTTTCGTCTTGGCCATTTTATTTTCCTAGGCGTTGGATGATGTTAATGGTTTTTTTGATTATTTCATGTTGTGTAAGTTTTTCGTCGTTTAGTTCCTTTATTAACGGATAAATCCAAGTGTTTGTTCCGAAATATTTAGTCGGATTCTCTTCCAGTTGTGAAGTTATGATTTTTGCCATATATCCTGTCGCTCCGATAGGGATCGGGATGACGCCATTACCAACCGCAATCTCAAACTCTCGCATTACGCCATTTGCTGGAATGATAGTGCCGTTATCACTTTTTTTATTTCCGAAAATGAAGAGTGCGATCCCCGACAGCGCGATCATTCTTTGGCGATAATCTTCCCATAGGTCTGCGAGATTTTTGTTGTTAGTCTCAAATTGTGGGAAAGGCCTAACAATCAATTGGTCTTCTGAGAATTTTTCAGGGGCAGAGTAGATTGCCTCAAGCGCACCGTTTATTACTGCGCTCCCGACTCCCCATCCAAAACCATTTACAATTCGTAAATTACTGATGATTAGCTTTTTGCTTAGTTCGTGAATAAAAGATTGCGCTTCAGATCTTTGCCAGTCGCCATATTCCTCGGCACTTCCTGATATGAATATAGTTTTCTTTCTGAAACGTATTTCTATCTCCTTAAGTATCTCTGTTATGGTTTCGTATTCGTCTACGAGTACCGTCTGAATTTTATATCTTTTCAGGTCGTTTATTTTAAGTTCTTGTTTTCGGGTTTTATATTTAAATGTTTCGTCGCAGTCATTGCTAAGTCGACTTTCACGTTTCATGAAGCAGTAATGTTGTTTGTTGCTGCTGGTACGAAGCCTGCTTAAAACATAGTCTAAGTTTGGATCGGTGAAGCTGAAGCCGATAAAAAGAAATGTCTTTGATATTAAATCGCCGCTCAGAGCTGTGATGAACTGTTCATGTGTCTTGTAGTATTCTTCATACTGCTCCTTTGCAATTATTGCCTTGGAAGGAGAGCTTGCATCTCCATGCATCTTATAAACGACAACATCTCGTTTAGGTTTAGTGTTCGCTAACTGGTCCACTTCATGCTTTATATCAACAACTTTAAGTGCTTCTTTAAGGCTGTCTTCGATCAAAGTGTCATAATTTGTTGTCCAATATGTAGGTATTGGGAGTCTTGCAAGTATTTTATGGTTGATCGAGCTTTCAGCTTGTTCGGAAAACTCCTCAAGGATTTTTTTTGTTATTCCTGCCTTGCTGGCTCGGTGATTTACATGGTATTGCGCAAGTGAAATTAAGTCGTGTTCATCATCGATTTTTAAACCAAGTTCGTCCGCGATGTCCCTTAGTAGTTCTTTCCAATCTACATAACCTGAACTTTTTGACATCCCTGCGCCAGCAAAGATAGCAACGTTCTTTTCGGCAATATCCTTCACAAACTCTTTTATGAAGGCCTCAATTTCGTGATCGAAAGCCATGTTGTTCTCGTTGTTGAAAGTTGACTGGGTTTAAGTTTTCATCACAGCGCTGACTCGACAATCTTTTGTGTGATGTGTTTGGGTGTGTGGGGTTTTAATCTTTTGCGCGCTAATAGTGTTAAATATGCTTAAACTTATCGGGCTAAGTTTTATTGGCTTTTGTCTGCCTGAAAAAAAATCAACAGTAAGTTGAGGCTTACGCGGTTCTATGCGTTGTTCTGCATGGCAGACAAAAAAAATTTCCGAAGACTGGGAGGCGGTAAAAATGTACACATTGACGTCCTTGTCGCAACCAGCAGCAAGCCAGTGGGTGGCACTATGCTATCCGCGTCTGGGCTGCTCGAATAGGTACCTAGACTAAAGAAAGGCTAATGATCTACCTCAAATTGTAAGACGAGGAACACGTACTCTGAAAAATCTGGCCAGCCTCTCCACCACAAGGAGGTGGGGAGGCCGGCCGGATGATTCTCAGATCTATTTTTGGAAGAAAAGGGGACGAAGAAAAGGGCAGATCTATTCTTAGCCCTCTGCCTGTGCCGTTTTCTGACCTTCGCTTAGCGGATGAGCTGCCAGGATTTTCCCAGGCGATGAGTGAGTAATTGCATGGTCAGAAAATAGTAATAGCGCGTCGAGTCAGTGCGCTGGTTTAGGTGGTGATTCAAAAACCACGCAAGGTGTTTTCTCTGCCAAGTCCATGGATTGTCGCGTTGCCAGCGCTCAGCGATTGCTGATTGGATAGCCTTCGCCTGACGCAGGTGGCGTTGGCGCGTGGTATGCGACCCGGTCAGGACGCCCGCCAGGAACAGATTCATATCGAATGCCGTGCTCATGTCTGACCACCAATGTAAGCGGCCACCACGACGATACGGCCGTGCCCCAGCTCATAGCTGATTTGTGCCCGGGCCTCCTGATCGAGGCGTCGGTCGAGTCGATAGCAATGGCCACCGTTGACGGGCGCGGGATAATGAGTGATTTGTTCATAGCGTTCGCACGCATAGGCCGCCCGCAAGTCGTGAAAGCCTTTGAGGTTAAGCGTGTGGAGGATATCCCGTGCGGGGCGCACGATTCGCTGTTGAAAATCGAGGTAGCTTTCGTTCGGTGCAAGCAGGTTGCGGCTACCGTCGGGCGAGATATGTTCGGCAAACCTCAGTGCATCACGAATATGATCATCTGCCGTAATCCAGCGAGGTGCCGATGCACCTGAGCGGCCACCTTTGGTGCCATCCTGGATGTTGATCTTTCCGTACTGTTCGACCTCACGTTTTAGACGTGGTAGGTCGGTCAAAATGGCCTCACGTAAGCGCATGCCGGTGGCTCGCGCTAATTGAGCGATGGCCGCGGCACGCGGCTGCTGGTGTGCGCAAAGCACCTCTACGACGCTCTTCACATGTTCGCGGTCTTGGCCTTGCGGCGCCGAACGACGAACACTGGTGCGCCGCATTCCTAGCGCCTTGTTCGGACTCGGTACTTTCACATACTGATCACCGCGAAGCGCTGCCAGGGTCCGATTGACGCTGGACAATCGGTTTTGCGCAGTGGCGATGGCGAGATCGCTGCGCTCAACCAGGTGACGCAGATGCTCCGCGTAATCCAGCAAGGTCTGCCGATCAATCTGCCGTGCGTCATTAATTCCCGGGCCATCCTCCGACCGACACCAGCGTACAAACGCCAGCCAACGATCACTGTGTGCTTTGACCGTCGCGTAGTGCCCGCCGCCAAACAGATCACGTAGCGCTTGCGGCCCGGCATAACTCAGTTGCCGGCCATAGCCAAAATTGCGCCCGTCACGTTTACCTACCAGTGCCATGATCGAACTCCTCTCGAAGCCAAAACGTTTCAAACCTTCCTCACGTCATCCCGCCACGAATGTTGAGTGTTATCAGGGATCAAGGCCCCTGCGACCTGTGAGGGTTGTCCTCTAACGCAGGACTGGCGGCTCCTTACGACCGGGAGCTTGGGCATCTCATGATCTGACCTCCTGAGCACTTCCGAAGAAGTGGGCGGGTGGAGGCTGCGCTGGCTGACGAGACCAGTGCCGCGAGATCCTGAGTTGGGTGAAGGCAGTGATGCGGTGACCGGGGCGTGCCTGACTGTCAGTCAGGAGCAGTCCATTCCCTGGGCTGCGGCACCATCATCTGCATCGCTGTTGCTGGTGACTTCGGTGTTTGTCACGCCGATTGTCACAAGGAGGAATGCCGCAAAGCCTTGTACGAGATGGGCTGCAGCAGCGGTTGGAGCGCCGGTCTCTTTCCAGAAGAAAGAGACCGGCGCGGGTTGGCGCAAGGAAATGGCCAAGCGGATAGGTTGCTGCAAGGCAGCTATGAAGGGGTGTGAGTTGCCGCAGTGGGCACTCTGGTAGAAGTAGGCATCCACCACATCGCTGTGACCGTGCGAGCCGCCGGTCGCTAATCGCACTTTGGGAGAACCACCACGGTGTGGCGTAGCCTTAAAGGTTCTGGCTACCTGGGTTGCTGTCAAAGCTACATCTCTGTGGGCGTTTTCCACACTACGCCTGGCTTCAACAGTTTTCGGGCAATCAGCGATTCAGAACCTTACTGATGTCCACCAGCTTTTTTCCGTTACTTTTAGTCAGGTTGTACATTTCGGTAATCAGCGTGTCGATTTCATCAATCAATTCCGAGCGCTCTGCCTTGGTGGCGCTATTGCGCAGGGTGTTAAGGCGGTTGGTGATGATCCGTTTTTTACCGAGCAAGCTGAAGTCTTTCACGCTTCCGTAGATTTCCCAGTATTCATAGCTGGGGTACTTCATTGCGATTTCTGAGATGTTAACGCCGCTTTCCAGCAGTTGATTCATCTCTTTCAGTTCGTGTTGCGCAATGCTCATCAGCGTCTACTCGTCCTTGTGACAGCGAGCGGGGCGCTCGCCAAATCGGATAGAGAATAACTAGCCGAGATACAAAAATGCCACCCTTTTGATATCACTTGTTGACGCGGTTCGTTAGCGCTTGTGAGTGGCTAGTGAAGGGAGTTGGAGTGGCACGCGGCATTTGGATGCTGGTGTGAAGGGAATGATGAAAATGGGTGTCCAGTCCTGAAATAGGTTTACACCTATTTCAGCCTCAAAACGCCCGATGCACCGCATCGGGCGTTTTGTATTTCAGCGATAGATGTGGCCGCTCGCTGTTATAGATCTGCACCGATTGATCCAC
>NZ_NKIG01000046.1:0-31506 GCF_002255865.1 Pseudomonas sp. PGPPP1 | reverse complement strand
CTCCACAAGCACCCACACGAATTGCTTGATTCAGTTGTTAAAGAGCGGTTGGTTAAGATCTTTCGCCTCAACCGAGGCGCGCATTCTACAGCAGCCTCATTTGCTGTCAAGTGATTATTTTCAGAAGTTTTCGAAGATTTCTTCAACAACTTCAACCACTTGCGCTTCCGATCACTCGTTAGCGGGAGGCGAATTCTACAGCGTTACACGCTGCTGTCAACACCTCTTTTTCAACTTCCTGCGGGCTTCGATGAACTGAAGCAACTGACTGCCGAAACCTACATAACTCATTGTTTACCAAGGAGTTTTCCGTATCGACTGCGCCGGAAGTGGGGCGAATTATAGGCCTCCAGAATCTGCCGTCAACCTCTTTTTCCACTTTTAAACAGGACCTCCCCATACTCTCGGGCAGCCCTCCCGTAATTGCTGGCTCAGAACGTGTATTTGAAGCTCGTCATAAAGTTACGTGGAGCCCCGTAGACGCTCCAGCTGTCTGCGTAGGCATAGTAGCTGCGGTCAAACACGTTGTTGACGTTCAGTGTGGCACTGAGGTTTTTACTGATGTCATACCGCGCCATCAGGTTGGTCAACGCATAGCTGCCCTGGTCGAACGTATGCAAGTCCATCCCGGTCTTGCTCTGCCAGTTAACCCCGCCGCCAACCGTTACCTTGTCGAACACACCCGGCAGGCGATAAGTGGTGAACGTTTTGAGGCTGTGGCGCGGGCTGGTGGTAACGATGCGCTGGTCTTCAGCGTTGGTGCTCACGCTGTAGGCGTAACCGGCAGACGCTTGCCAGCCTTCGCTCAGTTCACCGTTGAACTCAAGCTCTACCCCCTTGGTGGTCGTGCCCTGCTCTGCACGGTAGATATCAGGGTCGCGGACAAAAACCGGCAGGTTGTCCTGGTCAATCTTGAACAGCGCCAGGCTGGCGTTAAGTTTGTCGTCGTTGAAGCTGCCCTTGACCCCAACCTCATAACCCGTACCTTCCTGCGGGTCCAATGCCTTGTAGCTCGCGTCCTGAATGCCGTAGGCCTGCGGATTGAAAATCTTGGTGTAACTGGCATACAGCGACCAGGTGCTGCTCAAGTCATAAACGATACCGGCATAAGGCAGGAATACACCGTTGCGGGTTTCCTTGTTCTCGGTGGTCTGGCTTGGGTCGGCGAACGTCACCACTTCATTGCTGCGCTTCCAGTCTGTCACGCGGCTGCCGAGGATCACGGAAGTCTTGTCGGTGACGTGCAAGCGCGAGGTGAGATAAGCCGCGTACTGGTCTTCTTCAATATGGGTCTTGCCCACGGGCGTGGTGTTCGGAATATTCGCACCGCTCCCGTTCCAGTTGAAGATGTTAGGCACGGTGCCGTCGTAACCGGTCCAACTGCCAAACCAGCCGCCATGGCTCGGCGTGTTTTCGTTGTAGCGCGACATCGTCACGCCGGCGATCAACTCATGCTCGCGCCCAAACAGATTAAATGGCCCGGTGAGATAGGCATCGAGGTTGTTCTGACGCGGCGTGCCCGACCAACGATTGGGATACAGATAAGCACCCGCCCCCGTGTCCTGATCAATACTGCCGTTCATATAGTTGATCAGCTCATCGAACTGGTTCTGGGTATGACTGACTTCCACCTTGCCACTCCAGCCGTTATCGAACTGATGCTCGAGGGAGGTGAAGATATTGGTCTGCTTGCGGTCGTTATAAGCCCAGTCCGGCGCACTGTTGGCGGAACGGCTAAAGGTGGTGCGGTTGCCATTGCTGTAGAACATCGGGAAACCGGTGCGCAGCGGATCGTTGACCTGGTTGTTGATATAGCTGAAGCCCACCGTGAGCATGGTCGCTTCGCTCAGGCCGAACTCAGAAATCCCGTACACCAGCTGCGAGTCGGTGTTGACCCGATCCACCCACGAGTTCTGCTTCTTATAGTCCACCACCAGACGACCACGGATATTGCCGCTGTCATTCAATGGCCCCGACACATCAAAGCCCGTCCCATAGCGATCCCAACTGCCCGCCTCGCCGGTGATGCTGGCTTGTGCCTCGGCAGTCGGCCGCTTGCGGATCAAGTTGATCGTCGCCGACGGCGTACCTGAACCGCTGATCAAACCTGTGGCGCCGCGCACCACTTCAACACGGTCATACATCGCAGTGTTCTGAGTGGTGTTATCCAGCCGCGCCGAGGTCGGCACGCCGTCGATTTCAAAGTTGTTGATCTGGAAGCCACGGGACCAATAGGTATCGTTCTCCGCCCCCACGCCTACACGCAGCACGGTAATGCCCGGCGTAGCTTCCAGCACTTCGGTAAGGTTGGTGAGTTTCTGGTCGTCGAGGCGTTGACGAGTGATCACCGTGACCGACTGCGGTGTTTCCTTCTGAGTCAGGTTCAGCCGTGTCGAACTGCTGGACGAATACGTGGTGTACAGGCCGGTGCCCTCAGTGGTCGACCCCGGCGCCATGCCAGAGATCGACACTGCGCCCAGTTGCAACGCACCGCCCGCCCCAGGCTGCAATTGATAACGCCCCTCGCCGGTCTGCACCACTGTCAACTCGCTGCCCGCCAGCACTGTCTGCAGCGCCTGGTCTACGGTATAGCTGCCATGCAGCGCCGGGCCAGTCTTGCCAGCTGTGAGCGCGGCATTGCCCGCCAGGTAGATGCCCGCTTGGGTGGCGAGCTGGTTGAGCTTGTCGGCCAGCGCACCGGACGGCAGGTCGAAGCGCTGTACGCTCGTTTGCTCAGCCGCAGCCGCCAGCGGTGCAAGGCTCAGACTGGCAGGCACAGCCAAGGCAAATGCAATTGCCAGGGCCAAAGGTTGAGGAGAGTTACGCAGAAATGAGGACATAAAACAGTTCCGGTCGAAGGAGGCATCAAGCCGTTGTCCTTCTCTAATTCGAATGAAAATCCAAAACCGGAAGCACGGATTAAAAAAAATCAGCGCGGTACCACGTTGACCCACCAGGCAAAGCGCCGCTCAACCCGCACGGGTAGCACTTGCTCCAACATGGCCAGCACCTGATCGGTGTCCTGCAAGGGGTAAGTGCCCATCACGCGAAGATTGGCCACCTGCGGATCAATCCCCAAATGCCCCTGGCGATAACTTGCCAGCTCACCAATAAAGTCCCCCAGGCGCATATCGTTCGCCATCAGCACGCCATTAGCCCACGCCTCTCGCCCGGGTTGCGCACGCTGCGTCGCCGACACGCTTTGACGATCAAACGCTACGCCCTGCCCGGCCTGCACAATTCGGGCTTGATCAGTGTCGGCGCAGTTCGCCAGCACGCTGCCTTCATACACATTAAGCAGCGTGCGGCCATTTTGTTCGCGCACGCTGAACCGCGTGCCCAAAGGTCGCAGGCGACCTTGCGGGGTATCCACCACAAACGGTCGAGGGTCACCACCGGTATTGATCAGGACTTCGCCCTTGTAGAGTTTCAATTCACGCAGCCCGACGCTGAAATTCACGTCCAGTGCCGTGTCACTGTTAAGCCAGATTCGCGAACCGTCCGCCAACAGCTGCTCACCCAACACCGCAGTCCCCGTATGAAAGTCCGCGTTCCACGCCCCTGGCAACCAACGCTGCTGCCAACTGCCCCAGCCCAGCAAAGCGCCGCCCATGACAACCGACAACCCGCGCAACACCTGCCGCCGCGAACGCTGGGAATGCCGCAGGTTCTCCAGCGTTTTGTTGGCACCCGCCACATCCACCTGCAATGGCGCAAAACGCTGCCCCACACGAGCGACGTAGCTCCACGCCTGGCGATTGATCTCGCTGCTGGCATGCCATTCGCGCCACGCCTCATGCAATGGCAAGGCCGTGGGTTCGGCACTCAGGCGTGCGTACCAGTCAGCAGCTTGTTGCAAGGTGGCATGGTCAAGGCCACCGGATTGAGTGCTCATGACAGGGCGCCGTCCAACTCGGCTTCCAGCACCATGCACTGGAACATGGCTTGGCCGATGTATTTGGTGACGGTGCGCTCACTCACGCCGATGCGCTGTGCAATCTCGCGGTAACTCAAGCCGTCGATCTGGGCCAGGCAGAACGCCTCGGACACCTTTGCCGGCAACCGATCGAGCATCGCCTGCAAATGCACCAACGCTTCCAGCACCAACGCACGGTGCTCTTCCGAAGGTGCACACGCCTGCGGCCGAGTCGCCAACACCTCAAGCCACGCTTGCTCTACCTGTTTACGCCGGAAAAAATCCACACACACATTGCGCGACAACGTACTGAGATATGCACGCGCATGCCCGTCGCTGCCAAATTCACGGGGATGGGTTAAGAGCCGAACAAACACATCATGGGCCAACTCGGCGGCATCGCTGACGTTGCCGAGCTTTCGGGCGAGCCAGCGCTGAATCCAGCCATGGTGAGCGCTATAGAGGCAGCCAACGCTGAGGGGTGAGGCGACGGGCTCGGGAAGCGGAGGCATAAGGAGCCCTACGAATAAGAATTGTTCCCAATAATAATTAGAAACGCAAAGCACTACAACGGGCAAACATCGCCAACATCATCTCGGTCCCCAGACGCTGATTGACAACACCATCGCCCAGGAACACGTCCCTAATCGTCGAGTGACGTTGATTTTGGAGCGCTGATGCAAGGGGTTGTTTTTTGCGCTGTAGAACAGTGATCATCGCCCTCCCCCCGTAAGCAGAGGAACCGAGACCATGGAGTTGACGCTGGAAGCTGTGGCGCTTTTTGCACTTAAGTTGGTGCATGAGCAGGACGGCGGCAGCCCGATTTTGCGCGATGACCCGGTGATGGTGGGCTATGACAGGGAGGTGTTTGGCCTGCTGGTGCGCCAGGCAGACCTGGCCGCGATTCTGGTGAAAGTTGATGAATGTGTGGAGCAAGCGCTTGTCGCGGTGGGCGGCATCGATACCGTGCTGGGGCGTGAATTGCAGCGGTTGGCGGCAGGCGTGCAGAACGTCGATCAACTCGACGAACTGCCCGCGCCGTTAGCCACGCTCAAGGATTACTTGAAAGACATCCAGTAAGGCAACCTACCGCCGCCCTTCCACCGCCATCCGCACCGCCAACCCCATCAGCACAGAGCCCATCAGCCAGCGCTGCACCACCTGCCAACCGGGCCGGGTGACGAAGAACACCGCGATGGAGCCCGCCATGGTGGCAATCGCCGCGTTGACGCTCACGCTGATGAAAATCTGCGTAAAGCCCAGCACTAAGGACTGCGTCAGCACACTGCCGTGGCCGTTCGGGTCGATGAACTGAGGCAGCAATGACAAATACATCACCGCCACCTTGGGGTTCAGCAGGTTGGTCACAAGGCCCATCGTGAAGAGCTTGCGCGGGCTGTCCTCTGGCAAGTCTCGTACCTGGAACGGTGAACGGCCGCCGGGCTTGACTGCCTGCCAAGCCATGTAAATCAGGTACAGCGCGCCCCCGAAACGTAGCGCGTCATACGCAAACGGCACCGCCATCACCAAGGCCGTTATCCCCAAGACCGCGCACAGCATATAAACCAAAAAACCCAGCGCCACGCCGCCTAGCGAAATCAACCCGGCCGTGCGCCCCTGACAGATCGAGCGCGAAATGAGATAGATCATATTCGGGCCGGGCGTGAGCACCATGCCGAGGGAAATCAGCGCATAGGCAAGCCAGTTGGACAGCTCAGGCATGGTTCGGCTCCGTTTGTTGAAACATCTGGCCAAGGTTGTAAGGTTGGTCGCCATGGTAGGGCGTTCAAAATGCGCGCGTTAGATACAGATCCGTGAGCAAAACGGCATACACCCAAAAAGGCAGACACATGATCGACTTCAACAACAAAGGCTTCTTCAAACTCAAACAAAACAACGAATACGCCGAACGCGTAAGCGCCCTGCTGCTGGACGGCGAAGAAGTGGTGGATGCGTACAAGGCCATGCGCGACGGCGTGGTGTTCACCACCAAACGAATTATCGCGGTGAACGTGCAGGGGATTACCGGCAGCAAGAAGGACTTCACGTCGCTGCCGTACAAAAATATCGTGGCGTATTCGGTTGAGACGTCCGGGACCTTTGATCTGGATTCGGAGTTGGAGGTTTACTTTTCGTCGTTGGGGAAAGTGAGGTTTGAATTCACGGGGAAGACGTCGATTGTTGAAATTTCGCGGTTGATTTCCAAGCATCTGTTGGGTTGACCGATAGGCAAAAAAAGACCAGCAAGTTCTGACTGAAAGGCAACAGCCACTCGTGCCAGTCGTCGATGAAACCAGCTGATTTTTCCCACGGAAACCATCGAAAAAGTCCGATTCCGGCCACTGCCCCCACGCACATAGGCTCACTCCCCCCACACAAGGAAGTGAGCCCGCCATGTCAGAACGCGCCTACCCCCTCACCGAAGAAGAACAACTCAAACAGCGAATCCTGACGCCGCAACCGGTGCGGCATTTCGGTGAGTTCGATCATTTGACGGGCAAACAACGTAAGCCAGCTGAGCCTGGAAAAACCGTAGAACCATGAACCATTCAATTATGGGCGTTGTACCTGACGAAGACTTTGCATCCTTTGAAGAGGCGTTACCGCTGTCCACTCAAGAGCTGATGGAAATCATGGGTTGGGAGAAACTCCAGGATTGCGTATTTGACTATCTATTAACGGAAGAACAAGTAAGCGAAATAGAAGACGCGACGGGTCAAAAAATGCCCCCTCACCTTAATTTATTTCTCACCTCACACGAATAAATTGGCTAAAGAGCATTAATAACCCATGCGCAGACTCTCACTAACCAACAAAAAACTCCGCAACATCCCCAGGCGCCTCAAAGCCCTCACCCGCTGGGCCGACAGCTTCGAAGGCAGCTTCTACTCAGAACTGCCGCTGGAGCGAGGGTTCGAAAACGAAAAAATCCCCGTGATCGAATCTCTCGTCGAAGGCAAACAAACCACACCGGAAATTCTGGCTCACTGTGCTCAGCAATTAATCAGGGCAGCTGGCTACTTACTTGAGGCCAGGCCCGTCGACGCTCCCGAATGCTGGGTCGTCGCCAATATCATGATTCCCGATATGTTCTCCAGCGAGGTCTGTGTCTATACGGATAAACGCCGCTTTCTGGGCAGTACCCAACCCTTTGACTACGAGCAATTCCGTCAAACCCGCATTACGGGCCGAAGCCTCGCCAGTGAGTGGGGCCTGACGGTTCCCTCAGGGCTTCATGAGGTCGGCTTTCACTTTGTGCAGGAGGACGAAGACGGGGATACCTTTGAATCGGAGCATTGGTACTACGGCGAAGTCAGTGCGACCGATGAAGATACCGGTGGTGAGCGTTGGAAGTACCAGACCTTCCAAACATTCCGGGCGCAAAACCCGGATTCGTTTGCCGCTACGCTTGAGAACGTGCCGTGACTGACGGAATTTCTCGATAGCGGTGTGCCAGGCATATGCATGGGGGCTGAACCACCGCTATCGGGTTCACGCCCCCTCCCACATTAGGTCGGTCTACATCACGCGCTACGCAGTTCGCCACGATGGTTAATCAGCTCGCCTTCACCCCGTCCACCGGCACCCGCTGCGCCGGGTCCGTCACATCAAACACATGCTGCTCACACCGCTCACCTTTGAACTGAAACTCCACCAAATACACCTTGGCCTTCTCCGGGCTAAACGTGCTCATCACTGGCCCGCAGTTGTAGTAAACCCCGTTGCCCTGGCTGCCTGCCGTGCTGGAAACGGTGAGTTTCTTGCCAGGATCAGCCAGGGTTTCCAGTTGCGGGAAACGTTTGAACCCCGCACTCGCGACCGTTTGGTTGAGCTTGGCGATCCAGTTGAAAACTTTGCCTTCGCCGGTGTCCATCACGGTGCCGAGGGTTTCCATGCGCTGGTCGGGGTCGCCTTCGCGGCGGATGGAGAATTCGACGGGGTTGGTGCCGCCGTTGGCTTTCATGATGACTTTGGCGTGGTCGGCGTCGACGGCTACGGTTTTTTGGCGCAGCTGGATGCCGTCTTTGAGCAGGGTTGGCGATGAGTTGCGTTGGTTGGATTGGCAGGCGCAGAGGGCCAGCGTGATGAGGGAAAGCAGAGCAATTCGCTTCACAGGGGGATGTCCTTATCGGTGTGAATGGGGTGATGACTGGACCTGGAAATAAACAGAATGTTCCGCATTGGCGCGGTTGAGATACAGGTGCTGCGGTTTTCCAGGTGCACCGAGGTGATCCCTTCGCAGCCTCGCTAAGGCTCGACAGCTCCCACAGGGGATTGGCGGGGTGGCTATTTTCCGAGCCTGGCGCAGTTCAAAGTGTGGGAGCTGGCTTGCCTGCGAAAGCGGTGGATCAGCCAGCGCTTGTATCGACTGACACGCCGCCTTCGCGAGCAAGCCCGCTCCCACAGGGCATGGGCGGCGGGTCAGAAATCCAACCGTGCGCACAAACCGCCTTGTGCCGAGTTGTGCAGTGCCAGGCGGCAACCAATTTTACCGACGATCATCTCCACAATCGCCAACCCCAACCCGGCGCCGTTGGCGTTACCCCGGCTGTAGAACCGTTCAAACAGTCGCCCCAGTTCCGCTTCATCAATCCCCGGCCCCTGGTCTTCCACGCGTAGGCTGGTGGCACCAATCACCACTTTCACTTCGCTGCCAGCAGGCGAGAAGTTGAGCGCGTTGGTTACCAGGTTTTGCAACGCAATCGCCAGTGCGACGGGCTCGGTTTCCACCCAAACCTCCTCCTCCCCTTCCAGCACCAGTTCCACGCCTTTTTCCATGGCCAGTGGCGCCAGCTCAGCCAGTTCTTCGCGCACCAACTCTGTCAGTTGCACACGACTGCGCACCGGGTTGTTCAGTTGCGGTTCGATACGGGCCATGGTCAGCAGTTGACTGCCGATACGGGTGGCGCGATCGACGCCATTTACCAAAAAGTCCAGGGCTTCGCGGCGTTGCTCCGGGGTTTCGGCGCTTTGGGCGTTTTGCGCGTGGATACGCAGGATCGCCAACGGCGTGCGCAGTTCGTGGGCGGCGTCGGCGATGAAGCGGCGTTCGCGCTCAAGCAAATTATCGACCTGCACCAGCAGCCGGTTCAGCGCGGTTTGCATGGGTTCCAGGTCGCTGGGCAGGGGTGCCAAATGCAGGGGCTCCAAGGTGTCGCTGTTACGTCCGCGAATCGACGAGGCCATCGCACGCAACGGTTTCAGACCCCAGCCGATGAACAACCAGATCAATACCGTGAGCAATGGCACGCCAATCAGCGTGGGCCAGAGGGTGTGGCCCATGATGCGCTGGATCACGTCCTGGCGGATGTCATCGCGCTCGCCCACCCAAATCAGCAATCCCTGTTGCGGGTCGGCCAGAAGAAAGGCGCACCAGTCATTGCCGTTGTCCATCAGGTCATGGGAGCCGAGGGTCGCAGGCGGTGCCGCCAGCACCGGCGCTTCGGCGGAGCGCACGAGCAGTTGGCCGTCAGTGCGCCACACCTGAAAGGTCAGGCGGGTTTCATAAGGGTGGGCGACGCCCTCCTCGCCCACGCGGCTCATGGCCTGGTCGAAGGCTTGATAGAGGCGGTCCCAGTCGGCCTCGCCAGGGTCGCGTTGGCGCAATACGCCCTGCAGCAGGCGCGCACTTTGGGCGAGTTGGGCATCGTAGACCTCTTCGATTTCGTGGTGGCTGTCGCGCAGCACCAACCAACTGATCAGGGCATTGCCCAGCAGAATCAGCACCAACACCGGGATGAGGATGCGTGCGCGGACCGAGTTCATGGGGTAAGTACCAGCACGTAGCCGACACCGCGCACGGTGCGGATCAGCTCTGTGGATAACTTTTTGCGTAGGTTATGGATCAGCACTTCCAGGGTGTTGCTTTCGACTCGGTCCTGCCAGCCGTACAACGCGCGGGACAGGCGCTCGCGGGTGACGACTTTGCCGGGGCGCACCATCAGTTGGTGCAGCAGTTGGTACTCCATCGGCGTCACGATGATCTCCGCGTCCAGGTAGCGCACTTGCTGGGTTGCCGGGTCAAGGCTGATGCCGGCGTGTTCCAGCAGCGGTTGCGCACGCCCCTGGCTACGGCGCAACAAGGCACGGACGCGGGCCTTGAGTTCTTCGACATCGAAGGGTTTGACCAGGTAGTCGTCGGCACCGGCGTCCAGGCCGGCGATGCGTTCGGCGGTGCCGTCGCGGGCGGTGAGAATCAGCACCGGCAGGTCGTGTTGCTCGGCGCGCAGTTGCTGCAATAGGTCGAGGCCATCGAGCCGTGGCAGGCCGAGGTCGAGCAGGAGTAAATCAAACGATTCGGTACGCAGCGCATGCAGGGCCGCGACGCCATCCTGCAACCAATCAAGGGTGTAGCCCTCGGCTCCCAAAGCCACGCGAATCCCCTGGCCGAGGGCACGATCATCTTCGACAAGGAGTAGGCGCATTGTTGGTGCTCTGTAGGAAACGGCGAAATCATGCCGGGTTTTGCGCGGACGCCCTCGGCAAACATGTTACGGGTCGTTGCCAACTAAGGTTGCACTAAGGTTGGTTTAGCACTGTGAAATCTCCCAACTCTGCTGAGAGCTTTTCCATGCGCAAAATTCTCCTGTTGTCCCTCGTCCTCGCCAGCCCCCTGGCCCTCGCCGGGCCGCAGTGCACCACCGCCGAGCGCTCGCAATGGCAAGACGAAAAAGCCTTCCAGGACAAGCTCAAGGCCGAAGGCTACACCATCAGCAAGTTCAAGGTCACCGACGGTAACTGCTACGAGATCTACGGCTTCGACAAAGACAAGCGCAAGGTCGAGATCTACCACGACCCGGTCACCGGCAAAGCCGTGAAGACTGAGATCAAGGGCTGATGCCAGGCGACTCCCTGCGCTTGTGGGACCCATTGGTACGGTTGTTTCATCTGTCGATCGCCGGGGTCTTCGTCGCCAATTACTTCTTTAACGAAGCGGGCGACGACTGGCATGTCTGGCTGGGCTACTACGCCATTGCCTGGCTGCTGGTGCGTTTGGTATGGGGGTTTGTCGGACCGCGCAGCGCACGCTGGGCAGACTTTTGGCCTACACCCAAGCGCCTGAATGCCCACATGCGCTCACTACTCAACGGTCAGCCACAGCATCGCCTGGGGCATTCGCCGATTGGCGCGCTGGTGATGCTGTTGATGTTGCTGGCCTTGCTCACGGTTGGCGTCAGCGGCTTTCTGATGGAAGAAGTCGATGCCCTGTGGGGCGCTGACTGGCCGCTGCAAGTCCACGAGACGGCCGCCAATGTGCTGCTGGGCCTGGTGTGTATCCATGTGCTGGCGGCGGTGTTTGAAAGTATCCAGGTGCGGGACAACCTACCGTTATCCATGCTCACCGGTCGCAGGAAGCGCCTGCCGGACGAGCGTGCGCAGTAATCCTTTTATCCACAGGTCCTCTATGCGCTCCGCCTTATTGATTTTCAGTGTGCTGGCGGTGTTTTTCGCCGCCTGGCAAAGCCACCCGCCCCATGTGCTGGCGCCGTTCGCCCAGGTGAATCCGAACACCGAAAAAGTCGCGGCGGCCCCGCAGTACACCAGCCGGTTTGTGTCGACGCAGCTCACCGACTTTGTGCACTCGTCCTCTGTCACCGCCCTGCCCGGTGGCGACTTGATGGCGGTGTGGTTCGCCGGCTCCCGCGAAGGCGCCGCCGATGTGCAGGTGCGCACCGCGCGCTTTGACGCCCACAGCGGCGAATGGGGCGCCGAGCAGGTGTTGGCCACGCGCGAAAGCACCCGCGACGGCACCCAGCGTTATATCCGCAAACTCGGCAACCCGGTGATCGCGTTGGCGCCGGATAAACGCCTGTGGATGTTTTACGTGTCGGTGTCGGTGGGTGGCTGGGCCGCCAGTGCGATCAACGTGATGGTCTCCGATGACCTGGGCACCAACTGGTCGGCGCCAAGGCAATTGGTGACCTCGCCCTTCTTCAATATCAGCACCCTGGTGCGCGCCGCGCCGGTGTTCCATGCCGACGGTTCCATCGGTTTGCCGGTGTATCACGAGTTCATGGGCAAGTTTGCCGAGTACCTGTACTTGAGCGCCGATGGCGCGGTGATCGATAAATTCCGCATCAGCCGTGGCAAGCATTCCCTGCAACCGACCATCGTGCCACTGGACGGCCAGCGCGCCGTGGCGATGTTGCGTTACGCAGGCGACACCCATCACCGCGTGCTGGCCAGCCGCACCACGGATGCCGGGCAGACCTGGAGCGAGCCTTACCCGCTGGAGCCGGCCAACCCCAACTCATCGCTGGCCGCAGTGGCCACGCAAGACGACGGTTTGCTGGTGGCACTCAACGACCTGCAAGACGGCCGCTTCAAGCTCAGCCTTTATGGCACCGACGCCCAGCTCAGCCAGTGGCGCACCGTGGTGGAACTGGACCAATCGCCGGACCCACTGGGCCAACCGTTCTCCCCCGAGGCTTACAAGGCGATTATCGGCGAAGGTTTCCGCGCATCCAGCGGCGCCAGGCGCCTGCCTTTGGAAGAACGCTTCCTGAGCAGCCTGGATTACCGCGTGTGCAAACCCGTTGGTTGCGACTTTGAATACGAGTACCCGTATTTCAGTCGCAGCCCGGACGGCACCTACCACCTGGTTTATTCGTGGAATAACACCTTTATCAAACATGTCAGCTTCAACGAAGCCTGGCTGGCGGAGCGTCTGTGATGGTTTCCCTCTGGCAGGCCCATTTGAGTTTTGTGTTGCTGGGTTTTGTGGCCCTGTGTGCGCTGCGTTTTACCGCACCTTGGCGGCCGTGGTTGCTGCCGATACTGGTGGCGGTGAGTTTCATCCCGGTCAATGAGCTGCCGTTGGCGGCGTATGTGCGCAGTTTTACCGATGACCTGGCGATCAGCACGTTGGTGCTGTTGGGGTGGGTGGCACTGAGTCGATTGGGGGTGGTGCAGCCGCTGGGGAGCCCTCACCGCGTGCAGATGTTGGGGCTGTTTGGCGTGCTGTGCCTGGTGCTGTACCCGGCGACGTTGGGCCTGACGTATTTCGATCCATACCGCTGGGGGTTCAACCCTCGGCCAATGATTGTGCTGGTGGCCTTGGCGGCGCTGCTGATGTTGGCACTGCGTAATACGCTGGCGGTGTGGATGCTGGTGGCGGGCACGTTGGCGTTTGCGTTGCGGCTCAAGGCGTCAGAGAACTATTGGGATTATCTGGTCGATCCGCTGTTGGCGATCTACTGCGTCATCGCTGGATTAATGCAATTCAAACTGTGGGAGCGGACTTGCCCGCGATAGCGTTGGTTCAGTTAAAACAACGGTGACTGATACGCCGCTATCGCGGGCAAGCCCGCTCCCACATGGGTTCTGCGTCGTTTTAAAGAATGAGGAAAAAAATGACTGCGTTGCAATCACGCCGCCTGCGCTACGGCGTGGGCGCAATCGGCTTGGTGTTTATGTTGCTGGCTGCACTGCGGCTGGTGTTCGTCGTCAGCTTTTCGGGCCTGCCGTTAAACACCCCGCACCTACTGGAAACCCTCGGCATCGGCTTGCGTTTCGACCTGCGCCTGGCGGTGTTGCTCTTGCTACCCCTGGCCGTGCTGGCCTGGCTGCCGCGCTGGAACCTCGTCACCTTGCCAGCCTTGCGTTGGCTGGCGCGCGGGTATCTGGTCGTGGCGTTGGCCGTGGTCGGCCTGGTGTACATCATCGACTTCGGCCACTACGCCTACCTTGGCGTGCGCATCAACGCGACGGTGCTGCGTTACCTGCAAGACGCGCAGATTTCTCAACAGATGGTGTGGGAAACCTACCCTGTGTTGTGGATAACCGCCTGCTGGCTGGCCGCCGTGGCGCTGTGGGTGTGGGCGCTGGTGTGCCTGGAACGGTTGACCCTGGATCAGCCCAAACCCGTCATCGGTAAATGGACGCTTGCGTCAGTCTCGCTGGTCGGCGTTGTCGCCGTGCTGCTGGCCCTGCTCGGCCGCGTCGCCAACCTCAACCTGGAAAACCCGGTGCCCCTGCGCTGGAGCGATGCGTTCTTTTCCGGCAACAGCCAGGTAGCCGCCGTGGGCCTTAACCCGGTGCTGTTTTTGTACGACACGCTCAAGGTCGGCCAATCGCAATTTGATGAGCACAAGGTGCGCGAGCATTACCCGCAAATCGCCCACTACCTCGGGGTAGACAACCCCGATGCGCAGCAACTGAATTTCACCCGCAAGCAAGACGTGCAGCCCTATCGACTGGCGGGAGAGCGCCCGCCCAATGTGATTTTCGTGATGCTTGAATCCCTCGGCACCAGTGCCGTCGGCGCCTACGGCAACCCGCTGAACCCCACACCGAACCTGGACAAACTGGCCACCCAAAGCTGGTTCTTCAAGCACTTCTATGTGCCTGTCACCGGCACTGCCAAGACCGTGTGGGCAAGTATCAGCGGCGTGCCGGATGTCACTCGCCAGGAGACCGCTACGCGCAACCCGTTGATCACGCGGCAACACACGCTGATCAACACGTTCCAGGGCTATCAGAAGTTCTACATGATCGGCGGCAACGCCGGCTGGGCGAATATCAATGCGCTGATCCGCCAGAGCATCGACGGTGTGCAGTTGTATGAAGAAAGCCACTGGCGTTCGCCACGGGTAGACGTGTGGGGTATTTCCGACCTGGATCTGTTCAAGGAGGGTGACGCGTTGTTACGCGCCGTCCCCAAAGACCAACCGTTCTTCGCCTACCTGCAGACCTCCGGCAATCATCGCCCCTTCACCATCCCCAAGCAGAACGATGGTTTCCAGGTAGCAGACGTGACCCTGGAGCAAGTCCAGGCCGCCGGTTCGCGCAGCGTCGAGCAATACAACGCGGTGCGCCTGCTGGACTACAACATCGGCCGCCTGATGGAAATCGCCAAGGCCGGCGGCTGGTACGACAACAGCATTTTTGTGTTCTTCGGCGACCACAACACGCGCATCAGCCAAATCCCGCACATGGCGCCCGCCTTCGAACAGCTGGGCTTGGAAAGTAACAACGTGCCGCTGCTGATCCACGCCCCCGGCCTCAAGCCTCGGGTCATCGACGAAGCCGTGGGCCTGGTCGACTTGCTACCCACCGTGGCGGGCATGGCAGGCATGCCGTTTCGCAACGCTGCAATGGGCCGCGATATCCAGCAGCCAGCACCGGAGGGCGAACGTGTGGTGCCGCTGGTATTACGCGAAGGTACCTTCCCGATCATCGGCGGCGTGACCCAGCACTTCCTGCTGCAGATGCAGCACGACGGAAGTTCGCCAACCCTGCATGACCTGGCGTCGCAAACCCCGCGAGAAGACGTGGCAGAGCAACACCCCGAAGAATTTCAGCGTCTGCAGGGGCTGACCCGAGGGCTGCACGAGAGCGCGCGGCTGATGTTGTTCCAGAACGTGCGCGAGTGATTATTCCGGCTGGAAGGTTTCGAGGTAGGCCAGGATGTCGGCGATCTTGTCCTGGTCGCTGATGCCCCAGAAGATCATGCGCGTACCGCTCACGACTTTTTTCGGCGCTTCGATATAGGCGGCGAGTTTGTCGCGGGTCCAGACCACGCCGGAGTTTTTCATCGCGTCGGAATACTGATAGTCGGTGGTGGTACCGGCAGGTCGGCCGATGATGCCGTTGAGTTCGGGTCCGAAGCCGCCACGTGCGCCTTCGCCGATGCTGTGGCAACCGCCGCAGGTCTTGGTGAAGAGCTTGCCACCCGCCTCGGCATCGCCGGCCGCGAAGGCAGGGCTGGTGGTGAGGATCAGGGCGAGGGTCAACAAGGCAGACTTCATGGGAGGCTCCACAGCAGGTGTAGCGGGCGATTATGCCTGTTTGTCAGGAACGCATGCCCATCCAGATCACGGTTTCGGTCCAGGCGGTGACCACCGGTGTGAGCGCGCGAAACCACGGGTCGCGTGCATCAATCTGCGCAGCCGAATGGTCGTGATGATGTTGTTCTTCTTCGACGATCGAAGCGATGGCGGCCACAGCCTGCGGGTCGATATCGCGCAGTGCGTGCAGTTGATGAGCCAGGTGTTTGAGCACCACGCTTTCAACCGCGACCGTGGTGGCAACGATGGCCTTGCGTCCGCACACGCCAGTCATCAAACCCAGCACCCAACCGCCGAGGCCACACAACCAGTAGCTGCGGCAGCGGCGGTAAGCGCGCCTTTGCAACTCGGCCTGGAACACAGCGCGATGGCGACGTTCGTGCGACAGAAACTCCTGCAGTTCAGCCACCATGCTCGGGGCAAAGAACCGGGCCATGAACAACTGGCCGCTGTAGATACAGATCGCGCCATGCTCTCCGGCATGGTCGACTTTGATCATGCGGTTGCCCAGATCCGGGTCATTCACGATTGACTGCCTTGTGCGTAGTTCCTTGAGGTGGGCGGAGTATCCTGCAACGGCATTCTTATGACCACCCATCGCCTTGAATACATCCAATCGAACCTATTTAGACGTGTTCTACTCCACGTTAATGAACCCTGATGGTGGAGTAAGGATCATGGCTCAGCCATCGATTTTAGTGTTGGAAGACGACGAGATCATTCGCTCGTTGATGGTGGATGTACTGGAAGACTTTGGGGCTGTGGTGACTTCGTTCCCATCGGCAGATGAAGGGATGATTTACCTGGAACGGGGCGATGACCCGGTGGACCTGATTGTCAGCGATATTCAGATGCCGGGGTTGCTCAATGGCTACGACTTGAGCCGAGTGGTGGCGCATCGTTGGCCAACGGTGCCGGTGGTGCTGACGTCCGGTAACGCAAAGTTGGCGGCGCAACTGGGGAGTTCTGTGCGGTTCCTGCCCAAACCCTGGAGCAGCGAACATCTGATCGAGTGCGTGCAAACCGCGCTGACGCAGCAAGGATCACGCATGCATTGATAGCGCTGCGATATCACTTAAACCGAACTTCGTCCCAAGCTCTGCGGTCACTAATGAGGCAAGGAGCGACTTTTCTGATCCGCCGGTCAGCCTGTTCGCCTTGTGCGTTCAGGTGAATGCTTTGAGGTGTGTAGAATCGTCGCCCATTTCACGCGTCATTCATGGCCGAGAGGCCCACAGTTCGAGCTTATTGAATGCATTCACAGGCCACGCCCTCTTTGCTGGAAACGCTGCGCACAGGCACTGCCCTGCTGCACGTAGCGTTGGAAAAGCGCCTGCCGTTTTTCTCCGAGCGCCTGGATACCGAGTGGTACCGGCGTTTGCTCCAAGCGTATTACGGGTTTTATGCGCCAATGGAAGTGGCGTTGTACGACAGTGGTTTGATTCCTGAAGGCTTCGACCCGGTACTGCGTGTGAAAACGCCAACCCTTCTGCACGACCTCAACGCCTTGGGTGTGGATGAGCGCACTGTCCACGCCCTGCCGCGGTGCACCGAACTGCCAACTTTCGATACACCCGACGCCTGCCTCGGTGCCTTGTATGTGCTGGAAGGTGCGACGCTGGGTGGCCAGGTTTTGCGCCGGGAAATGGCCCAACGCCTGGGTGTGAATGCCGATAACGGTGGAGCATTCCTTGATGTATACGGCGCCGAGACCGGTCGGCGCTGGAAAGACTTTCTCGACTACCTGGGCCGCCTGCCGCTGGACACCCCCGCCAAACAGCGCGCGGTGGATGCAGCCCGTTCGACATTCAGCTGCTTTGAGCAATGGCTCGACAGCCAGGAGGTACTGCTATGAAACCCGAAGATTTTGAAGAGCTGCTTGCCAACTGCGCCGACGAGCCCATCCGTTTTCCGGGAGCGATTCAGCCCCACGGCGTGCTGCTGACCTTGTCGGAGCCCGACCTTACGATCATCCAGGCCAGCGCCAACGTCGGCACCTTGTTCGGCCACGCGGCCGAAGCATTGCTAGGCCAACCGCTGCACACACTGGTGGGCACCGAGCCCGCCAAAGCCGTGTTGGAGATGGCGCAGAGCAACACATTCATCGATGCACCGCCGCTGCACGTCACCTTCAACGGTGCACAATTCGAAGGCTTGCTGCATCGCCATCAAAACGTGCTGGTGCTGGAATTCGAACCGCTGCTCAAAGACTTCCGACCACGCGCGCTGAACGGTCGCACCAGTGACCTGGGCAAGATGCTGCAACGCTTGCAGTCGGCGAAAACCCTGCAAGCGCTGTACGAAATCAGCGTGAATGAAATCCAGGCCATGACCGGCTACGACCGCGTGCTGATCTACCGCTTCGAAGACGAAGGCCACGGCCAGGTGATCGCCGAAGCGTCGGCGCCGTCCATGGAACTGTTCAACGGGTTGTTCTTCCCGGCGTCCGACATCCCCGAGCAGGCCCGCGAGCTGTATCGCACCAACTGGCTACGCATCATCCCGAATGCGGCCTACGAGCCAGTGCCACTGCTGCCCAAACTGCGCCCCGACACCGGTCAACCGCTGGATTTGAGCTTTGCCACCCTGCGCAGCGTGTCGCCGATTCACTGCCAGTACATGCAGAACATGGGTGTGTTGTCGTCCATGAGCATTTCGCTGATGAAGGGCGACAAACTCTGGGGCCTGATCAGCTGCGGTAACCGCGAACCGTTGTTGGTACCCAATGACCTGCGCACCGCCTGCCAAACCATCGGCCAGGTGCTGTCGCTGCAGATCAGCGCCATGGAAGCCTTGGAGCTGAATCGCCAGCGCGAAGAAAAAGTCGAAGCCCTGGCACTGCTGGCCGAGGCCATGCAAGCCTCCGAGCAAAACGTGTTCGACGGCCTGGCCCAGCAAGGTCAATTGCTGATGGACCTGACCCTGTCCGGCGGCGTGGCAATCATCGAAGACAAACAACTGCACCGCTACGGCAACTGCCCGGAGCCGGCGCAAATCCGTGCCTTGCACAAGTGGCTGCAGGAAAACGGCGAGCCGGTGTTTTCCAGTCACAACCTGGCCTCGGTGTACCCACCGGCCGTCGACTTCCAGCAGGTGGCCAGTGGCGTGTTGGCCATGAGCTTACCCAAGCCAGTGGATAACGGCGTGCTGTGGTTTCGCCCGGAAGTGAAAGAAAACATCAACTGGAGCGGCGACCCGAAGAAGCCGCTAGACCTGGAAACCTCCGACGCCGGCCTGCGCCTTCGCCCACGTACCTCGTTTGAAATCTGGAAGGTGGAAATGGCCGGCATCTCCACCAAGTGGAGTCATGGTGACCGCTTCGCCGCCAATGACCTGCGCCGTTCAGCGCTGGAAAACGACCTGGCCCGCCAGGTGCTGCGTGAGCAGCAAGCGGTACGTGCGCGTGATGAACTGGTGGCGGTGGTGTCCCACGACTTGCGTAACCCGATGACCGTGATTTCCATGCTGTGCGGCATGATGCAAAAAGCCTTCAGCTCCGATGGCCCACACACCTCGCGGCGGATTTCCTCGGCGATCGACACCATGCAGCAGGCCGCTGGCCGTATGAACGTACTGCTGGAAGACCTGCTCGACACCTCAAAAATCGAGGCCGGGCGTTATGTGGTCAAACCCGTTTCCTTGGACGTGAGCCAGATGTTCGAAGAGGCTTACTCCCTGCTCGCACCGCTGGCGATGGAGAAAGGCATCGATTTGTCCTTCAACACCGAGCCTGGCCTGCAGATCAATGCCGACCCGGAGCGCCTGTTCCAAGTGCTGTCGAACCTGATCGGCAACGCCATCAAGTTCACGCCGCGCCAAGGCAATATCGGCATCAGCGCCATGAGCAATGGCGAGGAGATTGTGTTCTCGGTACGCGATTCCGGCGAGGGTATTACGCCGGAGCAATTGCCACATGTGTTTGATCGCTATTGGACACAGACGGAAAACAACCCAACCGGCAGTGGGCTGGGGCTGTACATCACCCAAGGCATCATCCAGGCGCATGGCGGCAAGATCGTTGCCGAAAGTGAGGTGGGCCGTGGCAGTGAGTTCCGCTTTACGGTGCCCAAGGTGATTGGGGACTCGCACACCTGATCGGGCGCTAGCTGCAGACACAGGGGGCAATACTTGTGCGGCCCCCTGTCATTCCAATGTCGTGGTTCTTAACAAAACACTCACATTCGCTGCGCTAACCTTGCCGGTCCGATACCGCTTGGAACCTAGCCTGCATGCCGCATCCCGACACTCTGCCCACCGTACTCGCCGGCCCGTTACTGCGCCGCTTGGAACCCCAGCGCATGGTGCTCTGGCTGGTAGGCAGCCGCGAACTGACGCTGACGTTAAGACTGAGTGTCGCTGAACAGATGCGGGACATCCGGCTGGACCAGCACCAGTGCCAAATCGTGCCAGTTGGCCGCCAAGCGTTTATCCATTTGATCGACGTGCCACTGGAAGACGCCCTGCCTCAGGACGTGGTCATCTGCTATGACCTGCTGATCGACAACGCCGGCATTGCCGAGTGGGCGCCCCATCTGTTGTACGCCAACGCGCGCACCCCGAACTTCATCCTTCACAGCCGTATCCATCAACTGGTGCATGGCTCTTGCCGAAAACCTCATCACAGTGCCGACGAAGGCCTGCTCTGTGTCGACCGGCTGTTGGCCGACGCCCACACCCCAGCCGAACGCCCGGCCTTGCTGATGATGAGCGGTGACCAGGTGTACGCAGATGATGTCGCCGGGCCGATGCTGCGGGCGATCCACGCATTGATTGCACGCCTGGGCTTGTTCGACGAATACCTGCAAGGTGCCGTGGTAGACGACAGCGCCAGTCTCTACGGCCATCGGGCCAGCTACTATCATCGCGCCGACCTGTTGCCGGCGCTGGACAGCAACGAAACCCTGCGCGAGCGCTTCTTTGGTGGGGTGAAAAAGCCGATTTTCACCAGCAGTACGGCCGACAACCATCTGGTGACGTTCGCCGAGGTACTGGCAATGTACTTGCTGGTCTGGTCGCCCACGCCTTGGACGCTAATCACCCCGCACCCGCCGCAACTGAGCGTCGAAGAACAGGCACGATATGCCCGAGAACAGGTGCAGATCGACCGGTTCCGCGACGGCCTGCCAGGCGTCGCCCGAGTGTTTGCCCACCTGTCTACCTTGATGATCTTCGACGATCACGACATCACCGACGATTGGAACCTCAGCGCCCAATGGGAAGAGACCGCCTACGGCCATCCGTTCTCCAAGCGCATCATCGGCAACGCCTTGCTCGCTTATCTGCTATGCCAAGGTTGGGGTAACCAGCCGGCGGTATTTGGTGATCTGGTGAGCCACACCCAAGCGATTGCCAGTCAGGTCAAGACCAATCACCTGGACGCAGCCGCACAGGATGAACTGGTCGACGCGCTGCTGAAATTCCAGCAATGGCATTACATATTGCCAATCACCCCGGCCCTGGTGGTACTCGACACGCGTACCCGGCGCTGGCGCAGCGAATTCACCCTCGCGCAACCCTCGGGCCTGCTGGACTGGGAAGCCTTGAGCGAACTGCAACAGGATCTGCTTGACCATCCTTGCGCCATCATCGTCTCGCCCGCGCCGGTCTTTGGCGTCAAGCTGATCGAGACGGTGCAGAAGGTGTTCAGTTGGTGTGGCCACCCGTTGCTGGTGGATGCCGAAAACTGGATGGCCCATCGCGGTGCCGCCCAGGTGATCCTGAATATCTTCCGCCATTCACGCACGCCGGGTAACTACGTGATTCTCTCCGGTGACGTGCATTATTCGTTCGTCTACGAAGTGCTGATCCGCCATCGCAACGCCGGCCCCCGGATCTGGCAGATCACCAGCAGCGGCATCAAGAACCAATTCCCCCCGCGCCTGCTGGAGTGGTTCGACCGCCTCAACCGCTGGCTCTATTCCCCTCGCTCGCCCCTCAACTGGTTCACCCGCCGCCGCACCATGCAGGTGGTGCCGCATATTCCTGAACACGCCGAGGCTGGTGAGCGGTTATGGAACTCGGCGGGGATTGGTCAGGTGTTTTTCAACGAGCAGGGTCAACCGGTGGCGATTTACCAACACAACGCAGATGGGAAGGCGCGGACGAAAATGGTAGCACCGAAATAATAGCTCATTGCCACCCACCTAAAGCAGCACTACCGTCCTATTCAAAGCACCCAAGCCACGTTGTACAGTAGCGCCAGCCACGGAGTATCGGCGTCAAATATGAGCAGGCCTAAAGCGCCTGCCACCGGCAAGGAGCAGGCAAATGGACGATATTTCCGGCAATAGCCCGTTGATGGATGATTTTTCCCACCTCAACACGGACATGTTGCACACCATTCTGGAGTTGGTCAGCGACGGGATCTGGGATTGGAACGCCAACACGGGGTTCGTCTACCGCAGCCCGGGGTGGTACGAGATGCTGGGCTATCCGCGCCACTCCCTGGAAAACAACGTGTTTACCTGGGAGAACGTGATCCACCCAGACGACTACCCCCAAGTGATGACGGTGTTTGATGACTACATCACCCGTCGCGCGCCCCACTACCAAATCGAATACCGATGCCGCAAACAAGATGGCAGTTACCTGTGGATCGAAGACCGTGGTTATGTGATTTCGCGCAATGCCGACGGCTCGGTAGCGCGAATGGTCGGTGCGCACCGCGATATCGACCTGCGCAAAAACTCCATTGAGCAACTAGAGCGGCGTAATCAATCCCTGGAGGCCCTGGTCACCGAGCGCACGCGCGAGTTGTCACGGGTCAACCAACAACTGCAATTGCAGTTGGATGAAAACCGCTCCCTGGCAGAACGAGACGCCCTGACCCTGGTCGCCAACCGTTATCGCCTGGAAAAGGTGTTGCTGGAAGAATCCGACCGCGCCCAGCGTTTCCGCCTGCCGCTGGCACTGATCGCGGTGGATATCGATGACTTCAAGCCGATCAACGACCTTCACGGTCACAGCGTGGGCGACCAGACCCTGGTGCGGGTGGTGGAGTGCCTGGAAAACTGCGTGCGCGAAGGCGATCTTCTGGCTCGCTGGGGCGGGGATGAGTTCATGGTGATCCTGCCGGAAAGCTCACTGGAAACGGCGAAGGCCGTGGCCGAGAGCGTGCGCCAGAAACTCAAGGACATGCCACTGGGAGGGGCTTTGAACGTGACCCTGAGCCTGGGTGTGGCCGAGCGCCAATTGGGTGAATCCCCCGCTGCCTTGATGGCGCGCGCCGATCAAGCGTTGTATCGCGCCAAGGCGGCGGGGAAGGATGGGGTTTCAGAATAAGTGCGGGGCTACCGGACCGGTGGCGCGTACTGGATACCGCCGTTGTTCCACAGCGCATTGAGCCCGCGCTTGATCTTCAAAACGCTGCCTTGGCCGATATTGCGCTCGAACACTTCGCCATAGTTGCCCACCTGCTTGACGATCTGCACCACCCAGTCCTTGCGCAGTTTCAGGTCCTTGCCGTACTCGCCGTCGGCGCCCAGCAGTCGCGCAACGTCAGGGTTGGTGGTGGTCTTGGCCTGCTCTTCGACGTTCTGCGAGGTGATGCCCATTTCCTCGGCATTAAGCATGGCGAACAGGGTCCATTTGACGATGCTGAACCACTCGTCATCGCCTTTGCGCACCAGCGGTCCCAAGGGTTCCTTGGAGATCACTTCCGGCAACACCACGAACTCGTCCGGGTGGGCCATTTTGATGCGCTGTGCGTACAGTCCCGACTGGTCGGTGGTCAGCACATCGCAGCGCCCGGACTCCAAGCCTTTGGCGCTTTCGTCGGCAGTGTCGAAGGTAATCGGCGTGTACTTCATGCCGTTGGTACGAAAGTAATCGGAAACGTTGAGTTCAGTGGTGGTGCCGGCCTGGATGCACACGGTCGCACCGTCCAGTTGCTTGGCGCCGGTCACCCCCAGCTTGTTGTTCACCAGGAAGCCAATGCCGTCGTAATAGGTCACGCCGGTGAACACCAGGCCCATGCCCGAGTCACGGGAACTGGTCCAGGTGGTGTTGCGTGAGATCACGTCAACCTCACCCGACTGCAACGCAGTGAAACGCTCCTTGGCAGTCAACTGGCTGAACTTCACTTTCGACGCGTCGCCGAACACGGCGGCGGCCACCGCATGGCACACATCCACATCGATGCCGGTCATCTTGCCTTTGCTGTCCGGTACACCAAAGCCTGGCAACCCATCACTGACGCCACACTGGATAAAACCCTTTTTCTGAATCGCATCCAGCGTCGCGCCCGCGTGCGCGGTGCCGGCCAAGCCCAAGACGGCGGTGGCGCTGAGTGCGGCCAAGGTGGTTTTCAATCGGTTCATGCAAGGCGCTCCCTGTCATTCCTTATTATTCGGCGCTGCACAGCCCGCGCCGGTTTATAGTGCTGCCCGGCAGTATCCACGGCTTTACCGCACTGCCACAAACGACCTTTAGGCAATGGCTCCTTCCGATTTGGAATGAACTGCATGATTTCAAAACGCTTGACCCCTTCGATGACCGCCCTGCAATGCTTCGAAGCCGCCGCCCGCCACTTGAGTTTCACCCGCGCCGCCGAAGAGCTGCACCTGACCCAAAGCGCGGTGAGCAAACAGGTGGCGCAGTTGGAAGAGATGCTGTGCCACAACCTGTTCGAACGGGTGCGCCAGCGCTTGTACCTGTCGCCGGCGGGCTCGCTGTACCTCACGGAGGTGCACAAGATCCTCACCCAAGTGGACATCTCCAGCCGCTACATCCTCACTTACGGTGGCGAGACCGAAGTGCTGCGCATCGCCACCCAGCCGACCTTCGGTGATCGCTGGCTAGTGCCCAAGCTCAAGGATTTTGCGGCCCTGCACCCGAACATCCACCTGGATGTGCGCAACGAACTGGAACCGTTCGATGTGCTGCAGGCCAAGGCCGACATCGCGTTTTTCTTTGGCCAGGGCTCATGGCCGGGGGCGACGTGCATCGAGCTGTTTCGCGAGGCCGTGGTGCCGGTATGTGCACCAGGCTTTGTCGCCGAGGGCAGCGATGCCTCCTCCCGCCACACGTTGCTGCAATGCACCTCGCGCCCTGAGGCCTGGCACGAATGGTTCCTGGAACAGGGCCTGCACTCGCAGAACAGCTACCACGGGCCGCGTTTCGACACGTTCTACATGTGTATCCGCGCGGCGCAATCGAGTTATGGCGTGGCGTTGGTCCCGCAGTATTTGGTAGCTGAAGAACTGGCCAACGGCAGTCTGATGATTCCGTGGGATTACACGATGCCCAGCGACGGCGCGCACTTTATCGCCCATGCCGAGCATGCCGGCGAGATCCCCAAAGTGAAGGCCTTCCTGAACTGGATGACTGACTATCTGGGCGCACATCCCGACTTTTAATAATGACCCGGCGACTTTATTTCGTTTGCGACAGGGCCCGGCACACGGCTTAGATAAAAAGACGCCCGTCACTGCCGAGTCCAGGATTCATGAGCCACGAAACCATCAGCCAATCGATTTCCATCGTTCACCCCATCAGCCTCAGCCACGGTAAAAACGCCGAGGTCTGGGACACCACGGGCAAACGCTACATCGATTTTGTCGGCGGCATCGGCGTGCTCAACCTTGGGCATTGCCACCAAGGTGTAGTCGAGGCGATTCGCGATCAAGCCACCAAGCTCACCCACTACGCCTTCAACGCCGCCCCCCACGCGCCGTACATCGAACTGATGGAGCGCCTGAGCGCGTTCATCCCGGTGACCTACCCGGTCAGTGGCATGCTCACCAACAGCGGCGCGGAAGCGGCGGAAAACGCCTTGAAAATCGTGCGCGGCGCCACGGGCCGCACCGCCGTGATCGCCTTCGACGGCGCGTTCCACGGCCGTACCCTGGCCACCCTGAACCTCAACGGCAAGGTTGCGCCCTACAAGCAAAAGGTTGGTGTACTGCCGGGGCCGGTGTATCACCTGCCCTACCCCAGCGCCGATAACGGCGTGACCTGTGCCGAAGCGTTGAAAGCCATGGACCGCCTGTTCAGCGTGGAAATCGACGTTGAGGACGTGGCCTGTTTCATCATCGAACCGGTGCAGGGCGAAGGTGGTTTCCTGGCCCTGGATATCGAGTTCGCAAAGGCACTACGGCGTTTGTGCGACGAAAAAAACATCCTGTTGATTGCCGACGAAATTCAATCAGGCTTCGGCCGTACCGGCCAACGCTTTGCCTTCTCACGCCTGGGCATTGAGCCGGACTTGATCCTGTTGGGCAAAAGCATCGCCGGTGGCGTGCCGCTGGGTGCGGTGGTCGGGCGTAAGGCACTGCTCGACAACCTGCCCAAAGGCGGCCTGGGCGGCACGTACTCCGGCAATCCCATCGCCTGCGCGGCGGCATTGGCCACCCTGGACGCGATGACCGATGAGCATTTGAAATCCTGGGGTTCGCAGCAGGAGGAAGCCATCGTCAGCCGGTATCAAGCCTGGCGCACCCAAGGGCTTTCCCCCTACCTCGGCCGTCTTACGGGTGTCGGAGCCATGCGCGGCATCGAGTTGGCGAATGCCGACGGCACACCGGCAGCCAAGCAACTGACCCAACTGCTAAGCCTGGCAAGGGACGCAGGCTTGCTGCTGATGCCCAGCGGCAAGTCGCGCCATATCATCCGCCTGCTGGCACCGCTGACCATCGAGCCGGCGGTGCTGGAGGAAGGCCTCGATATTCTCGAAACCTGCCTCAAACAGCTGAGCTAGTAACGCGCATCCACGGGTTTACCGCCGTTCGGCCAGTCCTTGACCTTGTCGGGGAAGTCCGGGCGCGGTTGGCCCGAGAAATACGCCGCCACGTCCACCGCTTCCTGGTCGGACAAACCGCCCTGGCCCAACGGGAATTTCTCGTGAAAGCCAATCGGCATATTGCGTTTGACGAACGCCGCCGCCGTATACGTGCGGGCCATGCCGGCACCGATATTGAACGACTGCTCGCCCCACAGCGGCGGGTAGATCAGCTCGCCGTCTGCCCGCGCAAGGCCCTGGCCATTGTCGCCATGGCACACCGCGCATTGTTTGGCGTAGACCTGCTTGCCATTGGCCAGGTCCGGCTTGATCGCCGGGTCGACCTTGCCCACGCCACGTCCGGCGACCTTGTCTTCGGGGCGGGTGTTGTTTTTCATCCAGTCGAAGTACGCGACCATTGCCTGCATGTCCGCTGACTGCGGTGGCAGCGGCGTTCCATTCATCGAGCGACGGAAGCAGCCGTTGATGCGTTCCTCCAATGTCACCACCTTGCCCGCACGCGGCGCATAGCTGGGGAAGAACGCCGAGACGCCCACGAACGGCGAGCCGTCCGCCACGGTGCCAGCGTTGAGATGGCAACTGGTGCAGTTAAGCGCGTTGCCGACGTTGTCGGGCAGCAGTGCCTTGGTCTGCAAGTGAAGGCGCATACCGCGAACCACTTGCTCGGCATTCGGTGCGGCGAGCAGATCCGCCAGGCGCGGGGTTTCAAAGGCTGATGAATCGGTGGTGGACGGGTTGAGCTGGTCGCGCAGCTTTTTTACCTGGGCTGCGCTGATGAGCGTGCCTTCATTGCCCCAGCGTGTGCGCACGAAGCTGAGGATTTCAGCGATTTCCTGATCTTGCAGCCGGGCGAAACCGGGCATGGTGTAGACCCGTGGGTGAGCGGCCGTTTGTGCGGTTTCCCAGCCGGTAAGGGTGATGTGCAGCAGCGACGTCGGGTTGCTGGAAACAATGCCTGGGTTTCCGGCCAGCGGCGGAAACAGACCCTTTACGCCAGCGCCGTCACTGCGGTGACAGTCGCTGCAAAACTGCATGTAACCCAGGCCGCCACGGCTGGTGAACAAATCGGCAGGCGGCGCGGCGGGTGCATGGGCCACGGAGGGCATCGGCAAATCGTCTTTACCCGGCGGCAGGGACTTGAGGTAACTGGCGATGGCCGTGAGGTCGTAGTCACTGAAATGCTGAGTGCTGTGGTGAATCACATCGGCCATGTTGCCGGCCACCGTGGCAAAGCGGTTTTGCCCGGTCTTGAGCAGTTGCACAGTGTCTTCCACCGTCCACAGGTTGCGCAGGCTCAGGGCACGCCAGTGCTCAACGGTTTCCCCGGCCAGGTAATGCTGGCCACTGCGGCCTTCATCACTCATGGCTTTTTCCTGGAAGGCGAGGCCCCGTGGTGTATGGCAGGAACCGCAATGGCCGAGGCCCTGGACCAAGTAGGCGCCACGGTTAAGTTGTTCGTCACGGGCCGGGTCTGGTTTGAAGGGTTGCTTATCGAGGAAGGCAAAGTTCCACAACGCCAGGCCCCAACGCTGGTTGAAGGGGAAGCCCATGTCGGCGTCGAGGTTAGCCTTTTGCACCGGCTCTACCCCTTGCATCAGGTAGGCATACAACGCGCGCATATCCGCTTCGCTCATCTTGGCGTAGGACGGATACGGCATCGCCGGGTACAGGTTCATACCACTCGGCGTCACCCCTTCGCGCATGACCCGGTCGAATTGTTCAAAGCTGTAGTTGCCGATGCCGGTGCCACGGTCCGGTGTGATGTTGCTCGAAAAGATCGTGCCCATCGGCGTGCTCAGTTCCAGCCCGCCGGCCATCACCTCTCCTTGCTTGGCGGTGTGACAGGCAATGCAGTCGCCCAACTGCGCGACGTACTTGCCGTGTTCAATCAGTGAGGTGTCGGGGGAATTGGCGTGCAGGGGTAGCGCCAGACACTGCGTCGCCCCCAGCAAGGCCAAGCGTGCAAGAGAAAGCACCATCGCATTAATCCTTTAATCACCTAGCGTGGGGTGGTCCCCTCGGCGCAGGTCGGTGGTTGTTTTTATGGGTTCATCAGGCCTGGGTGTTGTAACGGATTTTTCGGCGAGTGGTTTTGATGTGGGTCAGGGGCAAATCGAAGTACAGCGTCGTAACCACAACCGTTGATAAGATGCTTCTTGAAGATATGTACGTATTTCTGTACGTTCCCTCTATCGAATCAGGAGCCCCACCATGGAAACCATCAACTACACAAATGCTCGTGCTCATCTGTCCGAAACGATGGACCGAGTTAACGAAGACCACATCCCTATCCTGCTGACCCGACAGAAAGGTGAGCCGGTGGTGATGATCTCGTTATCCGAGTTCAATGCGCTGGAAGAGACGGCCTATTTGCTGCGCTCGCCTAAAAACGCAGAGCGCCTGATCAACTCAATCAACAGCCTGCGAGGCGGTAAAGCCAAACCAAGGCGGTTGATTGAAGAATGAAAATACTCTTTACCCCTGAAGGCTGGGACGACTATCTCTGGTTTCAACAGAACGATAAGGCAGGGCTCAAACGCATCAACCTCCTGATCAAGGCAATCCAACGAGACCCGTTCGACGGTGTTGGAAAACCCGAGCCCCTCAAACACAACCTCAGTGGTTTTTGGTCCCGGAGGATCACTTCAGAGCATCGTTTGGTCTATGGAATAGAAGACGATGAGGTTCAGATACTTATGTGCCGCTATCACTACTGACCACCTAATGCGCCTTACCTGAAAATAGCCCTGTATTTCTGCAAGGAAGCGTTCAATGCTCGACATCCTCCAAGGCACGCCCCTGTGGGTCTACGCCGTCTATCTGTGGATTTGCTACTACGGTATCAAGGCCTGCCTGGGGGGGCGCGAGAACCGCCGCTCGTTGATGATCCTGCCGGTGGTGCTGATGGTGTGGTCACTGATGTCGCTGGTGCCTTCCCTGCTGTCGAGCAGCGCCTGGGTCGGCGGCGCACTGGCCGGCAGCGTGGTGGGGATCTTGCTGTTCAACGCCAAGGGAGCCCAGCTCGACGCCAATGGCGAAACCCTGGTGCTGCCGGGCACTTGGAAGACCCTGCTGATCTCACAGCTGTTCTTCGCGGTGAAGTATTACTTCGGCTTTCAGCAAGCCGTGCATCCTTTGCTGTTAAGCACGCCATCGATGTTGATGGCCATCGGCGCGGTCTCGGGGTTTACCGTAGGTCTGTTTTGCGGTCGCGCAGTCCGGCTGCAGCGCGCGCTGAATGCCTTGCGTCGCGATAAGGGCATTGTGCTGCCTTGACCTGATCCCCCTCCCCCCTGAAAATGCCCGACGCTTTTTTGTCCCCGTTTACTGAAGTGAAATTTCAATGTCCGATTCCCACCACGAAGAATCCGTAGTCGCCTTGCACTCCAAAGCTGAATACGAAAACGCCATCAATCTTTCACAGCATCTGCCAGCGGCCAAGATCATCAGCGAGATGGTGCTGGACGCGTTCCACACCTCCAAGGAAAGCGACCAGATCCGCGAACTGCGCGTCGCCATTCGCCAGGCCCACGACGCCTTTGACGACGACAAAGCCTACGACCTGATGGGCCAGCTCAAGCAACTCAAAGACGCCGAGGCCGCTGACAGCGCCGCACTGGAAGACCTGAGCAGCAAATTCTCTATCAGCCGTATCCTGTCCAGCTTCAAGGACGACCCTGAGTTCCAGGAACTGGTCTACGGCCTGGCCCTGAAGGTGCTGAACCAAAGCCACCAGGCTATCAGCAACCCAAGCTCGGGCAAGAGCAAGGCCGCACGCCCCAAGAAAGAAGCCGAAGTGTTTGTGATCAGCAAGGACGGCATCAGTGTCACCCTGCCGCTGCGCACGCCGCGTTCCAAGCTGAACGTTGACCGCGAGGCATTTGAGTTCCTCGGTTTCGCCTTTGTGGGTGAAGGCGATGAGGCCGAGCTGGAAGTGGAAAGCTTTGTGGATAACTCGGGCACCGAACAGCCGTTGAGCCGCAAGAGTGTGATCACTGCACTGCAGCAGCAGAGCGCGTTCGAGGGGTACAGCATCGTTCAGCAGTAACCTGGATCCCGCCCCAAAAAAAGCCCCGCTCTTCTCTCGAAGGCGGGGCTTTTTCACAGCTGCGACACTCAGTGAGCGTAGGTCAGCAACAGCTCTTTCGGCACTTGGAAATCCAGGGACATCATCACGCTGAGCGCGGTGATGGTGAAGATCGAGAACACGAACAGCTTGCGCGCCCAGACGGTGTCATCCACCGCCTTGTAGCCGGTCCAGGCCATGTACAACCAGTACATGCCCATGGCGGCAGCGACGGCGAGGTAGCTCATGCCGGCGTAGCCACTGAAGGTCAACATCAAGGTCGCCACGAGGAAGGCCAGGATGTACAGCAGGATGTGTTTCTTGGCCACCTGGATGCCACGCTTGACCGGCAGAACCGGAATCGAAGCAGCCAGGTAGTCATTGAAGCGAAAGATCGCAATGGCGTAGGAATGCGGCATCTGCCACAGGCTGAACATCACCAGTAGCGTCAGCGCGGCCATGTCGAAGCTATTGGTTACAGCCACATAACCAATCACCGGCGGCATCGCCCCCGACAGACTGCCCACCAGCGTGCCGTGAACCGACTTGCGCTTGAGGTACAGGCTGTAGAGACCGACGTAGATGACAAATCCGATCACGGCAAACAGCGCCGCCAGCGGGTTGGCCACTTTGTACAACAACGCCACACCGGCAACACCGAGGACGGTCGCGTAGACCAGTGCCAGTTTCAGGGAGATAAGGCCCTGGACCAGCACGCGGTTCTTGGTGCGCTCCATCTTGATATCGATGTCACGGTCGATGCAGTTGTTGAACACACATCCGGAAGCTACCACCAGGGACGTGCCGATCATCGCAGCCAGGAAGATGGCCAGATCGACATGCCCCTTGGAGGCCAGGAAGAAGCCGCCTGCCACAGAAAGCACGTTACCGAAAATGATCCCCGGTTTGGTGATTTGGATAAAGTGCTTAAGCGACATCGGGTCTTACCTCACTTCGCCATCATGAACGTATGGATGCTGAACATGATCCATATCGA
>NZ_NKIG01000006.1:0-218394 GCF_002255865.1 Pseudomonas sp. PGPPP1 | reverse complement strand
CGAAACCATCAGCATCGGTGCTAACCGCAGCGTGACCATCGGCGGTAACAAGGCCGAAACCATCAAGATGGCAAAAGCCGAAACCATCGGTTTGGCCAAGGCGCTGACCATCGGCGCGGCTTACCAGCGAACAGTCGGTGGGGCCATGAACACTAGCGTGGTACTCAGCCAGAGCGAGCAAGTCGGGCTGAACAAATTCGAACAGGTTGGAAACACCTACGCCATCCATGTCGAAGATGAATTTGTGATTGAAGTAGGCAAGTCAATTCTGGTGATGAAGTCCGACGGTATTGTGCTTATCAACGGCTGTACGTTCGACTTCAGTGCATCCGGGCCAGTTGTTATTAGCGGCGCTGAGGTGGACCTCAATATCAAACAGTCTGGGCACGACAGTTCGGTACTCATCAAGAGGCCACCACTTGAGTTGCATTACACCTATGCCGATCTGAAGCCGGAAGTCGGAGCACTGTATCGAGTCGAGTTTAAGGACGGCACGGTAAGAACCGGCAATCTTGATGATCAGGGGACTGCGCTTATCGATAACCCTCCCGGTACGGGAGTTGCCTATTTTGGCTATGACATCAGAGCGCCATTTTCCACGAGCAAGCAGACAAAAAATGACGTGTTTGGCTTTTTACCCAATACGCCGGAGGAGGCTGGGCAGGCCATTGAGCGCTACCGTCGACAGGAAGGTGAACACCGGAAAAACACGTACTTTGCCGATGAAATTGAAGCATTGGAGGCTGGCAAGCTGGATTACGACGACATGATTGAAAGCTATGCCTACACCGAGGATCCCGTCAGTGATGAGTCAGATCCCCTGACACCCGGTGAGCATGAACAGGTTTCATTAGAGAACGACCAAGAGGTAGCGTCATGAGCCCGTCCGGCGTTTCCCGCCTTGAAGACGACACCTTCTTGGAAATCCTCAACTGGGTCGAAGAAGTCGTCGAAGGCCGTGGCGCATCGTTGGCGCAGATGATGGTCAGCACGGTGTTAGGCCTGATCCCTTTTGTCGGGCAGGCCGTCGATGCGTACAACATTCTGCGTTGTCTTTATCGCCTCACACGCACCCCTGACAGTGGCGAGCACTGGCTGGATTTGGTGTTGTCGCTGGTCGCCCTGGTACCGGGGTTCGGCGATGCACTGAAAAACGTATTCAACATGCTGCGTCACGGCAAACCCATGGGGCGCATTCTCGACAGTTTGCCGCGTCACGTGCGCGGCGACATCGAGACATGGTTTCGTAAGCTGGATTGGGCGCGCTACACCGCCGAGATCATCCAGAACATCGACGCGATCTTGTCCGGCCTGATCACCATGCTCAGCCGCAGCCTGTCGACGTGGGCGTTGGGGCGCAAAGGTGTTCAGCGTCTGATCGAGCAGTTACGTCAGCTTCAAGATATGGCTCAGCGCCAGATCACCGAGGCCATGAACACCCTCAAGCGCGCTCACCAAAAAGCCCTGTCCGATCCCTTGCCCAATACCACGGCGCACACGTCGGCTGCTCCCAGCGGGGTTAAAGCACCTGCGCCCAACAGCCAAGCCAGCGGCAATGTGGCGATCTCCACGGCGGGGACTCAATTACCGGCCCAAGGGCGGGTCACGGCGCAGCAACGCCAGAGCGAACGCTCAGGCAAAACGTCGCACCAGATCAGCGTGTCGGGCGAGCACATCGCCGACTACTACTTCGTCAAACGCCAGCGGCGCCGGGCCAAGATCAACCATCGCGGCAAGCTGTATGAAATGAGCCAACCGGGGCACCGGGGTATTGACCATGTATGGCATGGCGGTGGCTTGCCGTTGAGCTATCGGGTCAGTGACACCAAGGGCACGGGTGGTGCGTTTCATAAGCTGGAAACGGCGAAGGCAGTGTTTGCGGGGCTGGAGTACGGGATAGATGCGTACCTGGGCATGGAGGATGAAAAGCGGGTAGAGCGTGCGGTGAACAAGCCCACGGTGGGGGATGGGAGGCAACTGAGTCATAAGTGGATTGCGGCGAAGATTCGGGATGCTCAGTTGGTTGAACAGCACAAGGTGGTGTTGGGGCGCCAGATTGAAGATTGGAGAGGCGTCGAGTTCAAGATGGATGCTGAGACTCGCTTTGAAAGCGGTGAAGCATTCCGCCAATTGGTCAAGTGTCCATACGACCGCAGCCTGATCACGGTGGTCGGTCCCAACCACAATTTGCATGATCGGGCCAAAGGTCCTGTCACCCCCAAATGTTGTAAAGCCTCGGTGTCGCATCAGATCGGCACTGAATTTGTCTTGCCAACCCAGATGTTACGAGAGTGACCTCCATGAAAAAACTCCCTATCCCTGACTGGCCTCGATGGTTCAGTTGGAAGGTCAGCGAAGCAGATTTTGAGCAGCGTCGTGAGCGCTATGTGCTTTATAAAAATTATCCTGAGCGCTTCGATGACTTCATGGGCCGTATGCACATGATCACTACGGACTTGCCAAAATATAGCGAGCGCTCCAAACCCGGTGGACTGATGACCTCCACAAACCAGAGGTTATGGGACACCCTCGATTGGCTCAACCTGCAATATTCAGCCGGTGCCCCCGTGGCGCAACTGGTAGAGGTCTGGCCCTATGCGCTTGAGTGGGCGCAAGAGTACGGTGATTTTCACGCGCACTATCATCAGTCTCCCGAGGCTGGTAATTACACGACCCCTCACGCGGCTCTGCGCACGGAAGAGTACTGGATCGTGGCGCTGCGTCTGACTTGCTTCGGCTTGCTCAGCGGCTACGCCCATACGATGCCTCGGGTCATGAAGTTTCTGGATTACGCTAACGAATTGATGGGCGTACGCGACGGTTTACTGGAGCGTTTGGTTGGTCCGTTTGGAACGGATCGTGGCCTACCTCCAGACAGCTGCACGCGCCATCTGCCGTACCGAAAACTGCTCAAGGTGTTCAGCGTTGCTCCGGCAAAACGTCCGGAGATGCTAGAAACCTACTTGGACGAGTGGTACCACGCTAGCCGCCGCGAACCCTACATCGATCAGCATGAAGAGGGCGGCTACACCCATTACGGCTACTGGTCCTGGGAAGCCGCCGCCGTGACCTGGCTGCTGCGTATCGACGACAGCAGCTACCGCGACATGCCGTTTTACCCCAAGGATTGGGTCGACTACGCCCGCCAATACCCACCGCCCCCTATCGAATCCACCCTGTATTCAGGCCAGACCTGCCCGCAAGGCGGTTTTTGGTGGAGCGATGCCAGCCATCAATCCCTGCGTCGCTTCGAGGCCGGGGATATTTTCCCTGACATTGCCAGCGGCACAGCGCGCGGAATTACCGTATGGCGTTGGGCACTCGATCAGCGGCAGGAAGGTTGAAGCCGTGAGCCAGATCATCGTCGGTGGCTATTTCTTCAAGCGACAGCGTGGTCGGTTCTTAGGCGAGCCCGCATGGAACACAGGGTTCAGCAGTGGACTAATGAACAGCGAAACATACTAGGAGCGATTTATGTTGATGGTCTGGAGTTACCTCAAACGCTGGGGCCTGCCGGTACTGCGTCAATTCAACCAGGCCGTGCCCGTACTGGTGCTGCTGGGCGTAGTGTTTTTATTGATCGCCATCTGGTGGCTGGGCCCCCAGTGGACTTGGCGCGAGCGTCAGCCACTGAGCGAGTGGGCGATGCGTGTCTCGGCCAGCGTGGTGGTGTTGGTGGTGCCGTTGCTGATCTGGGCGTGGCGGGTGCGTAATCGTTACCAGCGCCTGCAGGTCGAGCGTCAGCACGAGGCCGCAGTGCAAGCCGACCCATGTCTGCCTTACGTCGAGGCGCAGGAGCGCGCGCTGGACCGCAGCTTGGGCAATTTGCTCAACAACATGGAGCGCCGCCGTTCGCTCTATCAACTGCCGTGGTACCTGGTGCTGGGTGAGGAAAATGCCGGCAAGACCAGCTTGATCACGCGCTCCAACCAGAGTTTTTCTTTGTCTCATGTGACCAAGGCCGGGGTCAGGGCCCATCAAGAGGAACAACTGGCCTATCCGGTGGATTGGTGGATCGGTGACGAGGCCGTGTTGATTGACCCGCCCGGCGAGTTCCTCAGCCACTCGGAGCCGTCGGCAGGCGACGCCGGGCAGCAGGGCACGAACCACGGTAAGGTCAAGCCGGTCCTGCCCGCAGGCACCCATCCACGTCTCTGGCGGCACCTGCTTGATTGGCTGGCGCGCAATCGCAGCCGTCGGGCGCTCAATGGGGTTGTGTTGGTGATTGATGTGCAGGCTTTGCTGGGGCAACGACCCGAGCAGCGCAAGGCCCACGCCAACCTGCTGCGCACTCGGCTGTTTGAGCTGACGCGGCAATTGGGCACGCGCTTGCCGGTGTACGTGACGCTAAGCAAATTCGACCTGCTGGAAGGTTTTGAAGAGTTCTTCACCCGGTTGTCGCGCAGCGGGCGTGAAGACCTTCTGGGCTTCACCTTCAGCCTGGATGCGGTGGGTGATTTCGACGCCTGGATGGCAGAGCTGATCCGCCAATACCAGTTCTTTGTCGACCGCTTAAGCGAACAGATCTTCGATGGTATCGGTGAGTCGCGCCCGTTGACCGAACGCGATCGACTACAGGCACTGATGCACCAGATGGCGGGCCTACGTCCGGCACTGTTCGGCTTCTTGAGCGAAATGCTCGGCAGTGATCGTTTCACTACCCCTGCGCTGGTACGCGGGCTGTATTTTTCATCGGTCTTGCAACAAGGCACCCTGAGCAATGCCTTCGTCAAAGAAGCGGGGCAGGCGTATCAACTGCCGCCACCACCACCGGAGGTCAAGCCTGCCGGTGGCACGGCGATCTACTTTGCCCAGCAACTGTTCCAACGGGTGATCTACCCTGAAGCGGGCCTGGCGGGTGACAACATCAAAGTGGCCCGCAACAAGCGGCGGCTGCTGATTGCCGGGTTCAGCGTCGCGTCCTTGGGCTGTTTCGTAGTCATCGCAACCTGGCAGTTTTATTTCAATATCAACCGCGACAAAGCCGCCAGCGTCTTGGCCAAGAGCCAGGACTTCAGTGGCCGCGACATCGACGCCAGGGTCGACACCACTGGTCGCAACCTGCTGGTGCCGCTGGACCAGATTCGTGATGCGGTGTTGGTGTATGGCGATTACCGCGAGGCATGGCCGTTACTCGCGGATACGGGGTTGTACCAGGGGAGGGCGATTGGCCCGACCGTGGATGAGGCCTATCTGAACCTGCTGTCCAAACGCTTCCTGCCGGCGATTGCCAGCGGTGTGCTGGACGCCATCAACGCGGCGCCCGCCGACAGCAATCAACAACTGGCGGCCTTGCGCGTCTACCGCATGCTCGAAGAGCGGCAAAATCGCCGCCCGGCGATTGTCGAAGAGTGGGTCGCCAAACAATGGCAACGCGCCTATCCGGGCCAGGGCCAACTGCAGGCCGATTTGATGGGGCATCTGGGTTACGCACTGAAATACGCCGATGCCGACCTGCCGCACTATCGTGAACGCATCACCCAGGTGCAGCAGCAATTGCGCCAGTTGCCCATGGCCGAGCGGGTCTACATGAGTCTGAAACAGGATGCTCTGGAGCGCCTACATCGTCCGCTGGACCTACGCAACGAGGTGGGGCCGGCGTTTGATATCGTCTATCGTCCGCTGGACACCGATCAAGAAGGCAGCGGCTTGCTATTGGCGCCCCTGCTCACCGCCAAAGGCTTCAAGGACTACTTCGAACCCGGTACCGAGGGCATCATCGAGCTGGCCATGATCGACCAGTGGGTGCTCGGCGAACGGCAACGCCTGGACTACTCCGATGAGGACCGCAAAGTGCTGACCCAACGTATCCGCGCCCTCTACAGTGCCGATTACGTGGACAGCTGGCGGCGTGCGCTGAATCAGTTTGCGGTCACCGATTTTGACGATCTCAGCCACGGCGTGGCGGTGCTGGAGCAAGTAACCGGCCCGGCCGCGCCCCTGCGGCGCTTATTGGAAACCTTGCGCGACAACAGCGTGATTTATCCTTCGGTGCCTTTGGCCGAAGGACAAGCACCACTCACGCTGGACAAGGTCTCGGACGGCCAGCAACAAGCCGCTGGCATCCGGCGTGCCTTTTCCAACCTGGCGGAACTGATCAGTGCGCGTGGCGAGCAGCCGTCCTACTACGAAGAAACCCTGCGTTCGGTCAGCGCGGTCTATGACTATGCCAAAGCCGTGCACGACAATCCCGACCCCGGCAAGGCTGCGTTGAAAACCGTACTCAACCGCTTCTCCCTGGGCGGTGCCGACCCCATCGCCAACCTGCAACGCGTTGCCGTGGGCCTGCCCGAGCCACTCAACCAGCAGGTCAAAAAGCTCGCCGACCAAACCTCGCAGGTATTGGTGATCGCCGCCTTGCGCGAACTGGAAAAACGCTGGGACAGTGAAATCTACAGCTTCTACCGTGATCGTCTGGCAGGCCGCTATCCGTTCAAGGCCAGCGGCGAGGACGCCTCGCTGGAAGACTTCGAAGCCTTCTTCGGGCCACAAGGTCGCTTGCAACACTTCCACGATCAGTACCTGAGCGTGTTCCTCAAAGACAACCTCGACGCCCTTTACTCCGACAGCCTTGGCGGATACCTGGTGCGCACCGATGTGCTGGAACAACTGAAAAACGTCGAGCGCATCCGCGACACCTTCTTCAACCATCGCGGCCATCTGGCGGTGCAACTCACCATCGAACCCCTGGCCCTGAGCACAACCCGCCTGAGCAGCATGCTCAGCGTCGACGGCCAACTGATCCCATACCAGCACGGCGCACCGCAACGCACAGGGCTGGTGTGGCCTAACAGCCTGAGCAATACCAATGGCAGCCAACTGACGCTGGTGCACAGCACCGGCAACACCGCCAGTTTGAGCTATCGCGGGCCTTGGTCGCTGTTTCGATTGCTCAGCCGTGGGCACCTCAATGGAAGAACTGATACCAGCGTTGACCTGACCTTTTCCGTTGCCGATGGGCTGATGCGTTATCGGATTGGGGCGGAGAAGGCTAACAACCCGATTACCCAGCGCAGTTTTGAGGGGTTTGTGTTGCCCAGGACGCTGTTGGAAGAGCGTCGGTCAAAGAGCACCCTCGGTGCTCTTTGAATGGCAGCTTTGCTGAACAAAGCGCTCAATCAACCACTTGGCAGCGGGGCCCGGCGGTAAATCCGTGCGGTAGATAACGTCGAAGGCGTATTTACCGCTTTGGTATTCAGGGATGTTCAAGTGCACGAGTCGGCCACTGTCCAGGTCTTCCTGGACCATCGGGGCTGGCATGTTCCCCCAACCAATGCCTTCACGCAGCAACATGTGTTTTGCACCCAGGTCTGCCAGGCGCCAGGTGCGGTTGCTGAGGACCGCGAACTCCTTGTCCTTGGTCAGGCGCGAGCGATCAGACAGCACCAATTGTGTGAACTCGCGCCCGGCACCAGGCGCATTGGGTTCGCTTGAGGCCAGCGGATGATTCGGCGCGGCCACAGGGATCAGCTCGACACTGCCGATGGCAATTCTTTCGATGCCGTTGATGCGCTCATTCATGGGGCCGCTTACGCCGATTATCGCGCCGCGATTGAGGACCAGGTCGGTAACGGCCCCGAGCGCTTCCATGTGAAGGTGAAGCGACACCGTCGGGAATTCTTCTCGGAACGATTTGAGTGCGTCCACCACACGGTCGGCGGGAAGCATCACATCCAGCACAACATGCACTTCGGCTTCGAGCCCTTGCAGCAGCCCCTTGACCTTGGCACGCAAACCACTCATGCCGTTGGCAATGGTCCTGGCTTCGGCCAGGACTGTACGCCCTGCATCGGTGAGCTGCGGTTTGCGGGTTGTCTGGCGGTCGAACAGCGACACGCCGAGTTGCATTTCCAGGTTGGTGATTGAATAGCTGATGACCGAGGTAGCTCGGTGAAGCTTCCTGGCGGCGGCTGCAAAACTGCCCACTTCCACCACGGTCAGAAACACGCGCAGTTGGTCGAGTGTGGGTGTACCTGGCTCAGAAAGCATGTCTATTTCCTCAAGCTTACGGGGGAATGCAGGATAGCTTGCCGATTTAATCGAACCTAATGATCTAAATTAACCAGCTATTAAGATTAGCTGGCGAGGCGCAACATTTCTTCAACACGGCGGTTCATGTCGAACCGCTTCCCGTTGAAGGAAATACCCTATGTCTACCTCTCAAGGCTCCGTCCTGGCAGCCAACGCCGAACACAACCGCGCCGACGTGACTCAAGACTCGGCCTCGTTGATTGGCCGCGTATTGCTCAGCGCTATCTTTATCCTCTCTGGCGTTTCGAAACTCGCCGCTCCCGCCATGATGGTCGGTTACATCAGTTCCGTCGGGCTGCCGCTTCCGCAGGTGGCGCTGGTGGTGGCAATCATCGTTGAAGTGGGCGGTGGCCTGGCGCTGATCGCGGGTTATCGCACCCGTCTGGTCGCCGCAGGCCTGGCGCTGTTCAGCGTGGTCACCGCATTGGCTTTCCACAATGCACTGGGCGACCAGAACCAATTCATCCACTTCTTCAAGAACATTGCGATGGCGGGCGGCCTGTTGCAGATCGTGGCGTTTGGTGCCGGTCGTTTCAGTCTCGACGCTCGCCGCCGTTGATACGCCCATTTTCAGGTTACCCAAGCGGGCAACGTCGGCCTCCTCACGCGGCAATCAGCCGTGCCTACAGGAACTGAAATGTTAGAGCATCGACTCAAGGCCGATCTTGGCGGCGGCGACTATGGCTGGCTCAACGCCCGTCATCACTTCACGGTAACGGCCGGCGGCAATCCCGCTCATCGTCCGTTGGGGCCACTGGTGGTCTGGAATGATGACCTGATCGCCCCTGACAGCGGTTTCCCGATCCATGGCCATGAAAACATGGAGATCGTTTCCTACATCTTGGAGGGAGCGGTGACGCATCGGGACAGTGCTGGCGGCCAAGGCCGTACCGAGGCTGGCGATGTGCAGGTGATGAGTGCCGGCACCGGGATTCGGCATGAAGAACGCAACGCAGAAGATGTGCCGTTAAGGCTGTTCCAGATCTGGCTGCGACCGCGCGAAAACGGTGGGCTTCCCCGTTGGGGCTCACGCCCTTTTCCGAAGGCGGACCGTACAGGTCAATGGGCCGTGCTGGCCAGCGGGATGCCGTCCGATCAGGACGCATTGCCGATCCGCGCCGATGCACGGGTGCTCGGGGCAACGCTTAAGGCAGGTCAGCGCTTGAACTATTCGATGGCCGGCCAGGGCTATCTGGTGCCGACGCTCGGTGCAGTGAAGGTCAACCAAGCGAGGGTTGAAGCGGGCGACGGTCTGGCGATCACGCTGGAATCCCGGCTGGTTGTCGAGGCCATCGACGATACCGAAGTGATACTGGTTGAGGTGTTTGGAGCATGAGCACAATCATCATGACAGGCGGGACTTTCGGGCTAGGGGAGGCGGCAGCACAGCGGCTGAGCGCGATCCCGGGCAACCGGCTCATCCTGGGCGGTCGGCAATCCCGTTTGCCGTTGGAGCTGGCCAGTTTGAACAGTGTCAGGCGTTTCGCCGGGCACCTGCTCGATACCCTGGGCGAAACAAAGATCGATGCCCTGGTATTGAATGCAGGGCTCAGCTTTCCCACGCAGGCTCGCACCGTGGACGGTTATGAAACCACGTTTGCGGTCAACCATCTGGGGCACTATTTGCTGCTGCGTCTGCTTGCCCCGACGTTGGTACGTCACGCAATTGTGGTGCTGACCACCAGCAATACCCATGACCCGATGTTCAGTCCGGTCGCGCCGTTTCCCTATGTCGATGCGAGCCAACTGGCGCACCAGGCCCTTGAAAAAACGCTGTCTGGGGCGCTGGCGTTCGAATCCGGGTTTCGTGCCTATGCCACGTCGAAGTTGTGCAACCTGTTGACGGCGCGTGCTTTCGCGGCGGTGTCCGAGGCCCGCGTGATCGCGTACAACCCTGGGTATATTCCCGGCACCGGCCTTGGGCGAAACCTGCCAGCCGGCACACTGCCGACTTCAAGCCCGCAGCTGGCAGAGGCCGCGCGCCTGCGCGCCGGGCAAGTCCTGGCAGATCTTGCACTGGGGCGCATCGTACCGCCTGCCGGGCATCTGTATGCCTCACTTGAGAGAGGCGAGCTGACTTGGCCCGAGCCTTCTGAACTGGCACGCCGTGAGGATGTTGCGCAGCAACTGTGGCGGGACAGTGCGCAATTGGCCGGGTTGGCGTGACGGCGTGTTCAGGTGGCACCAAAGGCGAATGTGCCGATGCTGCGTGCGCAGTCGCTCAGCATGCTTTTTTGAATATCAATAGATCTCGATATTCTTTTCCGGCCTTAAAAATCACCGCTACGCTCGCTGCCATTCCCCCACATGGCAGCACCCTCTACAGGTTGATCCTCATGACAGTGTTTTCTTTCGCTCACGCAGGCTGCAAGCCTGGTCATGGACGTTCCTTGCGCATGGTTTTGGCGCTCACCACCCTTCTGTCCCCGTTGCTGACGCAGGCTGCGACCCTGGATGAGGTCAAGCAACGCGGCTACCTGTCAGTGGCCACTGAAGATGAATTCCGCCCGTTCGAATTCGTCGACAACGGCAAGCCCAGCGGCTTCGATAACGAGCTGGTGCAAAAGCTCAAGGCTGCTGGCCCACTGGATGTGCATCAGCAAATCATGCCGTTCACCGGGCTGCTCGCAGGCGTGGTCAGTGGCAAGTACGACGCGGCGATTACCGGGTTGCTGATCACCCGTGAGCGTCAGCAGTCGCTGGATTTCACCACGCCGATTGCCGAAGCCACGGTGTTTTACCTCAAGCGCCAGGGAGATGACCGGATCAAAAACGTGGCGGACCTCAACGGCCTGACCCTGGGCATCCAGGCGGGGAGTGCGATGTATCAACGTCTGCCGGAACTGGAAAAACTGCTCGCTGCCAGCGGTGGCAAACTCGGCAAGATCGTCCAGTACACCTCGTACCCCGAGGCGTATCAGGACCTGGCGTTGGGCCGCACCGACTACGTGGTCAACAACATCGTCGGGCTCAATGCCTTGCTCAAGGAAAAGCCCGGTGTGTTCGAACTGGGGCAGGCGGTATCAAGCAAGACCTATGTCGCCTGGGGCGTGGCCAAGGGTAACCAGAGCGTGCTCGACTACCTGAACGCCTTCCTCGACAAGGAGCGCAAGAACGGTGACATCGCCCAACTGCAGCAAAAGTGGTTTGGCACGGTATTCCCTGAGCCGCCGGCGCATTTCGTCTCCGAATACTGATTGAGCCCCCATGAACTTCACACAATGGGGCCTTGAACCAGGCGCCTTGCTGTTGGGCGCGCTGGTGACGTTGGGGCTGACGGCGATTTCCATCGCCCTCGGCCAGGTGTTCGGCTTGGGCCTGGCGTTGTTACGGCGTCGGCAGGTACCACTGCTGGGCCCGCTGCTGGCGGCCTACATCAGCGTGATCCGCGCCACGCCCTTGCTGACCCTGGCGCTGGCGGTGTTCTTCATTACCCCGGCGCTGGGCTATGACATCTCGGCACCGGCGGCGGCGATCCTCGCCATGAGCATCAATACCTCGGCCTTCAATTGCGAAATCTGGCGCGGCGGCTTTGCGCAGTTCCCCCGTGACCAGGTGGACGCGGCAAAGGCCGGCGGCATGGGCGCGGTATTGCGTCTGCGGCGCATCGTATTGCCCCAGGTCGGCCGTCAGGTGCTGCCGATGCTGGTCAATGAAATGACCATCCTGATCAAGAACAGCCCGGCGGTGGCGGTGATCGGCATTGTCGAGTTGACCCGTACGGCGGTGCGCATCGGCGCCAACACCTACCGACCGTTACCGCCATTGATTGCGGCGCTGCTGCTGTACATCGTGATCATCTGGCTGGTGGTGGCGTTGCAGCGTTATCTCGAACGTCAACACAAGGCGCGCCTCGCATGATCGCCCGTGAATTTGCGGTGGCGTGGGAACACGTCGGCGACCTGCTGGACGGTGCCGCGCTGACGGTGGTGTTGTCGCTGGCAGCCGGGGCGTTTTCGCTGCTGATAGGGTGCGGCCTGACAATGCTGCTGATGAGCCGCCATCGCCTGCTAGCGTCGGTTCTGCGCGGCTTTATCGAGTTGATGCGTTGCACGCCGTTCCTGTTGCTGGCGTACCTGGTGTACTACGGCCTGCCGTCTTTCGGGGTGCGCCTGAGCAATATCGAGTCCGGTTTGCTGGCGTTGTTGCTGTACCACAGCGCCTATGTCGCAGAGATTTTGCGCGCCGGCTGGCTGGCGCGGCCCCGTGAAGAAATCGAGGCGGGGCTCGCGTTTGGGTTTCGCGGCGTGTTGCTGGCGCGGCGGCTGATCCTGCCGAACCTGTGGACCAGCAGCGCACCGGCCTTGGGCAACCAGATGATTCAAGTGGTCAAGGACACTTCGTTCCTGACCATCATTGCCGTGCCTGAGCTGACCTCGGCCGCCAACAGCCTGCAATCGAACTACTACATTCCCTTCGCCGCGTTGTTCTCGGCGGTGTTTTTCTATTGGCTGATTTGCGTCGTCATCGAACTTGCGGTGTCGGTGCTGCGGCGCAAGGCGGAGCGCTACCAATGACGTCCCTGAATGGCCCGACCCCGACTGCGTTGCAGGTGACGGGGTTGAATAAAAGTTTCGCCGGGCGACCGGTACTGCATGACATCGACTTGCAGGTGACGGTCGGTGAAACCGTGTGCTTGCTTGGGCCTTCGGGCGCGGGCAAGTCGACCTTGCTGCGCTGCCTCAACTGGCTCGAAGTCCCGGACTCCGGGAGCATTCAGATCGCCGGCCAGCGCATCGGTTTCAACCAGGACGGCGGCAAGATGTCGGAGCGCAATATTGCCCACATCCGCACCCAAACCGGCATGGTGTTCCAGAATTTTGCGTTGTGGCCACACCTCACCGTGCTGCAAAACGTCATGGAGGCGCCGCTGCATGTGCAGCGCCGACCCAAGGCCGAAGTGCGCACCGAAGCGCTGGAGTTGCTGGCCAAGGTGGGCCTGAGCGACAAAGCCGATGTGTACCCGGCCACCTTGTCCGGCGGGCAGAAACAACGTGTCGGCATCGCCCGTGCGTTGGCCAGTAAACCGCAGTTGCTGCTGTTCGATGAGCCCACCAGTGCCCTCGACCCAGAGCGCGTCAGCGAGGTGCTGTCGATCATGCAATCCCTTGCTCAGGCAGGTATGACCATGGTGGTGGTCACCCACGAGATGGAGTTCGCCCGACGCAGCGCCGACCGTATTGTGTTCATGGACCACGGGCGGATTGTCGAGACGGCTACCCCGGCGGCTTTTTTCAGTGCGCCGCAAACCCGTCGTGCCCAGGAATTTCTTTCCCATCGCCATCCCGCAGCGGTCGCCCAACATGTCTGAAACGCATGCCAATACGCTGGCGGTAGAACGCATTCTCGCCACCGAGCCGGTGCTGGTCGGCGCGCAAACCGCGTCGTCTGCCCTGGGGCTGCAAGCCGGACATTTGGGGCATGCCGGGCTGCCGTTCGCGCAGGCCAGCCAGATCCCGCCCGTGGTGCTCAACGCCCTGGCCGGCGCGGCTTTGCACGAAGGTTGGGCGGGCGATCTGGGCGGCGCCCGGCGGCTGATTCTCGACGGCGAGATCATCCTGCACGCCAATCACGACCTGGGTACCGTCTCGCCGATGGCGGGTGTGGTGCGCCCTGGCCAGTTGCTGATGCGCATCGAGAACCGTGCGGGCAACGAAGTGGTTCACGCCACCCTCGCCGAGTCCGGGCGCCGCGCGCTGCGGTTTGGTTGCTATGACAGCGTGATCGCCGAGCAGCTCGATTATCTCGACCGGGTGATTGGCCCAAGCCTCATCAAGGCATTGCCCGCCGAAGGGTTACCGCTATTGCCGCTGATTGCCCAGGGCGTGGCGTTAGGGGATGACACTCACCAACGCAACGTCGGCGCGATGTATGCGTTTGCACAGCAGTTGCCAGGCCTTCAATCCGAAGTGCGCCAATGGTTGCTGGGCAACCCGCAGCACTTTCTGAATTACGCCATGGCCGCCGCCAAGCTGTCCCTGGACCGCGCCAGTGGTATCCAGGGTTCGTCGATTATCACCGCCATTGCGCGCAATGGTGTGCACTGCGGCGTGCGCATCGCCGGGGCAGGGCAACGCTGGTTTACCCATGCGGCCACTCAGCCACACGGCTGCTTCTTCCCCCCGCACGAGCCAAGCGATGGCCAGCCCGACCTGGGCGACAGCGCCATCGTCGAAGCCTACGGCCTGGGCGGCACCATCGCCCACGCAGCGCCCGAGTTGGCACGGCTGATGGGGCAAGACTGGACGCAGGCCGAGGCGACAGGACGCCGCATGCGCCAGCTGTTTACCGGCCAGCATCCGCTGATTGCCCCGGCGCTGGCCGGTGTCGACGGCGCGGGTGCAGGGCTGGATGCCCGAGCCGTGGTAGCAGCGGGGGAGCCTCTGCGTATTCATACAGGCATTGCCCATCGCGACGGCGCAACCGGCTGGATTGGCATTGGCGTGGCACTCGCGCCGGTGGAATGCTTCCAGGCCGCGCTGGCGGCGCTCTAACTTTTTCTACTTGAGGACCCTACACATGACCCAAGACACGCTGCACCACTTTGTCCCCAATGCCAGCCCGCCACCGCCCTCGGCCATGTATTCCCACGCGGTCCAGGCCGATGGCTGGCTGTACGTAACCGGGCAATTGCCCACCGACCCCGATGACCCTACGGCCGAGCTACGCGACGGGATCGAAGCACAAGCGCAGCTGTGTTTCGAGAACTTGCACCGCATCGTCAAGCATGCCGGCTATAGCCTGGATGACACGTTGTTTGTGCGCATCTACCTCAGCGACTACGACAACGACTTCGCGGCGTTCAACACGGTGTACGTAGAGCACTTCAATAACCCGCAAAAGCTCCCGTCGCGCACCACCGTGGGTGTCACTCGGTTGGGGCGTAGGGCGTTGGTGGAAATTGATTTGGTGTGTTTCAACCCGCAGCACAGGGCGCGCTGATTCGATCACAGCTTGCGGGGTGCGGCTTACGTGCTCCTCTGTGACATCACCATGGAAACAGTCACCAGCGCAGCACCCACCCAGATGTACCACTGCATCCCCAGGCCAAGGTACAGCGCCAGAAATGCGGTGGAGAGAACGGGCGTTGCGTAGCTCAAGATTGCCACATGCTCGTGGTTGGCCTTTTTCATCGCGTAATCCCACAGGTAGAACGCGCCGCCCATGGGGCCTAGGCCCATATACAAAATGGCGGCCATTTCCGACAGGCGCAGCGCAGGCCAAGGGTTGACGCTTTTGTACAGCGCCAGGCACACCACGCCCGAAACGATGCAGAACAGCCCAACGGACGCGCTTTGAACATTCGGGTACTTTTTAGCGATTAGTGAATACCCCGCCCAGAGAAATGCGGATACCAACGCCAGGCCATAACCGATCCAGTCGCTACCACTAGGCAGTTGGTGAGGGTTACAGCTGATAATCGCACCGATAAAACCGATACCACCGGCGACCAGGCTGCGCGTGGAAGGCCTGCCGTGGGGCACGACGATGGGTGCCAGAATGACGATCAATACCGGCCAAAGGTAGTGAATGAGGCTCACGCCTACCGGTTCTGCAAGTTGCAGCGCATAGAAATAGATGACGTGGTAGGTCAGCATGCAAAACGTACCGATCACGAACAACGACACAGGCATTGCCCAGGCACGGACCCATGGCAGCCCGATAATGCCGCCGATGAGCAGGGCCGCTCCGGTGATGAACAGGGGATTGACGTTTGCACAGAACGTGACGACGACCGCCAGCGTGCTCCAGATAATCACCGCGCCGATTGCGCAAAGCATATTGATCGGGATGCGTAACGTTGCTGCAGTGGAGTGTGACATTAGCGTCCTCCGCCATTTTTCGTGAAAGACATAAGCCCCTGGATAGGGGCTTATGTTGGTACATAGCGTCGACGCGCCTGCGTTGAAGGCTTACGCCTTCGAGGCTTTTTTATGGGCTTCGACCATCTCTGCCATCGAATTGAAGCGGAACTCGTAGCTTGGCATTTTGGCGGGTACGTGAGTGGCGCCGTAGCCTTCTTTGCCATGACGGCGATAGATCCATGCAGACGCCAGCCCGGCTTCGTTTGCCGGAATATGGTCGTGATACAGGCTCTCTGCGGTGTGCAGGATGTCCTTCTTCTGGATGCCGGCCTTTTCCAGGGCTTCGATCATAAAGGTAAAGTTGTTCGGGTTAGGTTTGTACGAGCCAACATCCTGCGCGGTGATGATGTGATCAAACTCGACGCCCAGCTTGGCGTTGCTCAGCTTAAATTCATTGCGATCGATGTTCGACAGGATCACCAGCTTGTAGTGTTGTTTCAGGTAGCGCAGCGCTTCAACCGAGTCCGGGAATGCCGGCCAGTTCTTGACGGAGGTACCGAATTCCTCACGTTCCTGGGCAATCGGCTCCAGGCTCCACTCTTTAGCGATACGGTCGTACACCGCACGCAAAATGTCCTGGTACAAGGCGCCCGGCGTTTCAGTCTGTTGCGGAGACTCGTTGCGGCCGAACACTTCCAGCAGTTGGTCGTCGGTGAAGGTTTTGCCTGTGCGTCCGGCCAGCGGTTTAAGTGCGTTGACGATGCCGGTTTCCCAGTCGATCAGGGTGCCGTAGCAATCAAACGTCAGCGCTTTATAGTCAGATACTTGCATCTTTCATTCCTGCTTTATTGGTTACGTTGGTGGCGAAGAATTAGTTAGAACACGGTGCTGCCCAAGGGCGTCGCACGTTCAGTCGTCAGGTAGACAACCGCACCTGCATCCGATTCGGAGCCGAGCATCAACACCTCGGAAGTGAAGCCGGCGATCTTTCTTGACCCTAGATTCACTACACACACCACCTGCTTGCCAACCAAATCTTCGGGCTGATAGTGGTGGGTGTACTGGGCACTGGTGGTCTTCTCTCCAAGCTCGCCCAAGTCGATCCAGATCTTGTAGGCGGGCTTTTTGGCTTTTTCGTTCAGCTCGACCCGTACGATCTCTCCGATCCGGATGTCCACAGTCTCGAATGCTTCATAAGGCGTCATGCAGGCCACCTCTTACTGATGAGCGGCTTCAAGGGCGCGTCCGAACATGTGCAGCGCCTCGGCTACGTCCTGCTCTGAAATAACCAGTGGGCAGAGGAATCGAATGACGTTTCGATAAACGCCGCATTTGATGACAAGAAGACCTTCTTCGCGCGCCGCATCAATGATTTTTTGCGCGAGGGCGGCGTCCGGGGTTTTGCTTGTCTGATCGGTCACAAACTCCACCGCACACATGGCGCCAAGGGTTCGCACGTCGCCGATGCTGCTGAAACGGCTTTCGAGTGCTTTCAAGCCCTCTTTCAGTTGAGCACCAATGGCTTTACTGCGCTCCAGAAGATTTTCGGTCTCGAAGATCTTGATTACTTCCAATGCTGCGGCGCAACCCAGGGGGTTACCGCCGTAAGTGCCGCCCAAGCCGCCAGGCAGCGGTGCATCCATCATGTGCGCTTTACCGACAACGCCCGAAATAGGGAGGCCGCCGGCAAGGCTTTTGGCAACAGTGATCAAGTCTGGCTGAATCCCGGAGTGCTGGAACCCGAACATCGTGCCGGTACGACCAAACCCGGTCTGGATCTCGTCGCAGATCAGGACAATGCCCAGTTCTTCGGTCTTTTTGCGCAGCGCTTTCATGAATTCGACGGGCGCGGCCAAGAACCCGCCATCGCCCTGGACCGGCTCGATGATGATTGCGGCGACGCGGTCAGCGGCTATCTGGGTATCAAACACTTCTTGCAGGGCTGCCATGGCCTTTTCAGACGTCATACCCCGGTATTCGTTAGGGTAAGGCGTGTGATAGATATCCGGCGCGTAAGGGCCGAAGTTTTGACGGTAGGGTTGGCTCATGCCGGTCAAGGTCATGCCCATCAGGGTGCGGCCATGAAAGCCGCCACGAAACGCGATCACACCCGGACGCCCCGTGTAGCCACGCGCAATCTTGATCGCGTTTTCCACGGCTTCAGCACCGGTTGTCAGGAACACTGACTTGTAGTGGTCATTGGGTGCGACCAGCGCGTTCAGTTTCGCGGCCAGATCGATGTATTGATCGTACGCAGCAACCTGGAAACAGATGTGTGAAAAACAATCCAGTTGTTTACGGACAGCCTCGACGACGCGCGGGTGGTTATGGCCAACGTTCAGAACGCCAATACCCCCCACGAAATCCAGGTACTTTTTGCCCTGGTCGTCCCAGAGGTACGCGCCAGCCGCGCGGCTTACCGTGATCGGGTGAGCAACAGCAATGCCATTTGAAACGTGTTGGTTACGCAGTGACGCGGTGTGCTGATGAGTCATGAGGTTCACCTTCTTGTGTCAGTGTGTGAATCCTAAGAAGAAATCGCCGTCGGCTCTATCTACTCAAAGTAGGAGAATAAAGTCGCTTGATGCTGTTCTAAGTAGGATTAAAAACAGCGACTTTGTGAGGTTTATCGATAAAAAAAAGCCCGGGCCGATTGGGGCGGTCCGGGCTCGTCAGGTGGCTGCGTCTACATGGGCTTTAGGTGCGCACCTCGGGTGTCCACGCCACGCGTGTGTCGTGGCGTTTGACCGCGAAGCCTGTCGCAACGATAGCCAGTGCCAGCCCTGCGGTGGCGAGAACTTCGCTCTGGTGGGCGGGGAGGGTCAGCATGACGCCCAAGGCGCCTACGATAAACACGATCACCGCCCAGGTCAGGCCGGGATAGAGCCACATCTTGAAGTCCAGGGTGCGACCGTGCGACAGCAATTTTTTGCGCATGCGCAACTGCGAAACCGCGATCACCAAGTAAACCAACAGCGCAACGGCGCCTGACGTGGCAAGCAGGAAGGAGAACAGTTTTTCAGGGGCGAAGTAATTGATGATGGTCGTCACACAGCCAATGATCGTGCTCGCAATGACGGCCTGGCGCGGAACTTTGGCTGGCGTGGTGTTCTTCAGGAAACCAGGCGCTTCACCGCGTTTTGCGAGTGAGAACAACATGCGCGAAGCGGTGTAGATAGCTGAGTTCAAGCAGCTCGCAACCGCGACCAGAACCACAATGTCGACAATGAATTTGGCATTGGGGATCTGCAGGTATTCCAGTGCGCGCTGGTAGGAGCCCACGGTGGCCAAGGCAGGGTCATTCCACGGGACGATGGACACGATCATGAAGATGGACACCAGGTAGAACAGGCCTATACGCCAGATCACCGAATTGGTTGCGCGGGCAATTTGCTTGCTGGGGTTGTGCGATTCCGCCGCAGCGATCGTGACGATTTCCGTGCCCATGAAGCTGAACATGGTCGTCAGCAATGCGCCGAGGACGGGGCTGTAGCCGTTAGGGGCAAAGCCACCGTTGCTGCTGATCAATGTCCCCAAGCCGCTCACTTGGGTAGTGGGAAGAGCGCCCGCCAGGGCAATTGCGCAAACTACGATGAAGGCGATAATTGCCACGACCTTCACCAGTGAAAGCCAAAACTCGAACTCGCCGTAGCGTGCCACGCTGTAGAGGTTTGTCAGTGTCAATGCGCAGGTAATCGAGAGTGCGAACATCCAGGTGTCAATTGCCGGGAACCAGCTGTGCAAAATCGCCGCAGCTGCAATGGCTTCCAGTGGAATGACCAAGACCCAGAACCACCAATACAGCCACCCAATGGTAAAGCCGGCCCATGGGCCAATTGCACGATTGGCATAGGTGGAAAACGACCCGGTATCGGGTGAGGCGACCGCCATTTCGCCGAGCATCCGCATGACCAGTACGACCAGCGTGCCTGCAGCCAGGTATGAGATCAGTACCGCAGGCCCGGCGGCGGCGATAGCGTGACCAGAACCGACAAACAAGCCCGCACCAATCACTCCGGCAATAGAGAGCATCGTAACGTGTCGTTGTTTGAGGCCTGGCGCAAGCGAACTGTTCGCTTGATCGCCGAGCGCTGTAGAGGTTGGAGTTTTTGACATGTGTTCACCCGTTTTTATTTATTAGGCAGGTAGTCGTTTTCACGTGCAGGTGTGATGGAGTTGTATTTTTAGTCGCTAAGGACAATTAACCTGCGCAAGGCTCTGGTGTTTGGATTGATAAGTTTGAAGTGGTGTTTTTCCAGCTCCTTGTTAAGAGCGGTTCAATGAACGGAGCGTTGAGAAGTGCTGCAAGTGTGCCGGCCATGTCCGGTTGAGGTCGGCCAGGTTTTTCATTTGGCCACGTCAGTGTGTTAGGGATGACGATCGGAATAACGCCCAGCTCTGCGAGCGCATGAAGGGTTTTCAATGCTGGAATCATTGCGTGTTTATCATTGCCGCAGCGTGGCTCGATCATCAGTTGCGCACTGACCAAGCCTGCTGCACTGAGCCTTGCGACCCAATGAGCAACCATCTTGGTCTGGCCAATGAGTGCTGTGGGGGCGGCGATTGCCCGGTAGTCGGCTCCTTCGGTAGAGGTATGAATCACGATGATCGGCTTGATGCGCCGCATGATGAGCGCTCGCAAGCAGTCGTCGCATTCGTTGAAGGCTGGGTGGAACAGTTCATTGTTGAAGACGAGACGGTGTTGATTGATCTTGAGGATGCCAAGCTCACTCATGTTCGGCCTCTTGAATTGATTTTCTATAAACGGTCTAGGCAAGCACCGCTATAGCATCGGCAATTGCGCAAAGGCTTTCTTCCAATTCAATGTGCCAAGCGGGCAAGTATTCGTCCTATGTTGAATAGGACGAACAGCCTGAGGGGAGGGCGAGGCTAGTCTTCGCTGATCAGCTTATACATTTGCGCGGCCACTTGGATTTGAAACCGGTCTTCAGGTTTTTCCAGGGAAATTCCCAATATCGATTCGATGCGCGCAACACGGTATCTCAGCGTGCTGATGTGGATGTTCAACGCTTTCGCCGTGTTCAGCAGTTGAAAGCCTTCATTGGAAAGGGTCGTGACGGTCTCGATGAGTGAGTTGCCGCGCTTGGGGTTAGCCAAGGGATAAATCAGGCGCTCCAGCAACATGCTCCGCGCATCGGCGTCACCCATCAGCGCCCTGGGGAACAAAACCTCGCTGAAGCTGTGAAGACGTCCTGGCCGTAGCAAGGGCAACAGCGCCTCAACATCCTGGGCGCCTAGTGACATGCCTAGCGTACCTTGGTGAACCCGGCTCACCGCCATCGCGCCACCGTCCTGCTTCATGACTTTCCATATGGACTCGGGAAGCACTTCGCTAGGAAGCAAAAAGCTGACCTGGTTCAGCGAGACGGACAGCAGGGCAGGAATGTTCATGTCCTGCATCAGGGAGGTGACGCGTGAGGCACAGCGTTTGCGTCGGTTGAAACCATCAAGGCTGAGCGGAATGGGCTCGTCCAGCAGGATCAGGCAGACCCGGTAATCGCGGTTCTCGCTCCATCCCGACGCCTGCGCTCTTTCGATGGCGCTCGGTGTGGCGGAGAACTTGCCCTCCAGCAAGCCCGCGACGAAAGCGTATCCCAACCTCATCTCCTGGTCTGACAGCTCGCGCTGGTGGGTCAAATGCAACGCAGCGATCACGGCGGCGTGTTCAACCGCTCTTGAGTCCAGCTCCTCAAAGTCGTCTGTTTCGCTTTCCAGCCACACAACGCCAGTGATCTCGCCCGGCAAGCGTATAGGGCTGCCCAGTCGATGCGTTTTCAAGTATTCGCTCGGGCTGAACCGTACGGGTTCATTGCGTTGGAACACTTCCGCCAGGGATTCCCGCGCAGTGAGGTGTCGTATCAGGGCGCGCTCATCCTTCTCGATCCAATGGGCTGAAGAGCCGCCCAGCAAGGTGCCTGATTCGGACACAATAAGGACGTCCTTTTCCAGTGCCTTACTCAGGGCATCCGCCAGGCTTTCGAGGTTGTTTGCTTGTATGGCTGCGTTCGTCAATGTGCGATGAATCAGATCGGATCGGCGGATTATCTCCGTCTGAATATTGATAATCCGCCCCAGCACATCATGCGTGATCTCACTGAAGGGAACCTCCCAGGGCAGCTCCAGCAGCGCAAAGTTGCACAGGTTGGCTTCTTCAATCGCTTCGGCAGGGAAGTGCTCTCGAAAGTGAGGGACGGCAAGCACCACACCTGCCAGGCCGATGTCACTCAGTGTTCGAATGAGCTCTCGGCTGGCCTGGTCGTCTGACGGCCAGTTGTAGCCCGTGGTCAGGAGAAGCTCCCTTGGTTTCAGCCAGTTGGTGATCTCTGGGTGATCGACAATATGCACCCAGCCTATTTCGCGATGCAGGGCGTTCTGACCCGCCACTACAGTAGCTTTGGAGAGGACGGTCTGCTCAAGGGCGGTGGCGAGGTTCATAGGCGGCACTACTCTGGTAATTTTTCGACGGTCACCGACGCTTGCGATCCGCTTGCTTCAAGCGGATGCGCTCCCGTGTTAGGCGGATCGCCTCAGTCTCGCAGAACCGTTGCCAGGTACTCAGCCAAGTGCATTGGCTGGCGTGCGCTGACATTTCGGATCTGTCCACGACAGCTGAATCCGTCAGCGATGACCACGGAGTCTTCGGGGAGTTTGTCCAAATGAGGTTTGAATTCATTTTCGCCAATCAGCTTGGCAATGGGTGCGCTTTTTTGATGATAACCGTATGCCCCTGCAACGCCACAGCATCCCGCAGGAATGATTCCACCCTTGTCTCCCAGCTTTTTGAGGATTGACTGCTCGGCTCCGAGGCCACCGCATGCCTTCTGATGGCAGTGGCCGTGAATCCTCACATCGTCCTCAATCTTGGGCAGCTCGATACCGTAATGCTTGACCAGCTCGCTCAGTGTCATCAGTGACTGGGTCATCTGCTTGGCCCTGTGATCATCGGGGAACAGTCCAGGCATTTCATCACGGAATACAGATAGGCAACTGGGCTCCAGTACAACAATTGGCATTCCCTTGCTGAGGGGGAGGGCGAGTTGTTGCAGAATCATCTCCAGGTTCGCTTTTGCCAGGTCGAGCATGCCGACATCATAGTAAGGGCGACCGCAGCAAATATGCCGTTGCATGAGCTTCACGTTGAAGCCCAGCTTCTCCAACACCTCTACACCGGCTTCCAGGACGGCGGGCGTGAACCCATTGTTGAAGCTATCGACCCAAAGCAATACCTCGGGTTTTTGATCTGTGGCCTGGCCCTTGAGTAGACGTTTTGCAGTGTGACCTGCACGGAAACTCTGGCGGGCAATTTTTGGGAACTTCACAGTGGCCGCCAGGCCGAACACAGCGCCGACCGCTCTGACAATCGGATTGCCCATCGCATAGTTGAGAACCGGTGAAGCTCTGGTCGCCATGGGTAGCCAGTCACCGATGCGTCCGATCATCAGGTCCATGAGCGAGCGTGCGTACTTTTGGTAATGCCGATACAGGAATTCCGTCTTGTAGCGGGCGATGTCGACGTTGGTGGGACAGTCTGACTTGCACCCTTTGCAACTGAGGCAAAGGTCCAGGGAGTCCTTGATTTGCTTGTTGTTCCAATCGTCCTGGATGACCTCTCCATTGAGCAATTCGAAGAACAAACGTGCGCGGCCTCGGGTGGAATAACGCTCCTCCTTGGTCGCGCGGAAACTCGGGCACATGGTCCCGCCCTCAAGCGAGCGACATTTGCCCATGCCGATGCAGCGTTCCGTTTCCCTGGCAAAACCGAGGTCGCCCAGGCGAGCATCGTAGGTGAACAGGCTTTTGACGGCTTTGCGCGAGTAGTCGGGGCCCATGCGCAAGTTCGCGTCGACCGGCATGGCATGAATGAGTTTGCCTGGGTTCATTTTGTTCAGGGGATCCCAGATCGCCTTGAACTCAGCCAACGCCTGCATGATTGTTGGGGAGTACATGATATGCAGGTACTCGCCTTTGGCTTGTCCATCGCCATGCTCGCCAGAGAGCGAGCCTCCATAGCGGACGACGAGGTGTGCGGCTTCATCCAGAAACGCGCGCCAGTTATCAATACCGTCTTTGGACTTCAAGTCGAAGGTGATTCGTGAGTGAATGCAGCCGTCGCCAAAGTGCCCATACAGGTTTGTCTTGTAACCGTAGCTGGCAACCAGGCTGGAAAATTCGCGCAGGTATTGGCCCAGCAAATGAGGTTCGACGGCGGCATCTTCCCAGCCCACTGTTGGGTCCGGTTCATCGGGATTGAGCCCAAGGGAAGTCGCAGACGCGCCGGTTTCACGAATCGTCCAGAGACGGTTCATCAGCCCGGGATCCGTCACCAACAGGGCGCTGGGTTTTCCGGGCAGTTGTTGGGCCAAATCCCGTGCCCTCGTTGCGGCTTCGAGTACCTGCGCATCCGATGTGGCGCCAAACTCCACCATCAGCCACGCATTGCCCTGGGGCAATTCGGCGATGTCGTCAACCTTCATCCCGCGCTCTAGCAGGCCGCCGATGATGCCGTCGTCCAGCCCCTCCATTGCAATGGGCTCCAAGGGCAGGAGTTGGGGGACCGAGTCCGCAGCCAGGAAGATGTTTTCGTAGCCCAGAACGACCAGCAGGCGATGAGTCGGGTTTTTGACCAGCCGGGTTTCCGCCTGTAAAACCGTGATGCAGGTGCCTTCCACGCCTACCAATGCGCGGGCAATGTTGAATCCATTTTCCGGGAGGAGTTGGTCCAGGTTGTAGCCGGATACGCGGCGCTTGATCGTTGGGAAAATCCCGCGAATTTCATCAGCGTAGGTGTCAGCCAGCTGCTTTAGCTGTTGCACGATCTCGGCGCGCCTACCGCCGGCCTGCATGTGTTCCTGGTATTCGGCCTCGCCGGTAGGGCCGACCCAAAACCTCTCGCCGTCATAAGTGAGAATCTCCAGGCGCTCGATGTTCTCGACGGTTTTCCCTGCCATGACCGAGTGGGCGCCGCATGAGTTGTTGCCGATCATGCCGCCCAGCGTGCAGCGGCTGTGAGTGGCAGGGTCGGGGCCAAAGGTGAGGCCGTGTTTTGCTGCAGCGTTCTTGAGTTGGTCGCAAATGACGCCGGGCTCTACGCGAGCGGTCCGTCGTTGCGCATCAATCTCGGTAATCGCATTCAGGTATTTGGAGGTGTCTATGATCACGGCGGCGTTGACCGATTGCCCGCACATCGAGGTCCCCGCCCCTCGGGGCAGCAGCGGCAGGTTTGCCTCTCGGCAAAGGCGCATGGCGGTCACGACATCGTCAATGGACCTGGGCACAACGACGCCAATCGGCAACTGACGATAGTTGGAGGCCTCCGACGCGTAGAGGGCTCTTGTCGCGGCGTCGAAACGAATTTCTGCGTTCGTTTGCGCTTGCAGTTTGGCCCGCAGCTTCATCAGCACGTTCAGGTCGATAATGGAGGCGGGGGTACTGGATGTCATAAGGCTGCCTATTGTTGTGTTAGCGGCTACACGGTGATCAAAATCAAGCGGATAGCGCGGGGGGGGACCGAGCTATCTCAGGCTGCTTACTCTAATCAGAATGGTGTGTTGGCCCTATCAACTAAAAATAGGATAAACCCAGTCTTTTTTCCTATTTCAGGTATGGTTTTTTGAGGGGGAGCAGATGTTTGATAGTAGGCCGGCCATCACGCTGCGCATTGATGGCCGGCCTGTCCTGCTGATCAGTTTCGGCTTGACCACGCTATGAATTGTTCTTCCAGGGCTTCGCCGTGTTCAGCCCAGAAGGCGACGTCCATTTGCAGTGCGTTTTTCATGTTGTCTGGGTAGGTGGGCAGTTCAGATGCCAATTGCTTGTCCAGCATCGCTGCAGCGGCCGGGTTGGAGGGGCCGTAGGCCATTTTTTCGGTGTAGAGTTTTTGCTGCTCAGGCCGCATTGCAAAGGAAATGAAGTCGTAGGCGGCATCGATATTTTTGGTGCCTTTGGGAATGGCCCATTCATCGAACTGGTAGAGGTTGCCATCCCAGACAATGCCCAGCTTAGCGCCGGCCACTTTGGCGGCATGGATGCGGCCGTTGTAGGCAGAACTCATCACCACATCGCCGGCGATAAGGTACTGCGGAGGTTGGGCGCCCGCTTCCCACCATTGTATGCTTGATTTGATTTCATTGAGTTTGGCGAATGCCCGCTTAACCCCGGCTGGAGTGGCGAGCAGCCGGTAGACATCAGCGGGTTTCACGCCGTCCGCCAGCAGCGCAAACTCCAGTGAGCCTCTCGCTGATTTTCGAAGGCTGCGCTTGCCCGGGAATTTTTTAAGGTCCCAAAAATCTTTCCAGCCGGTGGGGGCTTCTTTCAGTTTTTCGGTGTTATAGGCAAGCACGTTGGACCATACGAATATGCCCACCCCGCACTCGCCTTTTGCTCCGTCCACCAACGGCTCTTTGATGCCCAGGCGACTGTAGTCGAGCGTTTCGAAGAGACCGTCCTCGCAGCCACGGGCGAGGTCCGTGTCCTCGACGTCCAATACGTCCCAAGACACGCTTTTTGTATCGACCATTGCCTTGAGTTTGGCCATTTCGCCATTCCACTCGCCCGCAATAATCTGTTTGCCGCTAGTGGCCTCGTACGGCTTGTAGAACGCTGTGACCTGGGCATCTTTGCTGGCGCCGCCATACGAAATGATGGTCAGGCGCTCGTCTTTTGCGTAGCCCGTTACGGTTAGGCAGCTGGCGACGGCAAGTGTCAGTAGTTTGGTTTTCATTAAGGCGCTCCCAACAATGCTTTAGTTGTTTGTATGACTTGAAGGGCAGGGGTGGTGCTAAGAAGGGGTAAAGCAAGAACGGGTTGAATTGAAACGTGGAGAACGGCACCACGTTCCACTGACGGCTGTTGAATGTTGTGGTTTATCGGCCAGTCGTCCCCATGCTAGTGCGTTGCCATTAAGCGAGAGTACCTATTCGGGGCAGGTATTGATGCTGCGCAATTCCTACTGAAAGTGGATGACAAAAGGCCTTGTCGACTTAGTGGCGGTCACGCTCCCCACGTTTCCTGGGCGCGTGATTACGTCGAACAAGGTGCTGCGGTGGCAAATCGGAAAAGTGCGTTCAAATATCCTACTTCAAGTGCATAGAGCCCCTGCGAGGCGGCGATTACGATCTTCGCAACGGAGCGTCCAATCCCTTCAGCATGCTTTGCACGATAAGTGCCAGCGGCGCTGTGGTCGTTAACGTTTGACCCATAACAATAAAAAAGCGCAGCCACTTTGGGAGGGCTGACGGCTGAGTACAACGCTGCCAATTCTGAGGTTCGGTTTGTTTCAGGTGACTGAGGTGCGCGGGTGTTTAACGGTGCAACTTTATTCGGCCCGAATAAGCCGGCCTGTCACATGAAAGCCGACCGTCAACAATAATAGAGGCAACAGAATGAAGAAGAGCATGCACACAGTATCTATCCGTCTTTCGCTCGCTATGGCAGTGGCTTTTTCAGCGCATGCCATTGCCGATATCAAAATTGGTGTGGGTGCCCCGTTCACCGGGCCCAACGCTGCATTTGGCGACCAGATCTGGCGCGGTGCCGCGCAAGCAGCAGCAGATATCAATGCGAGCGGCGGGGTGAACGGCGAGAAAGTTGTACTGGTCAAAGGCGATGATGCCTGTGAGCCCAAGCAGGCCGTCGCCGCCGCCAACCAAATGGTTAACGTTGAACACGTGGTCGGTGTGATTGCCCATTACTGCTCCTCATCGGCCATCCCTGCTACCGAGATCTATGACGAAGCCCAGATCATTGCCATAACGCCTGCGGCCTCCAGTCCAAAGCTCACTGAACGAGGGCTTCCCGATGTATTTCGCATGTCGGGTCGAGACGACCAGCAAGGCCAGGTTGCTGCGGATTACATCGCACAAACGCTGAAAGCCAAATCCGTTGCGGTCATTCACGACAAGGACACGTTTGGCCAGGGCGTGGCGGACACCACCTTGTTGGCGCTGAAAAAACAGGGTGTCCCAGCGGTTATCTACGAAGGCCTGACGCGTGGCGAGAAAGACTTCAATGCGGTCGTGACCAAGATCCGTTCCTCCAAGGCTGAGGTCGTCTACTTCGGCGGTTGCCACCCCGAAGCGGGCCCGTTGGTGCGTCAGATGCGTGAGCAGGGTTCGACCATTCCCTTTGTCACAACAGACTGCACAGTGACTGACCAACTGGTGGCGACGGCTGGCGGGAAACAGTACACCAAGGGTGTGCTCATGACGTTCTACCCAGACCCGCGCAAGCTTGCCAGTGGCAAGGACGTGGTCGCGAAGTTCCGGGCCGCAGGCTACGAGCCGGAAAGCTACACGCTGTTCTCTTATGCCTCGGTCCAGGCACTGGCCGCAGCCTTTGCGGGGGCGGGCACTACAGACGGCCCCAAGGCAAGCGAGTGGCTTAAATCCCACTCGGTGGACACCGTTCTGGGCAGCAAAAGCTTCACTGCGCAAGGCGATCTGAAGGACTCGCCGTACGTCATGTACCAGTGGGACGCAGACGGTCATTTCAGCCAGCTTTGAGCTGAACCGTTCGGCGTGCAGGCCAGGTCATGGCCTGCACCTCTACCGCCCCAATGTGCAGGAACTCGTCAGTGGATACCCTCATTCAACAGTTGATCAATGGCTTGACCCTCGGGTCGGTCTACGGCCTGATCGCAATCGGCTACACCATGGTTTACGGCATCATCGGCATGATCAACTTTGCACACGGTGACGTGTACATGGTGTCTGCCTACCTGGCAGCGATCGCCATCGCCGTCCTGGGGTTTTTCGGCGTTCATTCTTTCCCGTTGGTTATCCTTGGCACCCTGGTCTTCACCATTGTGGTGACCGGTGTCTACGGCTTTGCGATAGAACGCATTGCCTATAAGCCGCTGCGAAACTCAACCCGCCTGGCACCTTTGATTTCAGCAATCGGCATGTCGTTGATCCTGCAGAACTACGTGCAACTCAGCCAAGGCGCCAGGCAGCAGGGCATTCCCACGATGCTGGATGGGGCTATCCGCCTGGCTGTGGGGGACGGCTTCGTGATGCTCACCTATACGAAGCTGTTCATTATTGCTGCGGCCATCATCGGCATGCTGGCGCTGACATTCATTATTCAAAATACCCGCCTGGGCCGCATGTGCCGTGCGACGCAACAGGACCGCAAGATGGCGCAAATCCTGGGCATCAACACTGACCGAGTCATCTCCTATGTGTTTGTGATCGGTGCGTCGATGGGTGCATTGGGGGGCGTGCTGATTACCGTCAACTACGGGACGTTCGATTTTTACGCAGGCTTCATCATCGGGGTCAAAGCCTTCACTGCAGCGGTGTTGGGCGGTATTGGCTCTTTGCCTGGCGCCATGCTGGGTGGACTGATTCTTGGCGTGGCAGAGGCGCATTTCGCTGGGTTGGTGAACTCCGACTTCAAGGACGTTTTCTCGTTTTCCTTGCTGGTGCTGATCCTGATCTTCCGTCCTCAGGGCCTGTTGGGCCGTCCCCAGGTAACCAAGGTGTAATGCTGTGAGACCAACTTCTGATTCCCTTGATGTGAAAAAAAGCCTGATCGATAGCGTGCTGGCCGGCTTGATCGCGCTGATCGTGTTCGGTCCGGTAGTGGGCGTGGTGCTGCAGGGCTACGATTTCGATCTACGTTTTGACCGTGTGGCGTGGATGGTGGGAGTGGTGATGGTGGGCCGGCTCCTGTTGAGCCTGTTCCTTCAAACCACCATGGGGCAAAAGGTGCTGGCGCAGTTCGCGCACACCGGTGGCGGTGTTGGCGTCTATCCGCCGGGCTATCGCTCGCAGATACGCTGGATCGTTCCGGTGTTGATCCTGCTTGCCGTGGCCTTTCCGTTCTTCGCCAACAAATACCTGCTGACGGTCATGATCCTTGGCTTGATCTACGTTCTGCTCGGCCTTGGCCTGAACATTGTGGTGGGACTGGCAGGCTTGCTTGATCTGGGATTTGTCGGCTTCTACGCCATTGGTGCCTACGGCTTGACCATGGGCTATCAATACCTGGGGCTGGGCTTCTGGAGCATGTTGCCGATTGCCGCGTTGATGGCGGCTTTTGCAGGCATGCTCCTGGGCTTTCCAATACTGCGCATGCACGGTGACTACCTGGCCATCGTCACCTTGGGTTTTGGCGAAATCATTCGCCTGTTGCTCACCAACTGCGTGGGGCTGACGGGCGGTCCCAACGGCATGACTGCGCCTTCACCAACGTTCTTTGGCCTGGAGTTCGCGCGCCGGGCAAAAGACGGTGGAGTGCCTTATCACGAGTACTTTGGCATCGCCTACAACTCAGACATGAAGTTCATGTTCATTTATGCGGTGTTGCTGCTGGTGGTCGCGCTGGTGCTTTACGTCAAGCATCGGCTGACGCGCATGCCGGTCGGCCGTGCGTGGGAAGCCTTGCGCGAGGATGAAATCGCGTGTCGTGCGATGGGGCTGAACCATGTGCTGGTCAAGCTTTCGGCCTTCATGATTGGGGCATCCACTGCCGGGATTGCCGGGGTGTTTTTTGCCTCTTATCAAGGCTTCGTGAACCCGACGTCGTTCTCGTTTTTTGAGTCGGCATTGATACTCGCCATCGTCGTCCTGGGTGGCATGGGGTCGACCGTTGGTGTGGTGATTGCGGCGTTCGTCTTGACCATTGCGCCCGAGTTGCTTCGCGGCCTTGCGGAATACCGCGTGCTGCTGTTCGGGATCTTGATGGTGGTGATGATGATTTGGCGTCCGCGCGGCCTGGTTCGTATCCATCGCATCGGCATCGCACCACGCAAAGGAGTCGCGCCATGAGTGACAACATTCTCTCGGTCAATCGCTTGATGATGCACTTCGGCGGGATCAAGGCGCTTAACGACGTCAACTTCGCCATCGAGCGTCATTCCATTTCCGCGCTGATCGGCCCGAACGGTGCCGGGAAAACCACGGTGTTCAACTGTTTGACCGGGTTTTATGCCGCAACGGGCGGCAAGATATTGCTCAATGCGCAGAACAAACACACCGACGTCATTCAGATCCTGGGGGAGCCGTTCGCGGCAGATGACTTCGTCAAGCCGCAGCAGTTCAGTTCGCGCCTCTGGTACAAAATGTTCGGCGGTACGCACTTGGTCAATCGTGCTGGCCTGGCGCGGACGTTCCAGAACATTCGGTTGTTCAAGGAAATGACCGTATTGGAAAACCTGCTGGTCGCTCAACACATGCTTGCGCAGCGCAGCATGATCGCGGGCATCCTCAACACGCCGGGTTATCGCCGGGCCGAAAACAAACTGGTCGATACGGCGTTCTATTGGCTGGAGGTGGTCGACCTGGTCGAGCATGCGAATCGGCTGGCGGGTGAGCTGTCTTACGGGCAGCAACGTCGCCTGGAAATCGCCCGTGCCATGTGCACCGGCCCAGAGTTGGTTTGCCTGGACGAACCTGCGGCCGGCCTCAACCCGGCGGAAACCATCGCGTTGAGCAAGATCATTCGGCGACTGCGTGATGAGCACTGCCTCACGGTGCTGCTGATCGAGCATGACATGGGCATGGTCATGAGTCTGTGCGATCACATCATCGTCCTCGATCATGGGGTGGTCATCGCTCAAGGCGGTCCCGATGTCATCCAGAACGATCCCAAAGTGATTGCGGCTTATCTTGGTGCTGATGAAGAGGAAATGGCATGAGTTCCCCGATTCTTGCGTTCAATGACGTCGACGTGCATTACGGAAAGATCCAGGCGCTGAAGAAGGTCACCTTGCATATCAATGCGGGTGAGACCGTGAGCCTCATTGGCGCCAACGGTGCAGGCAAGTCCACGTTGCTGATGTCGATTTTTGGCCAGCCCCAGGCCAGCGCGGGGCAGATCATTTATCAGGGCCAGGAGATTACCCGCAAGAGCACGCATTTTGTTGCCTCCAACGGTATTGCCCAGTCGCCTGAGGGGCGGCGTGTATTCCCGGACATGACGGTGGATGAGAACTTGCTGATGGGCACCATCCCTATTGGCATGGCGCACGCGGATGAAGATCGCCAGCGTATGTTCGAGCTTTTCCCGCGACTGAAGGAGCGTCGTAATCAGCGCGCCATGACGATGTCCGGGGGAGAGCAGCAGATGCTCGCCATTGCCAGGGCACTCATGAGTCGGCCCAAGTTGCTGTTGCTGGATGAGCCTTCCCTGGGCTTGGCGCCGATTGTGGTCAAGCACATCTTCTCGACTCTGCGCGAGCTGGCGAAGAGCGGCATGACGATCTTCCTGGTTGAGCAGAACGCCAATCACGCGCTCAGGTTGAGTGATCGTGCCTACGTCATGGTCAACGGGGAAATCCGCATGACGGGCACAGGTAAAGAATTGCTAGGCAACGACGAAGTCAGGAACGCCTATCTGGGCGGGCACTGAGTGCAGTTGACGGGGCGCGGGATACTTTGACCGCGCCCTTTTTTTCGGTTTTTTTTCCTTTCAAAAGTACTAGAGCTGCCCTTCTTTTTGCAGGTTTGAGTAGGTGTCTGCTCGTTACCACGAACCCTATTATTGAAATCGTGAAAGGTCTCAGTTAGGGCCGTTAACCCATGGAAACCGTGAGCGTGCTGGCGCCGTTCACAAAAGGTGGTGGGGCGTGGGTATCCGCGTTCGATCATGCAGCTATCAACGCAAAACCCAGTGCGCCAGCCGGTAATCACGTTGTGTTTTTTCAAGTGTGTTGGAGGAATAATGCCGTTCAATATTGATAATAAAGACCTGCTGCTGCAGAAGAATTTCATTAACGGCGTCTGGTGCGCGGCGAAGAGCGGCAACACCTTGCGTGTGGTCGATCCCGCGACGGGAGAGCTTTACGCCACTGTTCCTGACAGCGGCGCTGATGATGCGAGGAGCGCTGTAGAGGCCGCCGCCGCCGCCTTCGAAACCTGGAAGAAAGTACCTGCAAAACAGCGTTCCATTATCCTCAAACGCTGGAATGACTTGATCATTGCGAATGCTCAGGACCTTGGGAAAATCATTTCTTCCGAGCAAGGTAAACCCTTGGTCGAAGGCGTGGGGGAGGTGGCTTATGCCGCCAGTTATGTGGAGTGGTTTGCCGAAGAAGCAACACGTGCCAACGGCGAACTGATTCCCAGCCCTGCGGTTGGACGCCGTATGGCCGCACTCAAAGAGCCTATCGGCGTGGTGGCCGCCATTACACCTTGGAATTTCCCGGCGGCAATGATCGCGCGCAAAATCGCCCCCGCGCTGGCAGCGGGCTGCACTGTCGTGTGCAAACCGGCCGCAGAAACACCCCTGACTTCCCTGGCACTGGTCAAGTTGGCTGAGCAGGCTGGCGTTCCGGCAGGTGTGCTGAATATTGTGGTCACGGCCCAGTCGAAGGAAGTGGCTGATGTCTGGCTCGATGATGCGCGTGTGCGCAAGATCACCTTCACGGGCTCGACCCCTGTGGGCAAGCACCTTGCTCGCGAATCGGCAGGCACACTGAAAAAACTCTCCCTGGAACTCGGGGGTAATGCGCCTTTCATCGTGTTTGATGATGCCGTGCTCGACGACGCGGTTGAAGGCTTGATGGCGGCGAAGTTCAGGAATGGTGGTCAAACCTGCGTTTGCCCCAACCGCATTTATGTCCAGGCCGGTATCTACGATGAGTTTGTTCGCAAGCTCACGGCGCGTGTAGCGGCGTTGGTCGTAGGGCCTGCAACCAATCCTGCGTCGCAGATCGGTCCGATGATCAATGCCAAAGCGATCGAAAAAATCGAAAGCCATGTCAACGACGCGGTTGAAAAGGGCGCTCGGATCACGACTGGGGGCAAGCGTATTCACTCAGCCGAGTGCGTCGGCCCTACCTACTACGCGCCGACGGTATTGGTTGATGTCGACAGGTCTTCCAAGTGCTTCCACGAGGAAACCTTTGGCCCAGTGGCGCCGTTGGCCAGGTTCAACACTGAGGAAGAGGTGTTGGCGTGGGCCAATGACTCACCGTTCGGGTTGGCTTCGTATTTCTACACGAATGACGTGCGTCGGATAACCCGCGTTTCCGAGGCCCTGGAGTGCGGCATCGTCGGCATCAATGAGGGCGCCATTGCCGCAGAAGCAGCACCGTTTGGCGGCGTAAAAGACTCCGGCTACGGGCGTGAAGGTTCAACCCGCGGGCTGGAGGAGTACATGCACATCAAATACACCTGCCAGGGCGGCCTGGATTAATTCCTGACGAGCGACGCGTGCTACCTGTCGGGCCATGCACACATCGAGTGGCTGGCCCAATACCTTGATGACATTGGAGCTTTTTATGCGTGGTGTAGAGAATTTGATCACCCAGGACCGTCACTGGGTTCATCCGGTGACCGCTTTACTGGAACATGAATCTGTAGGTCCGACCATCTGGACCTCGGCGCAAGGGATCCACCTCACCGACATCCACGGTAAACGTGTGCAGGATGCATTCTCGGGGCTCTGGTGTGTCAATGCCGGCTATGGCCAGCAAACCATCGTCGACGCGGCCAAAGCGCAGTTGGAAAAACTGCCCTACGCCACGGGTTATTTTCATTTCGCCAGTGAGCCTGCCATTCGACTGGCCTCACGGTTGACCGCATTGGCGCCCCAGGGCTTGAACCGTGTGGTTTTCGGCCAGGGTGGATCTGACGCTGTCGACACTGCCATTCGTTTGGTTCGCTACTATTTCAATGCAATCGGTCGCCCGAAAAAGAAGCAGTTCATCGGTTTGCAGCGTGGTTATCACGGCTCTTCCTCCAATGGCAGCGGCTTGACTGCATTACCGCTGTTCCATCGCTATTTTGATGTGCCGACGCCAGAGCAGCACCACATACCGTCCCCTTACACGTATCGCCATCCCGATGGTCCCGATGCGCAGAAAGTGTTGCTCAGCACCGTCAAGGCGCTGGAAGAAAAAGTCAGCCAGCTGGGGGCGGATACGGTAGCGGCGTTCATTTGCGAGCCGATCCAGGGGTCGGGGGGCGTGATTGTCCCGCCTAAAGGCTTTTTGAAAGCCATGCGTGAGACCTGTGATCGTCTGGGTATTCTGTTGATTGTCGACGAGGTGATTACGGGTTTTGGTCGCACCGGCCCAATGTTTGCCTGCGAGACTGATAACGTCAGCCCGGACATGCTCACGGTCGCCAAAGGGTTGACCTCCGGCTATGCGCCCATGGGCGCGACGTTCATCTCCGAGCCCATTTATGCTGCGCTTGCTGAGGCGGGAAGCGATGGCACAGCGCTCGGGCATGGCCAGACATACGCTGGGCACCCTGTCAGTGCCGCTATCGCCAACGCGACGCTGGACCTGTACGAAGGCGGCTTGCTTGCGAACGGTGTCAGTGTCGGCGCGTACTTCCAGCAGCGCTTGAAGGAGTTGGAGTCGATGGAGTGCGTGGGCGAAGTGCGCGGTCGCGGTTTGTTGGCGGCGGTTGAATTGGTCGTCGATAAACGCAGCAAGGCGAAACCGGCTGCCAGCGTGAAACTGGGGCAGAAAGTGCTCAAGCATGCGTTTGAGGAAGGCTTGGTGTTCCGTGCTTTCGCAGACGAAATCCTGGGTTTTGCCCCCTCTCTGAACTACACCGTTGCCGACATCGACACGCTGATGGACATCCTGAAGCACGCTATCAACAAGGCCGTTGCGTCGAGTTTGTAGGTAAACAAACGCTATGCAATGAGCACCAGGGCATTGTGCCCTGGTGCTGCAGCGGTGGATGTTTGATCAGCCTTGCTGTTCGAGTGCGGCTACCACCGCAGAACCTGCTGCCTGAGTGGACAGCTTGCCGCCCATGTCGGGTGTGACGGAGCCCTGCGCGATGACCGTTTCAATGGCGCGGATAATGTCGTCATGCGCTTGCTGATAGCGGTCATCACCTTGGCCCAGGAACTCCAGCATCAATGCGCCTGACCAGATCATCGCAATAGGGTTGGCGATGTTTTGGCCGAAGATATCTGGCGCCGAGCCGTGTACGGGCTCAAAAAGCGAAGGGAAATGACGCTCGGGATTGAGGTTGGCAGACGGAGCGATACCGATGGTGCCGGCACAGGCGGGACCCAGGTCGGAAAGAATGTCGCCAAAGAGATTCGACGCAACCACCACGTCGAAACGGTCGGGTTGCAAAACGAATCGGGCGCAGAGGATATCGATGTGCTGCTTGTCCCAAGTGACGGACGGGTACTGTTGCGCAACGGTTTCGGTGCGCTTGTCCCAGTACGGCATGCTGATCGCCATGCCGTTGGATTTAGTGGCTGAGGTGACATGCTTGCGCTCGCGTTTCTCAGCCAGTTCGAAGGCATATTTCAAAATTCGGTCGACGCCCCGACGCGTGAAAATCGACTCCTGGATGACGAACTCGTTTCCAGTATTTTCAAACATGATTCCACCGATTGACGAGTATTCGCCTTCAGTGTTTTCGCGGATCACCACAAAGTCGATGTCGCCGACCTTTCGGTTGGCCAGCGCGCACGGCACGCCGGGGAACAGACGAACCGGACGAATATTGACGTACTGATCAAACTCGCGGCGGAACTTGAGCAGCGAACCCCAGAGCGAGATGTGGTCGGGAACCTTGTCGGGCCAGCCGACCGCCCCAAAGAAAATGGCATCGTACTGCTGCAGTTGTTCGAACCAGTCGTCCGGCATCATTCTGCCGTGCTGGAGGTAATAGTCGCAGCTGGCCCACTCGAACTCATCGAACACGATGGAAATACCGTGTTTTCGGGCCGCAGCCTGAACCACGCGAACGCCTTCCGGCAGGACTTCCAAGCCAATGCCATCGCCAGGAATGGCGGCGATGCGGTACGTTTTAGTGGTCATGGGATACTCCGGAAAAAGGGGAGACCCATGCTATAGCTGCGCGTGCCAGAGATAATCGAGCCAACTATTGAAACTGGGTTTACAGAGCGTGAAAAATCTCCCCAATTTGAATGACCTCCAGGTTTTTTTGCAGGTCGCCCGCCGGTTCAGTTTCACCTCTGTCGCCGACGAACTGGGCATGTCGCCGGCCTTTGTGAGCAAGCGGATACGGATACTCGAAACTGACTTGGGCCTGCGTCTTTTACATCGGTCCACCCGCAACGTCTCCTTGACCGATGACGGCGAGCGGGTGCTTCGTTGGGCACAAACGCTCCTTCATCAGGTGGGGCAATTGGAGGCGCAAATCGATGCCTTGCATGATGACCCCGTGGGGCTTTTGCGGGTGGTGAGCAGTCCGGGTCTGGGACGCCGAATGGTAGCCCCCGCGCTCGCTGAATTGGGGCGGCTTTACCCTGCGCTTGACGTGCGCCTGGACATTCGTCATCAGCTCGTCAATCTCTTGGAAGAAGGGGTGGACCTTGATGTGCGAGTGGGCAACGACATTGCCCCGCACTTCATCGCTAAACCGTTGGTAGCCAACCGGCGGGTGCTCTGCGCCAGCCCTCGCTATCTGGAAGCCCACGGAACGCCTGGAACCCTGGCTGATCTGGGGCATCACGATTGCCTGGTGATCAAGGAGCGTGACCATCCCTTCGGTGTCTGGGAGTTAACAGGACCACGAGGCGTTGAAACGGCAAAAGTGACAGGCAGCTTCTCCACCAATAACGGTGAAATCGCCCGGCACTGGTGCCTGGACGGTCGCGGCGTGCTGTTGCGATCAATGTGGGACATCAACGACGACCTGAAGCAGGGGAGGCTCCTGCAGGTGCTGTCGGATTATTACCAGCCTGCGGATATCTGGGCCGTTCATTGCTCGCCGCTACTGACGTCGGCGAAAGTCAGGGTCGCTGTGGATTTTTTGCAGAAGTATTTTCGTGAGCGGGCGTAGAAAACACCATTCAGGAAAATGACACGGGGCAGATTAAAAACACACTTTGATTTTCTAAACGCCTCAAGAGTGGTGTTGTCGATTTTTGGGTCAGGCAGTGCTTAAGCGAACTTTGCGTTTTTCACAAAAAGTTCAGTCGTTTATTTGTACGATGCCCTCGCGGACTGCAAACATCACCAAACTGGCGACATCGTGAATATGTAGCCGGTGCATGATCTGAGAGCGATGGGCCTCGATCGTTTTGATACTTAACCTCAGCCCATTTGCAATAGTGCGTGTCGTTTCACCCCGGGCGATCAATCGGAGTATTTCGAGTTGGCGCACGGTCAGTTTCGAATGCGAGACATGTTTTGTTTCTTCGCGCGATTGTTTTACTGCCTGATTGACCACCAACGAAACTACCGGAACCGACAGGTATTGGCTGCCGCCCCGCAGGGCCTCCAGGGCCAGGTCAAGCTCCAGTACGCTTGCGCTTTTCAATAGGTAGCCTTTTGTACCGAGTTGCAGACATTGCATCACAAAGCTTGAATCCTTGTGGATTGATATCATCAAGACCCGACTAGTGGGTGCGTGGATCGACAGGCTTTTGAGTACTTTCAGGCAGGCCCCACGTTCAATATCCATATCAAACAGAATAATGTCGGGCTGCCAATGCGTTGCGAGTTCCAGGAGTGAGTGTTCATGGTCGGCTTCTGCAATCACTTCGTAGTGTTGTTTTTGCTCCAGTAATGCGCGCAGGCCGGCGCGTAACAATGGATATATATTGGCTACAAGAATTCGACAACGCATAGGCTTCAGCCCAAATCGCAGAGAACGGGAGGCAGCGTTTATCTCGCTGCAGTGATTGACGGTGTAGTGTCCGTGCCCGCTTGGGGGAACGCGCAAGTCGTGAAGTGTGAAGACTTTTCAGCCGTGGCGCGTGTTATCCGCAAACTCCTGGATTAAGCGGGGGAACTTGTTAAGCGGCTCAACTGTTTGGGCCGAACCCAGCTTGATGGCTTCCTTGGGCATGCCAAAGACCACGCAACTGGCCTCATCCTGGGCGATGGTCTGGGCGCCATTTTCCCGCATGGCCAGTAGGCCGCGCGCACCGTCGTCGCCCATGCCGGTCATGATGATACCCAATGTGCTGGGCGCTGCGTGCTTGGCGATAGAACGAAACAGCACATCGACGGACGGCTTATGCCGATTCACCGGCGGGCCATCCAGCACTTCGACTCTGTAATGCGCGCCACTGCGCTTGAGTTGCATGTGAAGCCCGCCCGGGGCCAACAGCGCCAGGCCGCTGTGGACGCGGTCCAGATGCTTGGCCTCGCGCACTTCTATCTGGCACAGCGTGTTCAGCCGACGGGCAAAATCGGCGGTGAATTTCTCTGGCATGTGCTGAACGATGACAATGCCCGGGCAGTCGCGAGGGAGTTGGCGCAACAGGAATTCCAGTGCTTGCGTGCCCCCGGTGGAACAGCCCAGTGCGACGACTTTTTCAGTGGTGCGCAACAGGTTGACCTTCGTCGTCCGCGTTTCTTCGGCGCTGGCTGGCGCCACGGCCGGCAGCATGCGCGGGCGGGTTCTGGCGCCTTCCTCGATCTTGCGGATCAACTCGCCCGACAAGGCCTCCAGGCTTTGCTTGAGCCCCAGCCGCGCCTTGGTGAATACACCCACGGCGCCTGCCGACAACGCCTCGACGGCGACGCTGCTGCCTTGCTCGGTCAACGTGGAGCAAATGATGGTCGGCGTTGGGCGCTCACGCATGATCTGGCGCAAAAACGTCAGGCCGTCCATGCGCGGCATCTCGATGTCGAGCACCAGCACGTCCGGCCAGTCACGGCGCATTTTCTCGATGGCGTAGAGCGGGTCGGCCGCCTGGCCGATGACAGTGATCCCGGGGTGGCTGGCCAGGCAACTGGTGAGCACCTGGCGTACCAGTGCTGAGTCGTCGACGATAAACACCTTGATCATCAACGCAGCCTCCGTACCGGCAATGCCGGCACGCTGTTGCGCTGGCACTCAATCGCACCGCTGCGGCCGTTGACCTGCAGGCGTCGGTAGTGATCGCCGCTCAAGTCCCAAGCATCGACCGCCCAATTGCGCAGGCTGAACTGTTCACGGGCGAAGGCGCTGTTGCCATCGCCGACCCTGCGCCGTGGGTTGCCTTCGAAGCGCACCAGGCTGCCGCCGCCGAAAATGCCTTTGCGGTACTCCTCGGGCCGCGTGCCGTGGCGGGCCATGTCGGCGTGGATGCGCTTGAACACCGCCTCGCCGTAACGGGTATCCAGGCGTGTACTCGCGCCTGGATCGCTGGGCAGCAAAAAGTGCGAAACCGCCAGCAACTGCCGGCGCGGGTGCCACAACACCACCGCCACACAACTGCCGAGCAATGTCGTGACCACGCCGTCGTGGGTGCCAAAAAAGTAGTCGCCGGGGCGCAGGAATATCGAAGGACTCATAAAAGCTCGTAGACCGAAGGACAGACCAGGCGCATCGGCAGATCAAAACCGTGAATGCTTTCCGCATGCCCGATAAACAGCAGGCCGCCGACGGCCAACTGGGTAATTAGTCGGCGCACAATCCGCTGCTTCTCTTCGTTGTTGAAATAGATCAGTACGTTGCGCAAGAAAATCACATTGAAGGGCCCGAGTGGTTCAGGCAGTGGTTGGGTGATGTTGATCTCGCGCAGGCTGACGCGCTCGCGCAAAGCCGCTTGTACGCGAAAGCGTCCGGTCATGTCGCCGACGCCGCTCAGGCAATGGCGCTTGAGCCAGCCATCGGGGAAGTACTTGGCCTGGGCCATGTCATAGATGCCATCGCGGGCGCGGGCGAGCATGCTTTGGCTCAGGTCGCTGGCCACGATGGACCAGTCTTGAGTGCGCGCGCTTTCGCTGGCAACCATCGCCAGGCTGTAGGGCTCTTCACCGGAAGAACAGGCGGCGCTCCAGACCTTGATCGGCCCGCGCTGCCCGGCCAGCCACTCACCGAAGAAATCGAAGTGCGGATGCTCGCGAAAAAAGTAGGTCTCGTTGGTGGTCAGCAAGTCCACCACCAACCGCCGTTCGTTGATGAACAGAGGGTTGTCGAGCATCTGCAGGTACTCGGCGTAGCTGTCCAGGCGATAGTGGCGCAGGCGTTTCATCAAGCGCCCGGCCACCAGCGGGCGTTTATTCGGCGCCAACTGGATGCCCGACGCCTCGGCCATGAGTTTTTGCAGTTGGCGAAACTCGTATTCAGCGAGTTTTGGCAGTTTCAAAAGCGTCGACATTCAGAGGCCGTTCGTGACGGCAAGGCTCAGTTGCTCGATGTCATCGAGCGACAACACCTGGCCGATATCCAGAATGATCGTGAACGCCTGGTCGCTGCGCGCCATGCCGGCGATGAAGTCAGTGCGGATCCCAGCCCCGAAAGGCGGGGGCGCGACCACCTGCTGTGGGTCGATGTCGAGCACCGCATCCACTGCGTCCACCACCAGGCCGATGTGCTGGGTGGTGTCGCTCAAGGCCAACTCGATAATCACAATGCAGGTGCGGTTGCCCGCACGGGTCAGCTCGAAACCAAAGCGCGCAGCCAGATCGAGCACCGGCACGACATTGCCGCGCAGGTTGATAACGCCGTGGATAAACGCCGGCATCATCGGCACGGCGGTCACTTGTGCGTACTCGATGATCTCGCGCACCAGTTCGATCGGCAGTGCGTAGTCCGCGTCACGCACGCGGAATGACAAGTGCTGGATACTCAGCGGTTCGGCCAGTGCGTCGGCCGTTTGAAAGCGGTGATTGGCAAGAGAAGTCATGGGCACAGTGCTCAATTGAAACTGACGAACTGGCCTTCATCGACCGTCGTCTTGCCCTTGTTCCAGCTGTGCGAGGTGCTGGCGTAAGTGTCCTGGCTGCGCGGCTGGCCGCGTTTGGCCGAGGGAGATTCCTGCTCGAAGCGAAAGAAGCCGATCAGTTCCTGCAATTGCCCAGCCTGGGCATTCATTTCTTCGGCAGTGGCCGCCAGCTCTTCCGACGCGGCAGCGTTTTGCTGGGTGATCTGGTTCATCTGGCCCATGGCGATATTGATCTGCCCGGCCGCGCCGCTTTGCTCCTGGGAGGCGGCGGTGATTTCCTGCACCAGGTCCGAGGTTTTCTGAATGTTCGGCACGATCTCGTTCAACAGGCGACCGGCCTGCTCGGCCAGGTGCACGCTGCTAGAGGCCACTTGGCCGATCTCTTGCGCTGCGACCTGGCTGCGTTCGGCGAGCTTGCGCACTTCCGCAGCCACCACTGCAAAGCCTTTGCCGTGTTCGCCGGCACGGGCCGCTTCGATGGCGGCGTTGAGCGCGAGCAAATTGGTCTGGTAAGCGATGTCGTCGATGATGCTGATCTTGTCGGCGATTTGCTTCATGGCCAGCACCGTGTCGCTGACCGCGCCGCCGCCTTGTACGGCGTCGTTGGCTGCTTTACCGGCGATGCCGTCGGTGATTTTTGCACTCTCGGTGTTCTGGGCTATGGACGCCGACATTTCCTCGACCGAGGCACTGGTTTGCTCGACGCTGGCGGCTTGTTCGTTCGCCGCCTGGCTCAACGACTGCGAGGTGGAGCTGACTTGTTCGGAGGCGGAGGAGAGCGAATCCGCCGAGCTGCGTACATCACCGAGGATGCTGCGCAGGCGTTCGGTCATGTTCTGCATGGCGGCAAGCAACTGACCGGTTTCATCGCGGCTGTTGGCCTGCAAGTCCTGGCTCAGGTCACCGGCGGCCATGCGGTTGGCGGCGGCTACGGCACCATTGAGCGGCTTGGTGATGCTGCGGGTCACCAACACACCAATCACGACGCCCAGCAGGGTGGCGGCGATGACCAATGCGATCATTTGCAGGCGTGAGCGGTCAGCGATTTCGGAAATCTGCTGATTGGCCTCACGGGCGCGTTCCTGTTTGTTGGTGCTGACCTCACCGATCAGGCGATCAATCTGCTCGCCGCTGACCACGGCCTTGGGCAGCAGTTCGGTGACGTCGCTGGTTTCCTGCAATTGGCTGGATTGCTGATGCAGGGTCAACACCTGCAGCACCAGGTTTTCGTAATTCTTGAGCGGCGTTTCCAGTTGGTCGATCTGGGCCATGCCTTCCTTGGTGATAAAGCTGGCGCGTGCCTTGAGGATCAGTGCACGGGTTTTCTCAAGCGCTGCCTTGGCTTGAGTGGCCGCCTGTTCGCGCGCGGCATGGTTGGTCGACAGCAGGCTCTGGCGCATCGAGCGGCCGGCAACGATCAGCTGGATATTGGCTTCCTGCATGGTGCTCAAGCCGGTCACATCCAGCTCGTACATGCGGTCGGACAGGCTGTTGACCTGTTCCAGGTTGCGGATGCCGATAAAGCCGATGATCGCGGTCAACGCGACCACCACCAGGAAACCTGCGGTCAATCGGATGCCTATTTTCATATTGCGAACAAATTGCATGCGGTTTCTCCTGAAAAGGCTAGGCAAGGGGTTCTAAAAGGTTTGCATCGAGGTTGGCCGGGGCCTGCAACTGCCGGAACAGGCTGGGCACATCCAGAATCAGCGCCACTTGCCCGGAGCCCAGGATGGTCGAGCCACTGATGCCGCGAAGGTGCTGGAACATCTGGCCGAGCGGTTTGATCACGGTTTGCAGCTCGCCCAGCAGGTGGTCGACGATCAAGCCGGCGTGGTGCCGGCCTTGGCTGACCACCACGATGTTGCGGCGCCGGGCGGTACTGGCGGGAAGCCCGAAGTGTTTGTCCAGCGCGATACACGGCAACGGCCTGCCGCGCAGGTTGAGGTAGCCATAGTCGCTGTTGAGCAACGCGTCGCTGGCCTCCATGCATTCGGTGACCATGTCCAGCGGAATGACAAAACTGTCCTGGCCAACCCCCACATGAAAGCCGTCGATGATCGCCAAGGTCAGCGGCAGGCGAATCCGAAAGGTGCAGCCCACGCCTTGCTGTGAGTCGATCTCGATGGTGCCGCGCAGTCGCTCGATGGCACTGCGCACCACGTCCATGCCCACGCCGCGCCCGGAGAGGTCGGACACCTGTTCGGCGGTGGAAAAACCGGCCTCGAAAATCAGCAGATGAATCGCGGGGTCGCTGAGCGCCGCGTCGGCCTCGATCATGCCTTTGCCGACGGCTTTTTCGCGGATGCGTGCGGTGTTGAGCCCGCGACCGTCGTCGCTGATTTCCAGCACGATCATGCCCGAGTCGTGGTAGGCATTGAGCTGCAGGTTGCCCTCGGCGGGTTTGCCGAGCGCGAGGCGCTCTGCGGCCGACTCGATGCCGTGGTCGATGGCGTTGCGCACCAGGTGGGTGAGCGGGTCAGCGATCTTGTCGATCACCGATTTATCCAGTTCAGTGTCGCCCCCGTGGATGCTCAACAGGATCTGCTTGTCCAGTTGCTTGCTCACGTCGCGGACCACACGGTGGAAGCGGTTGAAGGTTTCGCCGACCTCGACCATGCGCAATTTCAAGGCGCTCTCGCGAATTTGCTCGACGTGCTGATGCACCGCCAGGGCGCTTTCGATGCAGGCGTTGTCGCCCGTGCGTTTGGCCTGCATCTGCGCACCGGCTGTGCTGATGACCAGTTCGCCAACCAGGTTGATCAATTCGTCGAGCTTGTGTGCGGCAACCTTGACCATGGTGGTGTCTTGCGTGCGGCGCTCGCGGGCCACAGGCGGTTTTTCCGCTGGTGCGATGAGGATGGGTGCAGGTTCGGCAAAGGGCTCAAGGGTGAGGGTGCAGAAGTCGACGATGAACTCGAATACGTCGGCGATCTCCTGGCGGCTCGCGGCGCTGCGCAAGGTCAATGTAAAACCCAGGTAACAGGCTTCGGGGTCGAAGGTGTCCAGCCCCGGCAACCGCTCGGTGTGGGTTTGCAGGGTGACGATTTCGCCCAGGCGGCTGAGATAGCGCAGGAACGCCGTCGGGTCGAATCCGTTGCGCAGCAAGGCTTCGCTGAACTCGATCGAGAGGTTCCACAGTTGCTCATCAGCTGTAATGGCGGGTGTGGCGGGCGCGGCTTCGACGGGGGAGGTGTCCTCGTTCAAGCCTCGCGCCTGGGCCAGGGCTTCTAGCAGTCGCGCTTGTTCGGCCAGGTCGACGTGCAACTCACCGGTGTCAGGCTCGACCGCTTCGAGCATCGTGCGCAGCTCGTCCATGCACCGCAGCATCAACGAAGTGAGGTCTTCGTTGAGCGTGCGTTGGCCGTCGCGCACTTGCATCAACAGGCTTTCGAGGTGGTGCGTGAGATTGACCAAGGGCGTCAGCGAAAAAATCCCCGCCGAGCCCTTTAGCGTATGCACCGCACGGAACAGGCTGTTGACGGCCTCGTTGTCATCGGGTGTGGTTTCCAGTTGCAACAGGCTGTCTTCGGCGTCCTTGAGCAAGTCGCGGCCTTCGCTCAGGAAGCCTTGGAGCAGTTGGTTCCACTGTTCGCCTGTGAGCATTGTTCAATCCTCGATCCGTGCGTTGGGCAGCAGTGATTCCAGGCGCAGCAGGGCGATGGTTTCGCGCACCGCGGGCGTCGCATCGACCACCGTGACCGGGCTGCCGCCTTGGGACAACGTGCGTTGTATCACCAGCAAAAGTTGCAGGCCGGCGCTGTCGAAGTCGCCGATGCTGGCAAGATCGAGCTGCCAGGCGCTGGCATTGAGCGGCAGCAGTGCGGCAAAGGCATCGCGTGCTTCGCTGGTCTGGTAAATGCTCAGGTCACCGTCGATGCGGATACGCGTCGCGCCGCCGAAGGCTGAAGGGATCAAGGTGAACACAGGTTTACCCCATCAACTTTTCGACGGCCGCCAACAGGTTCTGCGGCAGGAACGGCTTGACGATCCAGGCCCTGGCACCGGCCGCTTGGCCTTCGGCTTTCTTCGACTGCTCGCTTTCGGTGGTGAGCATGATGATGGGCGTAAAGCGGTACTCGTTACGCGCCTTGACCGCTTTTACCAAGCCGATGCCGTCGAGGTTCGGCATGTTCACGTCGCTGATGATCAGGTTGATCTTTTGCCCGGTCAGCTTGGTCAGGGCATCGCGCCCGTCACAGGCCTCAATCACCTGGTGACCGGCGCCGGTGAGCGTCATTTTTACCAGTTGGCGCATGGACTGTGAGTCATCGACGATCAGAATGGTCTTGGCCATGTTCGGCTCCCTCGAAAGTGAAATTACCTGGAAAGTCGCGGCCTCAGAAAAACGTCACTTCGGCGCTGGATTGGGTCTTGGGCTGGCCATGGCGCTCTTCATCCGTGGTAAAGCGCTGACGCAGACGAGCCAGCCAGGCCTGGGCGTCGTGCAGGCTCGGGTCGTTTGCGACGATGGCGTCGAGCAGGTTCTGCAGGTCGGTCTGTACGTGTTCGAGCATCTGGTCGGTGCGGTCCTGGAACTGCAGGCTGACCATGATTGCCTGGATGTCGTGCTGGGTTTCGCGGGCATCGTGCTGCAGGGCGTGGGACGCGTCGGACAACTGGTTCAGGTTGTCGCCCAGACGGCCCATCACATTGGTCACCGACTGGTTGAGGAAGTCCAGGTTGCTCTGTTCACTGGTGCCCAACTCGGCGGCTGCCGCAATGGTGGACGCGATGGCGTGGGTGATCTCATTGACCTTGTCGTCCATGGCCAAGCCCGTCTCTGCCGATAGGGTGGAGAGCTTGCGCACTTCATCGGCCACTACCGAAAAGCCCCGTCCATATTCACCGGCCCGCGCGGCTTCGATCGCAGCATTCAGCGCCAGCAGGTTGGTTTGCTTGGCAATCTCCTGAACCCGCTTGGCCATGTGCTGCAACTGGCTGGCGTAGTCGTCCAGGTGGCTGATGGTGTCGAGTAGTTCATGCTGGCGCTGGCTGCTGGCGCGAAAGGATTCAGTGACTTCGTGCAGACGCTCATTGGCATCGCGCAGGCTTTCGCCGACACCGCCATTGCCGAGCACATCGTTGGAGTTGGCCAGGCTCTGCTCAAGGCGTTGTGCGATGTTGTGAAAACGTTGGAACAATTCGCCGATATTGCTTTGCAGCAACTCGCGACTCTGCCCCAGGCTGTCACGCCAGCTGGGGGCGACGGCATCGATCAATTGCCAGTCGCGTGTGTTGGCGTGAGGCGTTTCGATAGCTATCTGGATGTCGCCACTGCTGGAGGTTTTGGCAGGTTTTGATGGGCGTAGGGCGAGCAGGGCGAGACAACTGAGTAAAAGTCCCGCAGGGGTTAACAGGTAATCGGGCACAACCAATCCGATGGCCGCCAATGCCAGGCCTAGCCAGGCCCCAAGATAAATCCGCATCTCCAGCTTCCGTTGCAGGGTGGTAGGTCGGCGGATGATAGCGATGGCGTAATGATGTCAGTATAAGGGCAACCCTTAATCCGTATTTTTGGTCATAAAGGAACTGGGTGGTTTCGGTTCGGCAAGAGTTGACCGATCGGTTAGCCGAGGATGATTGCACCCTGCGACCTGAGTGGCCGATCGCGTGCTGCCTGGCTGCTGCAGGAACGGGTAGGGGAGTAAGGTTTCGGCTTAAGGGTGCTGGTGCGCTGGCGGCATGCCTGATCGATAATGCACTGCCGGAGCTTTGAGGGTATGTTGAAGCACCACTTCAAGGACGAACCATGGCCAATCACACCCAAAAACACCTTGCCGTACTGATCGACGCCGATAACGCACCGGCGGCTATCGTCGAAGGCCTGTTCGAAGAGATCGCCAAATACGGCGTTGCGAACGTCAAGCGCATCTACGGCGACTGGACCGGCCCACAACTGGGGGGCTGGAAGAAGGTACTGCTGGATCACTCGATTCAGCCGATCCAGCAATTTGCCTACACCAAGGGCAAGAATGCCACCGACAGCTCCCTCATCATCGATGCCATGGACTTGCTCTATACCCGGCGTTTTGATGGTTTCTGCCTGGTGTCCAGCGACAGCGATTTCACGCGTTTGGCGTCGCGGTTACGTGAGGAGGGGCTGACGGTCTACGGATTCGGCGAAGAGAAAACCCCACAACCCTTTGTGTCGGCCTGCGATAAATTCATCTATACCGAACTCCTGCGTGAAGACGCGATCGTGGTGAGCAGCAACACGCCGGCGACCGTCCCTTCGGAAAAAACCGAACCGGCCCCCGCGTCCAGGAAATACCCCAAGGCCCCCGTCGACTTCATTGCGAAAATCATGGATGACATTGCCGAAGAAGACGGCTGGGCACCGTTGGGCTCGCTGGGTAACAACATCACCAAGTTGAGGCCTGGCTTTGACCCGCGTACGTATGGCTTCAAGAAGTTGAGCGATCTGGTCCGGGCTTATCCCCACGCGTTTGAGCTACAGACGCGGGCGGCTTCCGGTGCGGGAGCGGGGATTCTGTATGCGCGGCACAGGCAGGCGGGAGGGTGATGGATTTTGCTTGCGATATCGCTCGGACAGGTCAGCAAGTCTGAAGGAATGTCATTCGAATCAAATCGGGGCGCGGGCTTGTTCGCTAAGGCGGCCCGCCGCAAACCGCACCCTGTCGCGCCCCATCCCCTTGGCCTCATAAAGTGCCGCATCCGCCCTGGCCAACAAGCTCGCAGACGTATCGCCCTCACCAGGCACTTCACAACAAACCCCGATGCTGATGCGCAGCGCAATGCTCGACTCACCATACTGCGCCGGTGCCTCCGCCAACGAGGTGCGCAGTTCATCGAGCACCGCCGCGACGCCCTCGGGGCGGGTGTCAGGCAGCAATAGCAAAAACTCCTCGCCACCGTAACGACCGATGCTGTCCGAGGCCCGAAGCCGTTGACTGAGGTGGCGCGCGCAGTGGCTGATCACCTCATCACCCGCCAGGTGGCCGTGCACATCGTTGATCTGCTTGAAGTGGTCGATGTCGACCATGGCGACACCGAGACAGGCATGCTCGCGCCGGGCGCGCTCCAGTTCGGTGGAGAATTGCTCAAGGATGGCGCGGCGGTTGAGGATGCCCGTCAACACATCACGCAGTGCCATGTGTTTAAGCAGCGACTCGCTGCGCTCCTTGGCCAAGAGCACCAGGCCCAGGGAAATCATCATGGCAGTGAATGTGCCGATGCTGACCGAGATGGTTTGCTTGAGGTTGCTGACGTCGTAGCGCATCTCGGCGGCGCCACCGCCGAATATCGCCACCACACGCATGCCCAGTCCGATCAGGCTGATACTGGAGCCAATGATCAACAGCATGCGTGCACGACCCAGCGCGGGAATGTGGCGCAGGGTCCAGTAGATGATCAGGGCGCATTGCACCATCAGCACAATCGAGGCCGCGAGCATGCGTGGTTCGAGGGTGTCGATCAGGCTCACCATCAACACCAGCATCAACGCCGCCGGTGCGAACACCCGGGACCACGGCACCGGCAACTCGACAATCCGAAACAGGCTGGCGCCATAAAACGCCAGTGCTACGGCCAGTAGGGAGTTGGCGGCGCCGTAGGTAAACCACAACGGGGCATGCCCGTAGAAGGTATAGCCAACATAGGCCAGCGCATGGGCCAACAGGCCAAAGCCGATGGTCAGCAACCCGTCACGCCGATTGAACTGCCCGACCAGGATCAGACAGAACGCCATGATCGTCGCGACCAAGGCAACACAGCCAAACAGCGTGGGGGTATGGGCGATCATGGCGTCTCACCGGGCGATGGCAGGCCGCGCGAAATAACTGCCTGTGCGCAATTGCAGACTGTAGACCCAAATCCCGAAGATCAGCGCATATTCCTTGAACATCGGCAGCGTCAGCAAGTGCACGATGGAGCCGCTGCCCACCTGGCTGAGGGAGAAGGTCACGCCGCAGGCAAGGGCCAGCACAAAGCACAGCGAGCTGCTTTTGCGCCTGGCGAGCAGCATCACACCCCCCACGAATATCAACAGCGCAACCACACAGATATTCAAGAATGCCACGAACGAAATATCCCCCTGGCGGGCTTGATCAAACCCTGTACCGACCACCCACAGGCCTGCCTGGATCAAGACGATCAGGCAATAGAAGGCAATCATGAAGACGGGGGCGGGGCGGGTGTTGTACCAGGGTTGGGGTTGAGCGGCTTCCATGCGGGTGTTGCTCCTGAGGGGGGATAGCCGCGGAGTATAGGGAGGGTAGGCACTTATTTCTACGGCCCTACACCCTGTGCGACATCGCCTTTGTAGTGAGCGGGCTTGCCCCGCGCTGGGTGGCGAAGCCGCCCTAAAACCAGACGCCGCAGTTTACCTGGCACACCGCGGCGATCCTATTAGGGCGGCTTCGCCACCCAGCGCGGGGCAAGCCCGCTCACTACACGTTTTACACCTCCTGCTTCACCACCAACGTCAAAATGTCATAACTGGCCACCAATTCCCCCAATTGGTTAGTCACCTCCACATCCCAAGCCACCACCCCTTGCGGTATGCCTTGCGGGCTCGCCTTACCCTGGTCGATCTTGCGCTTGCAGGTCAGGCGCGCCTGGATGGTGTCGCCGATGCCCACTGGGTTGATGAAGCGTAGGGTGTCCAGGCCGTAGTTGGCCAGCACCGGGCCGGGGGCTGGGGAGACGAACAGGCCGGCGGCGGCGGACAGTACGAAGTAGCCGTGGGCGATGCGCTTGCCGAACTGCGATTCCTTGGCGGCGATGTCGTCGAAGTGCATGTAGAAGTGGTCGCCCGACAGGCAACCGAAGTTCACCAGGTCGGCCTCGGTGACGGTGCGGCGGTGGGTCAGCAGGGATTCGCCGATCTGCAGGTCCTGGAAGAAGCGGCGGAACGGGTGCACTTCGGTTTCGATCACCTTGGCACCACGTACGTATTCACCGGTGACCGCTGCGAGCATGCTCGGCGAGCCTTGTACCGCGGCGCGTTGCAGGTAGTGTTTTACCGCACGCAGGCCGCCGAGTTCTTCGCCGCCGCCAGCGCGGCCTGGACCGCCGTGCTTGAGTTGCGGCAGCGGCGAGCCGTGGCCGGTGGATTCGGCGGCGGATTCGCGGTCGAGTACCAGCAAACGGCCGTGCCAGGCGGCGGCCACCGGGATGGCTTTGGCGGCGATCTGCGGATCTTTGGTGATCAGGCTCGCCACCAGGCTGCCTTTGCCGCGTGCGGCCAGGGCCAAGGCTTCGTCCAGGTCGTCGTAGGCCATCAGTGTGCTGACCGGGCCGAATGCCTCGATATCGTGCGCTCCGCCTTCGGCGTGTGGGTCGCGCGATTGCAGCAGGGTCGGGGCAAAGAAGGCGCCCTGGCTGACGTTTTCACCACGCGGCTCAAAACCATCGCGGGCGCCAAACAGCAGGTCGCTGCTGTGCAGCAGGGCTTCCAGGCGTTCAGCCACATCCTTCTGCTGGTCGTGGGAGGCCAGAGGCCCCATGCGCACGCCTTCCACCGATGGGTCGCCGATAACCACCTTGGCCAGGCGATCTCGCAGGCGGCTGGCGACTGCATCGATATGCTTGGCCGGCACGATGGCGCGGCGGATGGCGGTGCATTTTTGCCCGGCCTTGACGGTCATTTCGCGGGCGACTTCCTTGATGAACAGCTCGAACTCTTCATCGTCCGGCGAAACGTCCGGCGCGAGGATCGCGCAGTTCAACGAGTCGGCTTCGGCGTTGAACGGTACCGAGTTGCGGATCAGGTTCGGGTTCACCCGCAGCTTGGCGGCGGTGTCGGCAGAGCCGGTGAAGGTCACAACGTCCTGGCCTTGCAGGCGGTCGAGCAGGTCGCCGGTGCTGCCGATGATCAGTTGCAGGCTGCCCGCCGGCAGAATCCCGGACTCGTCCATCAGGCGCACCACGGCTTCGGTCAGGTAACTGGTGGCGCTGGCCGGCTTGACGATGCACGGCACGCCGGCCAGGAAGCTCGGCGCGAATTTTTCCAGCATGCCCCAGATCGGGAAGTTGAAGGCGTTGATGTGCACCGCCAGGCCGCCGCGTGGCACCAGGATATGCGTGCCGGCAAACGTGCCCTTTTTACCCAGCGGCAACGCCGGGCCTTCGTGGACGATATTGCCCGATGGTAATTCCCGCGAGCCCAGGCTGGCGTAAGTGAACAGAGTGCTGTTGCCGCCTTCGATATCAATCCAGCTGTCGGCGCGGGTGGCGCCGCTGTGGTGGGAGAGTGCGTAGAGCTGCTCCTTGCGCTCGCTCAGGTATAGCGCCAAGGCCTTGAGGCGTTGCGCCCGTTGCTGGAAGTCCAGTGCCATCAGGCCGCTGACGCCCAGGCTGCGGCCGTGGGCGACGGCTTCGGCGAAGTCGGGGCGTTCTTCATGGGTGCGCGCCAGCTCGTGGCCGTCGATGGCGCTGCGCAGCACTTGGGCACCGTGTTGGCCGATCCAGCGACCGGCGATAAAACTTTGCAGGATAGGGGCGTGAGACATCACGGTTCCTCCAGGGTAGAAAATAAAGGGATTAGTGTTTGCTGGCGCCCGCTGCGCCGATGCCGGTCATGGAGCGGATGAACTGCGCCAGATAACGGCCACGTTCAAGGGCGGCACGGGGTGAGGTGTCGGTGACGGAAAACAGCCAGGCGCTGAAAAACGCCAGGCTCATGGAAAACAGCGCCGGGTTCGAATAGGGGAACAGCGCCTTGTCGTGATGCAGCACGTTGACCCACACCGCCGGGCTCAGCACCAGCAGCACAATCGCCGAGACCAGCCCGGCCAGGCTGCCGATCACGGCGCCACGGGTGGTCAGGCCCTTCCAGTACATCGAAAGGAACAGCACCGGGAAATTCACCGACGCGGCAATCGCCAGCACCAGGCCGGACAGGAACGCAATGTTCTGCGACTCGAACAGCAAGCCAAGGATGATCGCCAGCACGCCGATGCACAGCGTGGCGATGCGCGATACGCGGATCTCCTGCTGCTCGGTGGCCTGGCCCTTGCGCATCACGCAGGCATACAGGTCATGGGACACCGCCGACGCGCCGGACAGCGCCAGCCCGGCCACTACCGCCAGGATCGTGGCAAACGCCACCGCCGAAATGAAGCCGAGGAACAGGTTGCCGCCCACCGCTTGGGCCAGGTGCACGGCGATCATGTTGCCGCCGCCGATGATCGCGCCGTTGGCGTCACGGAAGGTCGGGTCGGTACCCACCATGACGATTGCGCCAAAGCCGACCACGATCAGCAGCAGGTAGAAGTAGCCGATGAAACCGGTGGCGTAGAACACGCTCTTACGCGCTTCCTTGGCGTCACTGACCGTGAAGAAACGCATCAGGATATGCGGCAGCCCGGCGGTGCCGAACATCATGCCCACCCCCAGGGAAATCGCATCGATGGGGTTGGACAGCAAGCCACCCGGCGCCATGATCGCGCTGCCCTTGGCATGCACGGCGGCGGCCCCGGCAAACACCGCCTCGGTGCTGAAACCGAAATGCTTGAGCACCATGAACGCCATGAAGGAGGTGCCGAACAGCAACATCACCGCCTTGATAATCTGCACCCAGGTGGTCGCGAGCATGCCGCCAAACGTCACGTAGAACACCATCAGCACGCCCACCAGCATCACCGCGTACAGGTAGTCGATGCCGAACAGCAGCTCGATCAACTTGCCGGCGCCGACCATCTGCGCCACCAAATACATCAGCGCCACGGTCAGGGTGCCGAAGGCCGAGGTGAGGCGCACTGGGGTCTGTTCCAGGCGGTACGACACCACGTCGGCAAAGGTGTATTTGCCCAGGTTGCGCAGGCGCTCCGCAATCAGGAACAGGATGATCGGCCAGCCTGCCAATACGCCCAGGGCGTAGAGCAATCCGTCGTAACCATTGAGGAACATCATCGCCGAGATGCCCAGGAAGGACGCCGCCGAGATCATGTCGCCGGCAATCGCCAGGCCGTTCTGGAAACCGGTCATGCCGCCGCCGGCGGTGTAGAAATCACTCGCCGAACGGGTGCGCGCTGCCGCCCAGCGCGTCACGCCAAAGGTGAACAGCACAAACACCAGGAACATGCCGATGGCGTTCCAGTTCAGCGGCCGCGCCACGTCATCGGCAGCGATGGCCAGGTCGGTGGCCAACGCAAGGGGCAACAGGAACCACGCAATCAGCCGGCTCATGCTGCGCACTCCTGCTTGAGTTTGTCGTTCAACGGGTCGATCACATGGTTGGCGCGGTGCACGTAAAAGCCGGTCAGCGCGAACGCCAGCAACACAATCACCACACCCACCAGCATGCCCACCGTGGTCACGCCGCCGCTCAGGGACTGCCCGAGGGTGGCGGGGGAGAACGCCACCAACAGCACAAAGCCGAAATACACCACCAGCATGATCAGTGACAGCGACCAGTACAGCTTCTGTTTGCGCCGTACCAACTGGATAAAGTCGGGGTGCTGGCGGATGCGTTCGATATCGTCGGGGGTCATGGCGGTGTCGTCCTTTTTATTGTTGTGTTGGGGTGTGGCTGCACGCGTCAGAGTTGGTCGAAGTCCAGTACCACCTTGTCGCTGATCGGGAAGGCCTGGCACGACAGCACGTAGCCGGCGGCCACTTCGTAGTCTTCCAGGGCGTGGTTGCTGTCCATCTCCACTTCGCCTTCGATGACCTTGCATTTGCAGGTCGAGCACACGCCGGCCTTGCACGAATACGGCAGCTCGGCGCCCTGGGCGTTGCCAGCGTCGAGGATGCTCTGGCTGTTGCGCGGCAGGTCGAAGGCCAAGGCGCGGCCATCGCTGATCACGGTGATCTGGCTGACGGCGGCGTCCAGTTCGCGGGCGGCTTCGCGGGCTTCACGTTTCTGCTGGCTACCGGCGGCGGCGAACAGTTCGAAGTGAATGCGCTCGGGCTGCATGCCGCGGGCCTTGAGGCTGTCGCGCACGGTTTCGGTCATTTCCTGCGGGCCGCAGATGAAGGCGGCGTCGAGGGTTTTTACGTCCAGCCAGCGGGAGAACAGTTGCTCGCATTTGTCGGCGTTGATGCGGCCGTTGTAGAGGTCCACATCCTGCTGTTCGCGGCTGAACAAAAAGATCAGGTTCAGGCGCTGCAAATAGCGGTTTTTCAAATCTTCCAGCTGCTCGCGAAACAGCGCGCCGGAGCTGGAACGGTTGCCGTACAGCAGTGTCACGCGGCTGTGGGGTTCGGTTTGCAAGGTGGTCTTGATGATCGACAGGATCGGCGTAATGCCGCTGCCGGCCGCCACGGCCAAATAGTTGCCGTGGCGTGCAGGGTCCAGTTCCACGTGGAAATGCCCGGCAGGCGGCATCACTTCCAGGCTGTGCCCGGCCTTGAGCTGCTCATTGGCAAACGCAGAAAAACGCCCACCGGCCACGCGCTTGATGGCGATGCGCAGTTCGCCGTCATTCACGCCGGTGCAGATGGAATAGGAGCGGCGCACTTCTTCGCCGTCCAGTTGGGTGCGCATCACCAGGTGCTGGCCCTGGGTGAAGTGGAAACTGTCTTGCAGGTGCTGGGGGATCTCGAAGGCGATGGACACCGCGTCACGGGTTTCGCTGCGTACGTCCTTGATCACCAGGCTGTGAAATTTACTCATTGTTATTCTCCAACCGAGACGGCGCGGGGCCCCTCAGATGCACTTGAAATAGTCGAACGGTTCCAGGCAGTCGCGGCAGCGGTACAGCGCCTTGCAGGCGGTGGAGCCGAACTCGCTGAGCACTTCGGTGTGCCTGCTTGCACACTGCGGGCACACCACCACCGGGCTTTCACCGAGCAGGCTGCGCTTGCTGGCGCTGCCCTGGGGCGGTGCGATGCCGTAGGCGCGCAGGCGCTCGCGGCCATCCTCGGTGATCCAGTCGGTGGACCAGGCCGGGGTCAACTTGCGCTCCAGGTGCGGTGCGCGAAAACCGGCGTGCTCCAGCGCATCGCGGATATCGCTCTCGATCACTTCGGTGGCCGGGCAGCCGGAATAGGTGGGTGTGACCACCACATGCAGGTGGCCGGCCTGCCAGTCGAGGTCGCGTACGATGCCCAGGTCAACCACGCTGACCACCGGCACTTCCGGGTCCATCACCAGGGCGAGGGTGGCCCAGGCGGCGGCCAGGTCGGTGGGCTGCGCGGGCCGGTCGCTGGCGATCAGTTCACCAGGTCGCATCGGGGTACGCTCGCGGCAAAAACTGCATCTCGGCCAGCAGGATGCCCAGGTGCTCGGTGTGCAGGCCGCGCCGTGCATTCAGGTAGAAGTAGCTCGGTGCCGGTGGGACGGGCAGGGTGGCGCTGGCGAAGATTGCGCTCACGGTGTGCTGCCAGGCGGCGGCGACTTGCGCGGTGTCCGGGGTGATACCGGCTTCGCACAGGCGCTGCTCGCTGTCGTCGGCGCTGGTCAGTTCGACGGTAAAGCGCCACACCTCGGGGATCGCCGCGAGCATACGCGCATGGCTTTCCTCGGTGCCGTCACCCAGTCGTTCCACCCATTCACCGGAGCGGCGCAGGTGGTAGGTGACTTCCTTGACTGCCTTGGCGGCGATCCCGGCGATGCGTTCGTCGCTGGACTGGCTCAGGCCCGCCAGCACCGGCAAGTGCCAGGCGTCGTACAGGAATTGCTTGAGAATGGTCACCGCGTAGTCGCCGTTGGGTTGTTCCACCAGCAGCAGGTTGCGGTAGGCGCGCTCATCGCGGCGGAAGGCCAGGTCGTCGGCATCGCGGCCATCGTCCAGCAGCTCGGCGGCGTACTCCAGCCAGTTGCGCGCCTGGCCTACCAGGTCGAGGCCGACGTTCATCAGCGCCAGTTCCTCTTCCAACGCTGGTGCGTGGCCACACCACTGGCACAGGCGCTGGCCTTGGATCAGGGCGCTGTCGCCCAGGCGCAGCAAGTATTCGATCAGATCGGTTTGAGTATTCATGGTCGACCTCACATGTGCCCGACTTCGGCCGGCAACTCGTAGAAGCTGGCGTGGCGGTAGACCTTGTCGTCAGACGGGTCGAACAGTGGGTCTTTTTCATCCGGCGACGAAGCGGTGATCAAGGCCGAGGGCACCACCCACAGGCTTACGCCTTCGCTGCGACGGGTGTACAGCTCGCGGGCGTTCTCGATGGCCATGGTGGTGTCGGCGGCATGCACGCTGCCCACGTGTTTGTGGTTGAGGCCGTGCTTGCTGCGCACGAAGACTTCAAAAAGGGTCCATTCAGACATAGCGGCAACTCCGGATCAGGCAGCGTTCTTATTGTGTTTTTTACGGGCATGGGCCACGGCGGCTTCGCGCACCCAGGCGCCGTCTTCGATGGCTTTGCGGCGGGTGGCCACGCGTTCCTGGTTGCACGGGCCGTTGCCCTTGAGCACTTCGTAGAACTCGTTCCACTGGATCTCGCCGAAGTCGTAGTGGCCGCGTTCGGCGTTCCACTTCAAGTCCGGGTCGGGGCAGGTGCAGCCCAGCAGTTCCAGTTGCGGGATGGTCTGGTCGATAAAGCGCTGGCGCAGTTCGTCGTTGCTCTGGCGCTTGATCTTCCAGGCCATGGACTGGGCGCTGTTGGGCGAGTGCTCGTCGCTGGGGCCGAACATCATCAGCGACGGCCACCACAGGCGGTTGATCGCGTCCTGCACCATGTCTTTTTGCGCCTGGGTGCCGTGACGCATCATGGTCAGCAGGATCTCGTAGCCCTGGCGCTGGTGGAAACTCTCTTCCTTGCAAATACGCACCATGGCGCGGGAGTAGGGGCCGTAGGAGGTGCGTTGCAGCACCACCTGGTTGACGATCGCGGCGCCATCCACCAGCCAGCCCACGGCGCCCATGTCGGCCCAGTTCAGGGTCGGGTAATTGAAAATGCTCGAATACTTGGCCTTGCCGCTGTGCAGCTTGGCAATTTCTTCATCGCGGTCGGCGCCCAGGGTTTCCATGGCGCTGTACAGGTACAGCCCGTGGCCGGCTTCGTCCTGGATCTTGGCCATCAGTTGCAGCTTTCGCTTGAGGGTCGGCGCGCGGGTCACCCAGTTGCCTTCGGGCAGCATGCCGACGATCTCGGAGTGGGCGTGCTGGGAGATCTGCCGGATCAGGGTTTGACGGTAGGCGTCGGGCATCCAGTTCTTGGCTTCGATCTTGATTTCGGCGTCGATCTTTTCCTGGAAGTGGCGCTCCTGCTCGGACATCTCCGACAGGTCCTTGATGCGCTTCACTCCGGTTTCTACAAGCTGTGCGTACATGGTGAGTCTCCCGCCGTGAATCTGTTTAAAGGCATGGAGAACTTTATAAGTGATACAGAAATATTTATCAAACACAAAATAACGTGTCATTAATGTTTTTGTATCACTTTGCGCTGGATAGCTTTTTCTGTGGGCAAAAAAAAGCCCCGCCGAAGCGGGGCTATAAGGTGCAGCAGTCATGCTTTAGGGCGGTTGTCGATCACGTGGCAGGCTTTGCCTTCGGAGCGCTTGATCGAGTGCATCGGCTGCAACACGATACGGGTGCTGATACCAATGTAGGTCTTGATGTGACGGCTCAGTTCGCTGGCAATAGCCTTTTGCTGTTCGTCGCCCAGGTGCTGATGTTCGGCCTTGAGCTCCACATGCACGTCAACGCTGTCCAGGTTGCCATTGCGATACAGATGGATCTCGTAGCACTCGCACAGCTGTTTGACTTTGAGTACCTGTTCCTCGACCTGGGTGGGGAACACGTTGACCCCCCGAATAATCAGCATGTCGTCGCTACGGCCGGTGATCTTGTCGATGCGCCGCATCGGCCGGGCAGTGCCGGGCAGCAGGCGCGTCAGGTCGCGGGTGCGGTAGCGGATCATCGGCAGCGCTTCTTTGCTCAAGGAGGTGAACACCAGTTCGCCCATCTGGCCGTCTGGCAGCACTTCACCGGTCACCGGGTCGATGATTTCCGGGTAGAAGTGATCTTCCCAAATGGTCGGACCGTCCTTGGTTTCGGCGCATTCCATGGCCACGCCTGGGCCCATGATTTCCGAGAGGCCGTAGATGTCCAGGGCGGTGATGCCCAGACGGTTCTCAATAGCGCTGCGCAGCTCGCCGGTCCACGGCTCGGCGCCGAAGATGCCCAGGCGCAGCGCGAGTTTGTGCGGGTCCAGGCCCTGGCGCTCGATCTCGTCAGCGATGTTGAGCATGTAGGAGGGCGTGACCATGATGATGTCCGGCTGGAAATCCTTGATCAGTTGCACCTGCTTTTCGGTCTGCCCGCCGGACATCGGAATGACTGTGCAGCCCAGCCGTTCGGCGCCGTAGTGCGCGCCGAGGCCACCGGTGAACAGGCCGTAGCCATAGGAGATGTGCACCTTGTCGCCACGGCGGCCACCGGCGGCGCGAATCGAGCGCGCGACCACGTTGGCCCAGGTGTCGATGTCGTTCTGGGTGTAGCCAACCACGGTAGGTTTGCCGGTGGTGCCGCTGGACGCATGCAGGCGCACCACGTCGTGCATCGGCACGGCAAACATGCCGTACGGGTAGTTGTCGCGCAGGTCGGACTTGGTGGTGAATGGAAACTTGGCGAGGTCTTCCAGGCAGGTGATGTCGCTGGGGTGCACGCCCAGCGCGTCGAAACGCTGACGGTACAGCGGCACGTTGGTGTAGGCGAGGTTGAGGCTCCAGCGCAGGCGTTCCAGCTGATGCTGACGCAGCTCGTCGATGCTGGCGGTTTCCAACGGGTCCAACACAGGTTCAAGCACGGTTTTTGCAATTGGCATGTTCATGGTTTCACTCGAATTATTTTTGTGTTCCAGCCCGGTCAGCAGCCGGGCTTTGAGTGCATGCCCCAAGGATACCGCTCGGTTCCTCGGGAATTCGGATTATTTGGTCTTATAGGCGCTCGATGATCAGTGCGATGCCCTGGCCGACGCCGATGCACATGGTGCATAGCGCGTAACGGCCTTGGCGTTCCTCCAGCTCGTGCAGGGCAGTGGTCACCAGGCGTGCGCCGCTCATGCCCAGCGGATGGCCGAGGGCAATCGCACCGCCGTTGGGGTTGACCCGTGCATCGGTGTCGCTCAGACCAAGTTCGCGCAGCACGGCCAGGCCTTGGGCGGCGAAGGCTTCGTTGAGCTCGATCACGTCCATGTCCGCCAGGCTCAGGTTGGCCAGTTCCAGCACCTTGCGCGTGGCCGGTACCGGGCCGATGCCCATGATGCGTGGCTCCACGCCCGCCGTGGCCATCGCGACCACCCGGCCACGGGCTTTCAAGCCGTAGCGTTTGGCGGTTTCGGCATTGGCCAGCAGCAACGCACAGGCGCCGTCGTTAACCCCGGACGCATTGCCGGCGGTAATGCTGCCACCTTCGCGAAACGGCGTGCCGAGCTTTTGCAATTGCTCAAGGGTGGTGTCGCCACGCGGGTGCTCGTCGTGCTCCACCACCTTGGCCGGGCCTTTGCGTTGGGGGATTTGCACCGCGACGATTTCCTTGGCCAGCCGTCCGCTGGCCTGGGCTGCGCCAGCGCGTTGCTGGCTGCGCAGGGCAAACGCATCCTGGTCGGCGCGAGAGATATTGAACTGCGCGGCGACGTTCTCGGCGGTCTCCGGCATGGAGTCGATGCCGTAGGTGGTCTTCATCAACGGATTGACGAAGCGCCAGCCGATGGTGGTGTCGTAGATCTCGGCCTGGCGCGAAAAAGCCTGCTCGGCCTTGCCCATCACCAACGGTGCGCGGGACATCGATTCCACGCCACCCACCAGCATCAGCCCGGCTTCGCCGCAGCGAATGGCGCGGGCGGCGGTGCCAATGGCATCCAGCCCCGACCCGCACAGGCGGTTAAGCGTGGTGCCCGGCACGCTCACCGGCAACCCTGCCAGCAGCGCCGACATGCGCGCCACGTTGCGGTTGTCTTCGCCGGCCTGGTTGGCGCAGCCGTAGATCACATCGTCCACCGTGCTCCAGTCTACGTTCGGGTAGCGACGCAGCAACTCACGCAGCGGCACCGCGCCGAGGTCGTCGGCCCGCACACTGCTCAGGGCGCCGGCATAGCGGCCGATGGGGGTACGCACCGCGTCGATGATCAGGGCGTCATTCATTCGGGGTCTCCTGCGCCAGCACCGGGCCGCGCACTTTGTAGGATTTGCCATGGAACAGGGCGATCAGTTCGCCTTGCTGGTTTTCGATACGCACGTCGTAGTTGCCGGTGCGGCCGGAACGGCTTTGCTCGATGCATTCGGCATTTAGGGTGTCGCCCAGGCGCGCCGGGGCGATGTAGTCGATGCTGCACCCCATCGCCACCGTGGCTTCGTTGTAGCTGTTGCAGGCCAGTGCAAAGGCCGAGTCAGCCAGGGCGAACAGGTAGCCGCCATGGCAAGTGCCGTGGCCCTGGAGCATGTCGGCGCGCACGCTCATGCCCACGCGGGCGGTGCCCGGTGCCGCCGAGAGCAGGCGCATGCCCATTCCTTGGCTGGCGCTGTCGCGTTCGAACATCGCTTGGGCGCAGGCACTGGCCAGGCGCATTGCGTCGTGGTTAGTCATGGAAGCGGCTCCCTTCGGCTACGCGGCGACGCAGCAGCAGTGAGGGCCGGTAGCGTGCTTCGCCATAACTGGCGTGCAGGTTTTCCAGCACGCGCAGGATGTGGCCGAGCCCGATGGTGTCGGCCCAAGCCAGTGGGCCGGCTGGGTAATTGACCCCGGCGCGCATCGCCAGGTCGATGTCGGCGGCCGAGGCCACGCCTTGCAGCAGAGCGTCGGCGGCTTCGTTGGCGAGCATCGCCACGGTGCGCAGGACGGCGAGGGCCGGGCTGTCGCTGAGCAGGCTTACGCTGAACCCGGCCTGTTGCAGCAGGGCCACGCCGTCTTCAAGCGCGTCGGGGTCAATACCGGCGGCGCAACTGATGGCAAGGCGGCTTGCGGTGCCGTAGTCGAACGCCAGGTCCAGCAGGATCAGGTTGCGCAGGCCGTCTTCCTTCGCGCGTTGGCACGCCATACGCCCGTCGCTCAAGGCCAGCACCGCATCGCCGACCCGCAGCAGGCCCTGGCCGTCGCGGCTGATGACTTCGATGGAGTGCTCGCGCAGGCGCGGGACCAGTGCGTTGGCGATGCCCAGGTCACCCTCGATCACGCAGGTGGCGACGGTGCGTTCGCTGCTTGTCGTCCTGGCCTGAGCGCGTTCCATACCTTCTGCATAGCTGTAGAAACCGTGGCCGCTCTTGCGTCCCAGGCGTCCGGCGTCTACCAAGTCTTTCTGGATCAGCGAGGGCTGGAAACGGTTGTCGCCGTAGTAGGCGTCGAACACCGAACAGGTCACCGCATAGTTGACGTCATGGCCGATCAAGTCCGTCAGTTCGAAAGCGCCCATGGCAAAGCCGCCGGCATCGCGCATCAGTGCATCCAGGGTCGCGCAATCGGCAACGTTTTCCTGCAACAGGCGCAGGCTTTCGGCGTAGAACGGGCGGGCCACACGGTTGACGATAAACCCTGGCGTCGAACGGGCGTGCACCGGTTTTTTGCCCCAGGCTTTGGCAGTGGCGTACAGGCAGTCGGCCAGGGCCGGGTCGCTGGCCAGGCCGGAGACGATTTCCACCAATGCCATGACCGGCGCCGGGTTGAAAAAATGCAGCCCGAGCAAACGTTGTGGGCGTTCCAGTTGGGCGGCAATGCTGGTGATCGACAACGAAGAAGTATTGCTGGCCAGGATGCACTGCTCGTTGCAAATGCTTTCCAGCTGGCGGAAGAGTGCGCGTTTGATCTCCAGGTTCTCGACGATCGCTTCAATGATCAGCGCACAATCGGCCAGATCCTCGATGGATTCCACCGCCTGCAGGCGGGCGACAGTCACCCTGCGGGCGTCGTCCGACAGCTTGCCTTTTTCGACGCGCTTGCCCAGTTGCCGGTCGATCCCGTCGATAGCCTTGGCGGCGGCGCCTGGGCGGTTGTCCAGCAGCAACACGGGGTGGCCGGCCTGGGCTGCGACCTGGGCGATGCCGGCGCCCATGGCCCCGGCACCGATCACGGCGATGCGCGCTGTTGTGCTCAGTGCGGTCATGGTTCAGCGCCCCTTGAAGCTTGGCGTGCGTTTTTCCATGAAGGCGCTGACGCCTTCACGGTAATCCTCGCTGCGCCCGGCCAGGCGTTGCAGGTCCTTCTCCAGCTCAAGTTGTTCGTCGAAAGTATTGCTCAGGCTGGCGTTGAGGCTGCGCTTGATCAGTGCCAGGCCGTAGGTCGGTTGGGTGGCCAGGTGGCGCGCCAGGGTCAGGGCTTCGTTGCGCAGTTCGGCGTCGTCCACGCAGCGGTAGATCAGGCCCCATTGTTCGGCCTGCTCGGCGCTCAGGCGGGTGCCCAGCAGAGCCAGCGCTTTGGCACGGGCCATGCCCACCAAGCGCGGCAAGGTCCAGGTGCCGCCGGAATCAGGGATCAGGCCGATCTTGCAGAAGGCCTGGATAAAGCTTGCCGAACGCGCCGCCAGCACCAGGTCGCAGGCCAGCGGAATGTTCGCGCCGGCCCCGGCTGCGACGCCATTGACCGCACAAATCACCGGCAGCGGCAGGTCGCGCAGTTGGCGGATCAGCGGGTTGTAGAACTGTTCGATGGACTCGCCCAGGTCCGGCGCGCTGCTGCCCGGCGCCACGTTGCGGTCGCCGAGGTCTTGGCCGGCACAGAAGCCGCGGCCTTCGCCGGTCAGCAGCAACACGCGCACATCCGGATTCTCGCGTACTTGCTTGAGGGCTTCTTTGACTTCGCCGTGCATCTGCGCGTTGAAGCTGTTGAGTTGGTCTGGGCGATTGAGGCTGAGCAGGGCGACGCCGGCGTCGATGGAAAAGAGGATGTGTTCAAAGGCCATAGGCATGGCGGCTGCCCTCGGTGCACGCACGGCTTTAGTGCCGGCTCATTATTGGATCGGCCACAGGTGGCCGGTTTTGCCCGAGTATACCTATAATGCGATACACAAAATCAAGTATGAAATTGAATTAACGTGTCCTATTTGTGTTTTGTGATTTTCAGCGTGTTCATGTTGAAGGGCGTTGATGCACCTGTTTACTGGAGTGAATGGCGTTGTTAGAGGTTTTCAGGACCGTGCAGTGAAGTGATACGGTTTTTGTTCTTTGTCTGTGTTAAGTGATGTGATACAAAATAAGTCTGCTCGCGCATCGCTTTGCGCCAACAAGGAATTTTCTATGACGTGTTACAGCCTCAATGGCCTGACGCCGGTGGTTGACCCCACGGCCTATGTGCATCCGTCGGCCGTGTTGATTGGCGACGTGATCATCGGCCCGCATTGTTATGTCGGGCCGCTGGCCAGCCTGCGCGGCGACTTCGGCCGCATCGTGCTGGAGGAGGGCGCCAATATTCAGGACACCTGCGTGATGCACGGTTTTCCGGAGAGCGACACGGTGGTCGAGCGTAACGGTCATATCGGCCATGGCGCGGTGCTGCATGGCTGCCGCATTGGCGAAGACGTGCTGGTGGGCATGAATGCAGTGGTCATGGATGGCGCACGCATTGGCCCGCGCTCGTTTGTGTCTGCCACGGCGTTCGTCAAGGCCGGCTTCGAATGCGCCGAGCAATCCCTGGTGATGGGCACGCCGGCCAGCGTCAAGCGCCGCCTCAGCGATGAGGAAGTGAGCTGGAAGCAGACCGGCACCCGCGAGTACCAACAATTGGCCAAGCGTTGCCTGGAACAGATGCAAGAGTGCGCACCGCTGGAGGCCGTCGAGCCCGACCGGCCACGGGTCAGCGACAGCGGCCTACGGCCCAAGGGCGCGACGCTGTGAGCGTCCATTGCATGCGCAGGATGGTCACAAGGCCCGCTCGCCGGGTATATTTCAGCCTTTTTTCCTGTCCGGTACGCCCATGTCGTCCCTAGCCCCATTGAATTCCCTGATCACGCGCTTTCAGGAGCAGACGCCGATTCGCGCCAGTTCGCTGATCATCACCCTCTATGGGGATGCCATCGAGCCCCATGGCGGCACTGTCTGGCTGGGTAGCCTGATCCAGTTGCTGGAGCCCATTGGGATCAATGAGCGGCTGATCCGCACCTCGATTTTCCGCCTGACCAAGGAAGGCTGGCTCACCGCCGAAAAAGTCGGACGGCGCAGTTACTACAGCCTGACCGGCACCGGTCGGCGGCGTTTTGATAAAGCCTTCAAGCGCGTGTACAGCTCCACCGTGCCGGCCTGGGACGGTTCCTGGTGCCTGGTGATGCTCACGCAACTGGCCCAGGACAAGCGCAAACAAGTGCGCGAAGAACTGGAGTGGCAAGGTTTTGGTGCACTCTCGCCGGTACTGCTGGCCTGCCCGCGCAGTGACCGCGCCGACGTGAATGCCACCCTGCAGGACTTGGGTGCCCTGGAAGAAACCATCGTCTTCGAAACCACCGCCCAGGACGTACTGGCCTCCAAGGCCCTGCGTTTGCAGGTGCGCGAGAGTTGGAATATCGAGGAACTGGCGACCCATTACAGCGAGTTCATCCAGCTGTTCCGACCGCTCTGGCAAGCCCTGCGCGAGCAGGAAAACCTGCTGCCGTCCGACTGCTTCCTGGCACGGGTTCTGCTAGTGCATGAGTACCGCAAATTACTGCTGCGCGACCCGCAGTTGCCGGACGAGCTGTTGCCTGGCGACTGGGAAGGCCGTGCCGCACGACAGCTGTGCCGCAATATCTACCGTCTGATCTTCGCCAAGGCCGAAGAGTGGTTGAACAGCGCACTGGAAACCGCCGACGGGCCCTTGCCGGATGTCGGCGAGAGTTTTTATCGACGCTTTGGCGGGCTTAAATAACCCGCCATCAATCAAGCAAGATCGCTGTCCGTTTTAGCGTGGATCGACGTAGATAATAAAAATAAGCCTGCGTGAGGCCTCACATGACTTCTACAACTGCACACCGGCGTGATGGGTTCGACCAATGGATTCATCAGATCAACCAGATCTGTGGCGCCTTCAACGCACAAACCCTGGGCGATCAGTTTTCCGGGCGCATCCGCGAATACCACAGCGGTGCGCTCAAGCTCAGTTTTGTCGACGCTTGCCAGGCACGGCTGTACCGCACGCCACGGGAAGTCGCGGCGGGCGAGGGCGGTAAGTACTTCGCGGTGTTCCAGCTCGATGGCACCGCCTGCATGGCCCAGGGCGATAACCGGGTGGCGTTGTCCGCCGGCGATATCACCCTGATCGATGCATCGCAGCCCAGCGACTTCACCTACAGCGAGAGCTCCCGGCAGTTGTCGTTGATTCTGCCCTACCCGCTGGTGGAGCAGTCCCTGCGCTTCAACCCGGTTCGGTGCGGTCACCGGATCGCCGCCACGTCACCCATCGCCACGTTGTCACACCATTTGATCCTGGACGCTACGCGCCAGGCCAGTCTGAGCCAGCAAGAAAGCGAAGCCACTTTGGATGCCGTGGTCAGCTTGCTGCGGCCGGCCATCACCCAGAGCGAAGGCGCCGACGACCCGCATGAGCGGATCTTTCGCAAGACCCTTGGCTACATTGACGAGCATATTCGTTCGGAAGATCTGTGCCCTGAGTTGCTGGCACGGGAGGTAGGCGTGTCGATGCGCGGGCTGTACCGCATGTTTGCGCGAAAGGGGCTGGTGGTGGCACGTTATATCAAGAATCGCCGGTTGGATTTGTGTGCCGAGTCGCTGCGCCAATCGCGTGCTGAGCAGAAGCTGTCGGCGTTGGGGTATTCGTGGGGGTTTTCTGATTCGAGTTACTTTTCTACGGCGTTCAAGTCGCGGTTTGGCATTTCACCGGGTGAGTATCGCAAGCAATATGCCTGACACAAAAAAGCCCCTGTCGCGATGGCGACAGGGGCTTTTTGCTGCTCGGGTTATTTAGGTGAGTTGAGGTTCAGCGTCGGCGTTTCATCGAAGAAGTTCCACGGTTTGAGCAGCACATGCACCCACTCGGTCGGCATGATCGGCCACTCTTCCGCACGGGCGATGTGGGTGGTGCCGGTGGTCAGCCACACCACGTCGTCGCTGTTCTCGATGGACTGGTCATCCTTGGTGAACTGCCCCAGGCCAGTGTCGCTCTGCGAGCGGTTCGGGTACTTGCCTTCCGGGTACTTTTCGTCCGGGTTGTAGCGCGTCACCCACAGCTGTTTGTCCATGAAGCTCAGGCGGTGGTACAGCCATTCGTCCTTGCCGAAATTCGCGCCCTTGGCCACCGGGTGCGTGCCACCGGCATACGGAATCAACTGGTAGGAAACCGGGTTGCCGACTTTGTTTTCCTTACCGAAGTTGGTCAGCAGACGCACGGTGGACGGGTCGAATTTCTGCGCAGCCTGCTGCTCGGTGCTGACCACCCGCTGCTCGGTCTGCATGGTGCTGGTACGTGGCCCGCCACGGTCGTTGGGGGCGATCACCGGGTTCACTTCCACCAGTGAGTTGTTTTCGCCGTCGATGTCCATGTCCAGGCGGAAGTTGTAGATGTGCTGGTGGGTGGTGCCGACGATGTTGTGGTCCAGCAGTGTGCCGTAGCGCGTATCTTCCTTGGCGGTGGCTTCGTGCATGGTCTTGGTCTTGACGCCTTTGACTGCTTCGATCCCGGTGGCGCCGGCGTCGATGCCGATGGTGCCGTTCTGCTGGAAGACCCAGTCGAAGATGTAGTCGTAGTTGCCCACGGTGCTGATCCAGCGGATCACCAATTCACGCCGCTCGGCGCTGAGGTTGGGCTGGCCCATTTCCTGGTGTTTGTATTCCGGCCCTGCGTAGCGCTCGAACACCGCGATGGCGTGGGGGATGGTGGTCGGTGCGCCGGTGTAGTCGGCGATGGTCGCATCCAGCAGCACGGCGTTTTCCGGGGCGTCTTTGCCACGTGCAATCGGCGAGGTGAGGGTGCCCATGCCGTAGTCGCCCGAGTCCAGGTAGGCCTTGAAGTACCAGCCGGCGTCCGGGTCGCCGTAGGGCACGATCATGCCGCCCAGGTTGCCTTCGTACATGATCTTGCGTTTCTTGCCCTTGTCGTCATAGGTGACGGTGGACAGGATCGGACCGACGCGCGAGTCCAGGCGTACATGGAAGTCCCAGTTCTGCCAGTGGATGCTGTTGCCGGTGATGGTGTAGTTCTTGCCTTCCGGCTCAATGATCTCCAGCGGCTTGAGCGCCACACCCTTGCGTCCGCGACCGTCATAAGGGGTGGGCTTCAGTGGCACCGGGACCACGGCGCCGTCCTCGACCTTGATCAGTTTCTTTTGCTCAAGGTCGACCACGGCCACCAAGCCTTCAATCGGATGCGCCCAGTAGTTGCCGTCGCCAACATCGAGGTAACTGACGATTTTCAGCAGGCGCTTGTCCTGGGTCAGGCCATCCTTACCGTCGAAGTAGCCGACAGTCAGCGGCGTCGTTACCACCTTCTTGATATCGGTGATGCCACGCTTGGCCAACGCCTGGGCGTATTCGGCGCTGGTATCGATCACCGATTGCACAGTGGCGAAGTCGTCCAGCAGCACCATGCCGTGGGCGCCTTCAATCGGCTTCCACGACAGCAGGGTCTTGCTGTCCAGGTCGACCTGGCCTTCGATCACATGCTTGCCATCGAGCACCACGATATTCGCCTGGCGCGACTGTGTGGGTTTTTGCCCGCTGTAGATGAAGTTCCACACCTGGTCCTTGGGCGGCGTGTGCACCGAGACTTCGGTGAAACGGAAGCCCGGTTTGTAGTGCTCGGACTTTTTAATGATCTCGACAGCGCTGTTGATCTCATCCGCGTTCAGCGGGTTGAGCGGGCTGGGGCGGGTCTCGATGACAAAGGTCTTGTCCAGGCCGGACTGGAACACCTGGTTGATAAAGTCCTTGGACATGTAGGCCGTCTTGCCCTTGAACACCACCGGCACTGGCAACTCCATGCGCTTGCCGTTGAGCACGGCCACCTTGCTGTCAGGCTTGACCTTGACGTAGGCACCGTCCTTGGCAATCACGAACACGTTGGCGTAGTCGTCCCATTTGACCGAAGCGCCGAACGCTTCAAGAGTCGACTGCAACGGCACCATTTCGGCAGCGCCGCCATGGGCCTGCGCAGCGGACTGCAAGCCAGGCAGGCCGAAGGTGCCCAGGGCGATGGCCAGCGCGAGCCGGGCAAGGGGCGTTCTTTTGAGCAAAGCGGTGGGCGAGAGCATTTCTGAATTCCTTGAGATGAACCGAGGACAGTGTCAGGTAGCACTTTGCTACAGCGGATAGAGAGATGCTTTTGGATTCTCGCCAAAATCCTTGTGCTGCGTGCCTGAATGGATCATAGCGACTGGTAGGCGAGGTTTGTGAGAAGTAAACCGGCACCCACAGAAAAGCCGATTTCAAACCGCCAGGAAGCCGGACACGGTCAAAAAATGTGGGAGCGGGCTTGCTCGCGAAGGCGGTGGGTCAGCCAGTATATTTATCGACTGACACGCCGCCTTCGCGAGCAAGCCCGCTCCCACATTTGGATCTCCATTTGTCAGATAGACAGTGGTCTGCCCTGGCTCTGGCTCTGGCTCTTGATTTGGCTTGTGATCTTGATCTTAGGCGCCCCGTTAAACCACGCTGGCCGAACGCAGGCTTGAATCCGTGGGTAACCCGGCAGGACGCCGGGTTAGCCGCCCCGCGCCATGGATGGCGCGTGGCGGCGGCCCACGGATTCAAGCCTTCGTTCGGGCACACCGAGCCTAGGCGAGGTGCCGAGTGGTGGGGCGAAGACCTTTTGCTTACTTTTGGGTCTCTCCAAAAGTGAGCCGCCGTAAGGGCGGAACCAATCGAAGCCGTTACCTAAATAACGGATATGTACACCGAGTGGCCGCCATCGCAGGCAAGCCAGCTCCCACATTTTTGATCTCCATGTATCTGGTGGCGCGTGAGCGGGCTACCCAACACTAAATACGAAAACTCCCCACCAACTGCTTCAGCCGTTCGGCCTGCTCCTCCAGCTCCGTACACGCCACCAACGTCGCCTGCAGATTCTCCACCCCCTGGCTGTTCAGCAGATTGATCTCGGTAATATCCACATTCAACGCCTCAACCACCGCCGTCTGCTCCTCCGTAGCCGCTGCCACCGACTGGTTCATATTGTCGATCTCCCCAATCCGCTGCGTCACGCTACCCAGCCGTTTCCCCGCCAGGTTCACCGTGCTCACACTGGCCTCACTGTGCTGCTGGCTCTCGGTCATGGTGGTCACCGAATCCCGCGCCCCCACTTGCAGGCTTTCGATCATCTGCTGAATCTCCTGGGTCGACTCCTGCGTACGGTGGGCCAAGCTGCGCACTTCGTCGGCGACCACCGCAAAGCCACGTCCGGCTTCACCCGCGCGGGCGGCTTCGATGGCGGCGTTGAGGGCCAGCAGGTTGGTCTGCTGGGAGATGCTCTTGATCACCTCGAGGATCTGCCCGATGTTCACCGTCTTGTCATTCAGCACCTCAATGTTGGCGCACGATGCGCTGATCTTGCCGGACAGTTCATTGATCAACTGGATCGTGCGCTCCACCACCTCGTGACCGTCGTTGGCCTGTTGCCGTGCGGCAGAGGCCTGCTGCGAAGCAACGGCCGCATTGCTGGCGATTTCCTGAGCGGCAGCGCCCAGTTGGTTGATGGCAGCGGCCACACTGTTGGTGCGCAGGGCCTGTTCGTCCGAGTTGCGCAGCGAGGAGTTGGACGCCAGCAGCACACGCTTGGCCCCTTCATTCACGCCGAGTGCCGCCAAGGACACTTCGCGGATCGACTGGTGAATCCGCTCCACAAAACGGTTGAACGCCGTCGCCAGTTGGCCCAGTTCATCGCGTGACTGCACCTGCAGGCGGCGAGTCAGGTCGCCTTCGCCCAGGGAGATGTCTTCCATGACGCGGGTGAGCACGTGCAACGGTCGGGTGATGCGAAACGCGGTGTACCCGATCAGCAGCAGGCCGAGCAGCGCCGAACCGCCCCCCAGCAGCAGTTCCAGTAGTTTGCTGTGGGCGCTTTGCGTATCCAATTCGTGTTGCAACGCGGTAACCGGTGCCAGCAGCACCGCCTGGGGCACGCTAACCACCACGCTCCAAGGCGCCACGTTAGCAATCGGTGGCAAGGGCTCAATGACTTTGACCTGCTGCGGGTCGACACTGTCGGCGTGGGCGGGCGTACCCAGGCGGCTGATCTCCTGGCTGTTGGCAGCTGTCACCCCAAGTGGACTGACGATGTTGATCTGGCCCTGGCCGTCGAACAGTTGCCGTGCACTGGCTTCACTGTTGCGTTGCAGGTCGGCGAGGTTGATATCCAGGCCGACCACGGCGATGACCTTGCCGTTTTCCAGCAAAGGGAAGGCGACGCTGGTGACCAGCTTGCGGCTGCCGGAGGACTCATCGAAATACGGCTCCAGCACACAGGCTTGGCGACTGTCGCGGGCGCAGGTGTAGAAGGCGTTGTAGGGCGCGCCGCTGGGGCCGGGTGCGGTGTTGGCGAGCAGGGCCTCGTCGCCAATGACGGCTTGCAAGTCGCCGGGTTGGCTTTGCACCCAATAGAGGTTAAAACGCCCGCGTTCGTTGCTGCCCAGTGCCGGCTGGTTGGCAAAGTCCTTGTCGGCACCGTCCAGCGCATCGGGCTCAAAGATGACGAAAAGCCCGAGCAGGTCGGGCTTGTCGATCAGGGCTTGGTGAATCTGGTGAGTCAGTTCTGCGCGCAGTTGTTGGCGGGTCAGGCTGCCCTTGGCGTGCAGTTGGCGCAGGTAGAGCAGGTAACGCGACAGGCCTTGGCCATATTCGTGGGTTTGCGTGAAGGTGCGCTGCACCTGCATCGCCTGCAATTTGCCCAGGGCCTGCATATGCTCCTTGGCCGCATTGGCCAGCATCGCGGTGCTGGCCTGGTCCACTTGCTTGCGGCTTTGATGGGTCTGGTAGAGCGAGAGCCCCATCAGCAAGCCCACCACCAACAGCAGGCAGAGGCCGGCAAGCAGGGTGATCTTGCTCTGGATCGTCAGGGGTTTTAAGGGCATGGAAAGAGCCTTGTCTCAGCGGTGCAATGGCCTGCGCCACCGCACCGACCGGGGTTAGAAAGTGGTGGCGAAGACCAGTTGGCTGTAGACGTTCTTGTCGTTGTTGCCCAGTTGGGTGCCGCCGTGTTCGGCGCTCTTGTCCGGTTGGTAAAGACCAATCAGCGGCATCACCGTGAGGTGCGCGTTGACCCGCCATTCGGCGAACAGGTCGATCTCGTGGCCATCGGTATTGCCCAGGCCACGGTCGATCGTGTCGAAGTCAAACAGCACCGCGCCAACGCTGACGCTCTCCAGCGGCGAGGCTTTGAGGGTGATCGATTGAATGCGCGAGTTGGTGTTGAAGGGACCTGCATAGTTGCCGGCCACTTCGCCTTGGAACCAGGTGCCATAGCCACGGTTGAGGCCGTAGAACAACGGGTCAAAACCTTTCGAGAAGCGGCTGTAGCGGTAGTTGGCACTCGGCGCCCAGGCGATGTCGGCGAAGGTCCAGCCGGCTTCCAGGTACCAGGCGTTTTCGCTGGCGGCGTGGGGTTTGTCCTGCTTGGCGTATTCACCGGACAGGAACAGGTTGGTCACCCCGGCATTGCCTTGGGCACGCAGGCTGTAGGTCTTCATGCCATCGCGTTCCAGCTGGGTGGGGGAGGCGTATTGCTTGTCCACGTCGGTGGTGTCGATGTAGGTGAAGCCCACGGTGCCTTCGGCGGCGACGTGTTCCAGGGTGCCGATGACCATCTCGGTCTTGGCCTGGGCGCGGTTGTCGGACTTGAGCCACATCAGGTCGCTGCGCCAGCCTTGCTTGCCGCCCAGGCGCAACACGGCGGTCTCGTCGAAGGCCTTGCGCGCCGCCAGGTAGTAGGCGCCGCCGCGATTGTAGTCGCCCTCGCCGATGCCTTTGCCCATGTTCAGGGCGTCGCCGTTGATCAGGAAACCGTCGCCGACCACGATGTTCTGGCGGCCGAAGGACAGGTCCACGCCATCGTCGCCCAAGGCTTCGAACAACGTGCCGGAGCGCCAGCCTAGGTAGGCGTCTTCGAATTTGGTGGTGCGTTCAGAGCCGTCGCTGAAGCCGGCGGCATCGCCATCACCCCAGGTGCCCGAGCTCAGCAGGTTGGCTGCGCCATAGGCGGTGCCCGCGCTGGCCAAGCCCTTGTCGAAGCTCAGGCCGTATTTGATGTAGCCCTCGCGCCATGAGGACGAGCCCGGGTTCAGGCGCCCTGACGGGGCATAGCGCTCCTGACTGTGGAATGCGCCGAATACCGCTTCCAGCGTGGCGTTCAGATGGCTGTCGGCATCGCTGTAGAGTTCGTACGCCTGGGCGTGGCCAGCACCGACCAAAAGGGCGAGGGTCGACACACAAAGCTTGGGGGACTTGAGCATGGGGAGGCATCCGTTCTTGTTCTTGAACGCAGGGTTGCGCTCCTTTTCGATACTACGGCGCGGAACTTTTGCTGCCTTGTGTGTGGTTGCCAAAGCCTTGACTGTGCTTGCCAGAGGGGGCGATTTGGCAGCCTGGCCAAAGCATCTGGCACGCAGGGAAAACCCGCAGGCAGAGGGTGCGCCGACAATCGCGTCAACCCTTGCAGAACTACTCCTGCTGAATCATTCGAACAAAAGGTGAACCATGAGCAACGTTGAAATCCTGCCCCAGGTGGCTGCCTTCCTTGACCGCCGCCACGGCTGCTTTATCGACGGCCAGTGGGTGTTCGCCGAAGGCCAACACATCGCTGTGCTCAACCCGGCCACCGGGCAAACCCTGTGCGAAACCCTGGATGCGCCACTGGAGCTGGTAGAACGCGCGGTGCAGTCGTCCCATGCCGCGTTCAAGGCGGGCGTGTGGTCTGGGCTGCGCCCGGCCGACCGCGAACGCATCCTGCTGAACTTCACGCGCCTGGTAGAAGAGCACGCCGAAGAACTGGCCCAGCTCGAAACCCTGAGCCAGGGCAAGTCGATCAACATGGCACGGGCCCTTGACCTGAACGCCACCGTGGAATTCATGCGCTACATGTCGGGTTGGGCCACCAAGATCGAAGGGCAGACCTTCGACGTGTCGATCCCGCTGCCGCCCGGAGCTAAATTCACCGCGTTCACCAAGCGCGAGCCCGTGGGCGTTGTAGTCGGTATCGTGCCGTGGAACTTCCCGCTGATGATCGCCGCCTGGAAGCTGATGCCCGCCCTGGCCACCGGCTGCACCGTGATCATCAAACCGGCGATGGAAACCCCACTGACCGCCATGCGCCTGGCCGAGCTGGCCATTGAAGCCGGCATCCCGGCCGGTGTGTTCAACGTGGTCACCGGTGGCGGCGCCTCGGTGGGCGGCGTGCTGACCACCCACCCGCTGGTGAGCAAAGTCTCGTTCACCGGCTCCACCGCCGTGGGCAAAAGCGTCGGTGTGGCGTGCATGCAGAACATGACCCGCTTCGCCCTGGAACTGGGCGGCAAGAACCCGATGATCGTGCTCGCCGATGCCGACATCGACAAAGCCATCCAGGGTGCGATCCTCGGCGGCTTGCTGAACAACGGCCAGGTCTGCGCGGCGGCGTCGCGCTTCTACGTGCATCGCTCGATCCACGACGCCTTCGTCAAAGGCCTCGCGGCAGCGGTGTCGGCCATGCCGATTGGCGCCGGCATGGACGGCGATGCGGTGATCAACCCGCTGGTGTCACGCAAGCAGCAACAGGGCGTGCTCAAACACATCGAACAGGCCCGCCAGGAAGGTGCGCGGGTAGTCTGCGGTGGCGAGTTGCTCGACGGCGAAGGCTTCTACGTGCAACCGACGATCCTGGCCGATGTGGACCACAACATGGCCGTGGCCCGTGAAGAAGTCTTCGGCCCGGTACTGGCGGTGCTGCCGTTCGACGACGAAGACGCGGTGATCGCCCAAGCCAACGACAACCCCTACGGCCTGGCCGCCAGCCTATGGACCAACGACCTGACCAAGGCCCTGAACCTGGTGCCGCGCATCGAAGCCGGCACCGTGTGGATCAACGCCCACGTACTGCTCGACCCGGCGATGCCGTTTGGCGGGGTCAAGCAGTCTGGGATGGGGCGTGAGTTTGGGCGGGCGGTGATTGAGGCGTATACCGAGTTGAAGTCGGTGTGCATCGCCCACTGACGCCTGCACTTGTAGTGAGCGGGCTTGCCCCGCGCGGCGGTGTACCAGGCGTCTCAGGCTTACCTGACACACCGTCGCGCGGGGGGCACCAGGTGCCTGGGAGGAATCACGCCGGCACCAAGCGACTCTCATCATTGCGCTTGAAACCCAATGGCAACAGAAACAACGGCAACAGATTCGCCACGATCAACGCCGCAAAAAACGGAAGCCGCGAAGGCAGCGTGAACAGCGGGTAGAGCAGCACCGGACCCAGGAACATCGACAGGTACAGTGCTTGCTCGGCGATCCCGCCGGCGCCCATCACGTCGCCATTGCGGGTCATTTTCGGAATGCTGGTGAACACCCAGGCCACTACGAAACTGGTGAAAAAGCCCTGGACGATCTTCGCGGCAATCGCCAGCTCGGCATTCACTCCCGGAATGAACACCAACACTTCCAATGCCACGCCGATCAACGCACTGACCACTACGCTCAAAGGTCCGATCAACCGCAGATTGAGAATGAAACCGGCAAACAGACCGGCGACCACACTGGACAGGATGCCCACCGTGGAAATCACCCCAATCGTCGCGGGGGCCACGTTCAGCACATTGATCAGGTACGCCGGGGTAATGGTGATCAGCCCCAGCGCCACCGTCAGCGGCGCACCCACGGCCGCCGCCAGGCGTAGCGCGGACGGGTCGGCGTAGATCTTGAACACCTGGGACAGAGGTTTGCGTTCGGCGCGATTGGCCAGGTTGATCGACGGCAGCAGGGGCGTGGCCAGCAACAGCAGGACCAGTACCAGCGCATGCCCACTGAATGCCACGCGCCATTGCTCGTGGTCGCCGCCGATGTAAGGCGACACGGCGAAGATCGCAATCGCCCCACCCAGCGGCGAAGCCACCGACCAGAACGCCAACGCACTGGTGCGCCGTTTGCCGGCGGTGGTGTGGATCAGTAGCGCCAAGGCCGCCAACACCACGCTGATATAACCGGCGCCTTCCACCACGCGCAGGGCCAGCAACACGGCAAAGTCTGCGGTGCGGCTCGCGGCGTAGCTGCACACCGCTGCCACCATCAGCCCGACGATAATCGCGCGGCGCTCGCCCACGCGGGCCACGCCCCAATTGACTACGGGTGAGGCGAGGGCGGCGACGATTGCCACCGCCGAGACCACCCAACTGGCATGAGACGGGCTGACCGAATAAGCCTTGGCAATGTCGGCGATCAGCAGGATGGTTTTGCCATGGCACGCCGCGATGATCACGGCGAAGGCAAGGGTCAGAATAATCGAGGGCCAGCTACCGGGGCGCATAGGAATTCCTTGATGAATAGAGAGAGGCCCGGCTCAGTGCCGGGCGATATTGATCACTTGCAGGTCGCTGAACGCGTCATAGCCGCGCGCCCCACCTTCATAGCCCAGGCCGCTCCACTTGTAGCCGCCTTTCGGCGCGCCGGGGTGCACGTCCAGGTGCTGGTTGACCCAGGCCAACCCGGCCTCCAGGCGGCGCACAATAGCCGCGCCCTGTTCGACATCCCGCGTCCACACCGAAGCCCCCAGGCCAAACGGGCTGGCGTTGGCCTGGCGGATGGCATCCTCCACATCGTCGAAGGCAATTACCGGCAGTACCGGGCCGAACTGCTCTTCATCCACTAGCGCTACGCCGGCACCGATGCCGCTGATGATGGTCGGGGCGAAGAAATAACCCGGGCCGTCCGGTTGTGTGCCGCCGGTGTGAATCACCGCACCGTGCTCGCGGGCATCGGCCACCAGTGCCTTGACGCGCTCCAGTTGCGGGCGATTGGTCAAGGGGCCCAGCTCAGCCTGTGGATCGAGACCGCTGCCCAGGCGGGTTCTGTTTGCACGCTCGACCAGTGCTGCAATCAACGATTCGAACAGGCTTCGGTGCACGTACAGGCGCTTGATGGCGAAGCACACCTGGCCGCTGTTCCAGAACGCGCCCCAGAACAGCGACTCGGCAATCGCCGGAATATCCGCGTCCGCCAGCACCAGCGCCGCATCGTTGCCACCCAGCTCAAGGGTCAGGCGTTTCAGGTCATCGGAAGCGCCCGCATACAGGCGTTTGCCGGTGACCACGCTACCCGTGAAGGTGATGTGGCGGACCTGCGGGTGGCGGCTCAACTGCTCGCCCACCGCGCCATTGCCGGCAATAACGTTCAGCACGCCGGCGGGAAATACATCCTTCAACAGCTGCCCAAGCAGCAGGGTGGATAACGGTGTGTGCTCCGAAGGCTTGGCCACGAGAGTGTTGCCGGCGTGGAGCGCCGGGGCGAGCTTGAGCACCAGCAAGATGATCGGCACGTTCCACGGTGTGATAGCCGCAACCACGCCCAGTGGCCGGCGCTCAAGCCGTACCAGACGCTGCTCGTCGTCGCGCAGCACTTCGGCGGCGGGGGCTTCGAAACCGGCGTAGTGATCGAACGTGGCGGCAGCGCCCGCCACCTCACCGAGGGTGAAGCGCAGCGGGCGGCCTTGTTCACGGCTGATCAGCTCGGCGAGTGGCTGGGTATTTTCCCGCAGCACGGCGGCGGCCTGTGCCAGTGCTTTACGACGGGCCTGCGGGTCGGCCGCCCAGCTGGCAAACGCACGTTGCGCGGCCTCTACGGCTGTGTCGACCTGGGCCTGGCTGGCGCGGGCGGCATAGCCGATGGTTTGCTCAGTGGCCGGGTCGAGCACTGCATCGGCATGCTCGCTGGTGTGCAATTGTCCATCGATCAACAAGGCATAGTGGGTCATGGTCACAGTCCTCAAGCATTGGCAAGAATGGCGTCGGCGATTTTCTCGGCGATCATCAGGGTCGGCAGGTTGGTGTTGGCCGTCGGTATGCTCGGGAACACCGACGCATCGGCCACCCGCAGGCCCTGCACGCCGTGCACCCGGCCGGTGTGATCGACCACGGCCTGCGGGTCATCGGCGTGGCCGATGCGGCAGGTGCCGCTGGCATGCCACACACCGCCGACGTGGGTCCGCAGGTAGCGCTCCAGTTGCGCGTCGTTGGCGAGCAGCTCGGATAACAACGGTCCATCGTTGGAGGCCTGGGCGAAGCGGCTCAAGCGAGGCGGGCCACTGAAGGCCGCCACGGCCGGGTGGGCGAACACGCGCGCGAGCACGCGCAGGCCTTGTCGCAAACGGTCAAGGTCACGGCGGTCCGAGAGCAGGTTGAATTCCACCGCCGGGTAATCGCTGGGGTCTTTACTGCGCAGGCGCAGGTGGCCGCTGGAGCTGGGCTTGTTGACCCACAGCACCGCGCTGGCCAGGCCGAGCGCTGTATTGGGCGCGATACCCAGGTACAAGTCTGCCGGCACGTCGGCCTCTACGCCGGACGAAACCCGCGCCGCCAAGAGGTGCGCGGCGCCAGGCTCATCGCTCGGCACCTGAGGGTGGTGCAGGGTGCCGCTGAGCCCGATGGAACTGTGGTCCCACAAGTTGCGCCCAACCCCTGGGCGGTCGGCGATCACGTCTATGCCCAGGTCCCGCAGTTGATCTGCCGGGCCGATCCCGGCACGCAACAGAAAGGCCGGTGATTGCAGCGCCCCGGCGGCGAGGATCACTTCATTGCCCGTCACGGCCACCTGCTTGCCGTCGCGTACCGCTTGTACCCCGGTCACGCGGTTGGCGCTGAGGGTCAGTTGGCGCACTGTGGTGTCAGCCCACACGTTCAGGTTGCTGCGTGCCCGCACTTGGGCGTTGAGATAGGCGCGAGCGCTGGAGACCCGTTGATCGTTCTCAATGGCCACGGTTGGCGCAAAGTAACCGTCTTCGTACCTGCCGTTCTGATCGACGATATCGTTCAAGCCCTCGCCGTGCAGGGCTTGCGCCGAGGCACGTGTGAAGCTGCCCCAGTGCCGTGAGTCAACACGGGCAATTGGCAGTGGGCCGTCATGCGCGTGTTGTTCTGGGTGGCTGTGGCCGAAGTCGAGGTCGCGTTCCAGCTTGCGAAAATACGGCAGCACGCCTTGCCAGTCCCAGCCTTGCGCGCCCAGCCGGGCCCACTCGTCGTAGTCGCGGGGCAAGCCGCGATTGGCGACCATCATGTTCACGCTTGAACCGCCGCCGAGAATGCGCGCCTGCTCATATAGCTGGGGTTCGCGAGGGATATCCGGGTGTTCGCTGGCGCGCAGGATATTCAGGCCTGGCCAGAAGTAACGCTCACCCGCTTGGCGCGGCAACCAGGGTTGCAGCCCGTCGAGAATATCGGCGGGCGTATCGTGGTCAGGCGTGTCGGCACCGGCCTCGATCAGCAACACGCGCTTGTCCGCCTGCGCCGACAGCCGATTGGCCAACACACTGCCGGCACTGCCGCCGCCGACGATGATGTAGTCGTAATGATCAGTACTCATGTGTGCTCCTGGAAGCGCTTCAAAAACCAACGGTCAGCGAGGCGACCAGCGAACGTGGCTGCCCCTTGTAGTACTGCGGCGCACCATAGAAGTTGGGGTTTGACGGGTCGGCGTTGATGGTCCCGGACTTCACGCCCGAGAGGTATTGCTTGTCGAAGAGGTTGTTGGCGTTGAGGCTGACGGTGGTTTCCTTAAGCCCGCTGACCAGGTCCTTGAAGCGATAACCCAGGTTCAGGTCGAAGACGGTGTAGCCACCGATTTTCTGGCTGTTCTCCAGGTCGCCGTAGTAGCTGCCGGTGTAACGGCCGAGGAAGTTGGCGTAGAACGCTTCGTTGTCGTAGCCCACGCCGGCGCTGAGCAGGCGGCGGGGTGCATCGAACAGTTGATTGCCCTTGGTGTCGGCGGTCAGGCCGCCCGCGGTGTAGTCGGAGTCCTGGGTCGAGCTGAGCAGGCTGAACGAGCTGAAGTAGTTGAAGTTGGCCGGCAGCTTGCCGTTCACCGCCAGCTCCAGGCCTTTGGTGGTGACGTTGCCGGCGTTGAAGTAGGAGGTCACCCCGGTCAGCTGTTGATACGCGGCCTGGCGGTCCTTGAATTTGTCATAGAACACTGCGGCACTGACCAGCGTGTTGTCGGTGCTGTAGCGCCAGCCCAACTCCTGGTTCCAGGTCAGCTCGGGTTTTTGCTTTTCGCCACCGTTGATACGGCCGTATACCGATGCAATGGCGGGCACACGCATGTTCGACGTGGTGTTGTAGTAGAGCTGGTTTTGCTGATCGAGTTGATAACTGAGGCTCAGGCTCGGCAGGAAGCGATTGTAATCCTCAGTGTTGTCGTAGTTCTTGAGGCGGTCGGCACCCTGCAGTTCGCTGTGCTGCCACGCAAGCCCAGTTGTGAGGGCGAGGTCGCTGTTGATGTGCCAGGTGTCCTGTACCCAGAGCTTCTGCGTGGTGATCTGGTTCGCCTGGTTGGTGTTGTAGGCCACATTGCCCTGGCCATCGCGGATAGGGTCGCTGCCGTCAATGCTCGCAGGTTTGCCGTTGCCCTTGATCGGGGTAAAGACGAACTGGTTGCGCGCGTGGGTGTAGTCGGTCCACAGCCCCAGTTGCAGCACGTTGTTGTCGGCCAGAGTGAGATCGAGGCTATTGCTCGAACCGATACGGTACTGGGTTGGCAGCAGTTGCAACGACGCCGGTACCACCGGGTCTATCTTGTCGCCGTCATGGTTGATGTCGGCGCCCAGAGTGTTCTCGTTCACCGCCGCCGTGGCGATAGACGCGGTGCCGTCGGTCACGCGAATGAAGTACGGATTGACCTTCAGCTGCACGCCATCCGAGAGGTTGAACAGGCCATTGAGGCCGTAGGTCTGGATCTTGAAGTCAGCCCGTGAGTTCGCCGCGTTGACCCCGGGAATGGTGATATCGGCCACCCCGTTGGTGCCACCGAGGGTGGGGTAGGCCTTGTTCGGGTAGCCGTGGTCGTAATCGTTGGCGCGGTACTGCGCCAGGGTCGGCGACAGGTAGCTGTTGGTGCGCATCAGGAAGCTGGAGAACAACGCATTGATCTGGTTACCGTCGCCCCATTTGTATTGAAGGTTGCCTTCATAGCGGTTGGACGACAGCTCGCCGTCTGAGTCATCCCACAGGTCGGCGGTGGTGCGCGATGCCGACAGCCAGGCGGAGAAGCCTTTGTACTCGCCGGTGTTGACCCGCACGAACTCGCGATACAGGTTGTCGCTGCCGACGCTCTGTTTGTACAGCACGCCGCTTTCCTTGGTCGGTGCGACGGATTTGATTTCGATGCTGCCGCCGCTGGCGGTGAGGGTAGGGGCGTTTATCGAGGAGGAGCCGTAGAGCACCGACACCGATTCGTAGTTTTCCGGGTCGCCCAGGAAGTCGGCGTGAGGCGTGAGGAACTGCGGGTCGTTCAGGGGGATGCCATCGCGGGTGACCCCCAACTGGTCTTGGGAGAAGCCACGGATGTTCAGCGAACCTTCGGTGACGCCGCTGGAATCACCGCCGCTTGAGTGCACGCCGGGCAGGTATTTCAAGGCGCCGGTAACAGCGCTGTCGAGGCCGACGAATTTCTGCAACTGGGCCTTGGTCAGGGTCGCTTTGGATTCGGGGGCTTTCTCTTGTTTGGCGTCGCCGACGAAGGTGTCGGTGGTTTCGTTCTGTCCTTGAACGACCACGGTGTCGAGGACGGAGTCGTTGGTTTGTGCGTTGGCGTGGGTTGATATCAGCAAGGCTGCGGATACGGATATGGCCAGGCCTGTGTGTTTGAAATGACTTAGATAGTGCATGTGTCTGTTCCCCGGTTTGTAAGCGATACGGGGGAGATTGCAAGCGATGTGCCATTAAGATAAGTGCATATTTATCAATGGTTTAATTGGGTGCTGTGAGGTTTTTTGTTGACCGTACAGCAGCAGTGCGGGGAGGGTGCTGCTGTAGCAGCAGGGCTTGTTGGATCGCCGCATCGCTGCGATGGCGGGCTGTCTGTGTACATATCCGTTGCTGCGGTAATGGCTACTTAGGGTTCCGCTCTTACAGCGGGTCACTTTTGGAAAGGCCCAAAAGTAACCCATGTGGTTGTCCCGTACACGCCCCAACACTCGGTGTCTCGCCTAGGCTCGACATGCCCGAACGCAGGCTTGAATCCGTGGGCCGCCGCGATGGGCCATCCTTGGCCCAGCGCGGCTAACCCGGCGTCCTGCCGGGTTACCCACGGATTCAAGCCTGCGTTCGGCCAGCGTGTTTGACGGGGCGACTGAGATCAAGATCAAGTGCAAAGCAAAGCAAAGCAAAGCAAAGCGTCTGCTCTCAGGATTTTGCGGCTTCCAGGCTTGCGCTGCGTGGGGACTGTGCCAGAACACCGATTTTTTCCAGGCGGGCGCGGACGATGTTGCGGCTGATGCCGAGGATTCGGCCGGTTTGCAGTTGGTTGCCGTGGCAGAAGCGGTAGGCCTCGCGGAACACGGTTTCTTCGATGTGTTCGTAGAGGTTGGGCAGGTTCTGTTCGAACAGTTTGGCCAGGGATTCTTCCAGGCTGGCGGGTGTCTGGTTGGGGGCGCTCAACAGCGGTGAACTGGTAGGCGCGCGCAAGCCGTGGTTGCGCATGTCGACCAGGTGCAGGTCTTCCGGTTGTACGCGTTTGTTGAGGCAGACCAGCAGCGCGTGGTGGATGGAGTTTTCCAGTTCGCGAATGTTTCCTGGCCAGCTGTGCTCCAGCAATTTTCGTTCGCATTCCGGGCTCAGGGTTGCGCGGTTGTAGCCCAGGCGCTGGCAGTGTTCTTCAAGGAAGAATTCCGCCAGTGGCAGGATGTCGCCAGGCCGTTCGCGCAGGGGCGGCAGGCGGATGGTTGCGACGTGCAGGCGGTAGAACAAGTCCTCGCGAAAGTTGCCGGCCACCACTGCATCGGCCAGGTTGACGTTGGTGGCGGACACCAGTCGTACGTTGATCGGGATCGGGGTGCGTGAGCCCAGGCGCACCACTTCGCGCTCTTGCAGCACGCGCAGGAGTTTGACCTGCATGTTCATCGGCAGGTCGCCGATCTCATCGAGGAACAGCGTGCCGCCCTTGGCCGCTTCGAACCAGCCTGCCTTGCTGCTGGTGGCGCCGGTGAAAGCGCCTTTCTCGTGGCCGAACAACTCGCTTTCCACCAGGGATTCGGCGAACGCGCCGCAGTTGACTGCGACGAAGGGCTCGTTGCGCCGCTCGCTCAAGTTGTGGATGTGTCGCGCCACCAGTTCTTTGCCGGTGCCGGTTTCGCCCATGATCAGCGCGTTGGCTTCACTGGGTGCCAGGCGCTCGATGCGGTTAAGCAACTCCAGCGAACGGGGGTCTTTGAAAACCAGCACGGTCGCACGAACCGACTTGGTCAGCTCGCGTGCGTGAGGGTGTGTGATCAGTGCCATGGTGCTGTTCCTGTCGCTAAGACCGCTGAAGAATCATGCACGATTTTCATATAGATTAAAAAATTCTAAATTCGTCTTTAGGTATGCGTAACAGGTATATGCGATGCGCTTTAAAAGGGCTGTTGCGCCTCGATGTGATCACTGCCGACCAGTTCCGTCAGCAGTTCATCCTTGAGGGCCTGCAAGCGCGGTGAATGGCGTTCGCGAGGGTGGGGCAGGTCGACCTGGATCTCGTGCTTGATGCGCCCTGGGCGAGCGTCCATGACAATTACGCGGTCGCCCAGGTACAGCGCCTCCTCGACGTCGTGGGTGACCATGATCATGGTGCTGCGCTGTTGCACCCATAGGCGCTGCAGTTCCCGTTGCAGGTGCACGCGGGTCAATGCATCGAGGGCGCCGAACGGCTCGTCGAGCAGAAGTATTTTCGGTTTGTTGATCAGCGCCCGTGCGATCGCCGCACGTTGTGCCATGCCACCGGACAGTTGGTGCGGGTAGGCGTTTTCGAAGCCCTGCAAATTGACCAGTTGGATATGCTCGGCCACCAGCCGCGCCTTTTCTTTTTTCGCCAGGGGATGGTTTTTCAGCGCGACGGCGATGTTCTGTTCCACGGTTTTCCACGGAAACAATCGGTGGTCCTGGAACACGATGCCGCGCTCCAGGCTGGTGGCATCGATACGTTCGCCGTCGAGCAAAATATCGCCGCTGTACTCGGCTTCCAGACCGACAATCAGCCGTAGCAGTGAAGACTTGCCGCAGCCGCTTGCGCCGACGATGCTCACGAATTCGCCGGGTTTGACCGACAGGTTGATGTCCTGAAGCACTGTCAAGGGCTTGCCTTCGATACTGTAGTGCTTGCTCAGCCCACGGATTTCCAGGGAGCCCGGTGTCTGTACCGTGTGATCCAGCCACTGTTGCTTGAGTGATGCGTTCATGTTTGATCCAGCCTTCAACGAAGATCGCGCCAGCGCAGCAAGTGCCGGCTTAGGCGCGAAAACAATTGGTTCATGGCATAACCCAGCAAGCCAATGCAGAGCACGCCGATCACCACCACTTCCATGCGTGAACCTGCCTCGGCGTTCATCATGAGGTTGCCCAGGCCATCACCGGTCGACAAAAACAACTCCGCCCCTACCGAACTCACCCAGGCGAATGCCAGGGCATGCAACACGCCGTTGGCCAGGGAAGGCAGGGCGCTGGGCAGCAGGACTTGGGTCAGTTGCTGCCAGGGTCCGAATTCGAAGATCCTGCCGACTTCGCGGTAACGCGGTTCGATATGGCTAAAACCTTCGTAGGTGTTGAGCGTCATCGGGTAAAACGCGGCGAGGCTGACGATCAGTACCTTGGCCCCCTCACCACTGCCGAACCACAGCGCGATCAGCGGGATCAGCCCCAGGATCGGTACCTGGCGCATGATGTGGTACAGCGGCCCGAACACACGCTCGACCAGCGGTGACAGCGCCATGCCGGCGCCGACGACGATACCCAGGGCCACACCCAGCAGCAGGCCGATGCAGGTGCGTTGCAGGCTGGCCAGGGTGCTGATCAACAGGGCGCCGCTGTCGACCAGGTCTACCAGGCCCTGGCCGATAGTCTCCAGCGGCACGAATGCATACGCCTGAGCGGCGCCTTGGCGCGAGGCCAGTTCCCACAGGCCGATCAGTACCACCGGCAGTAACAGGCCACGCCCGCGACGCAGCAGGTGAATCAAGGTGTGCATGTGCTCCTCCTAACGGGTTTTCCAACGGAACAGGCGCTTTTCCAGCAGCCGGAAGCCGTAGTCGAGGGTGAAACCGATCACGCCGATCACCACCACGCCGACCATCACGATATCGATGCGCATCATCTGCCGCGCCATCTCGATCATCTGTCCCAGGCCACTGTCGGCCGCCAGCAACTCGGCCGCTACCAACACCATCCAGGCCCGGCTCAAGCCGATGCGTATTCCCGTGAGGGTCGGTGGAGCCGCCGCCGGGAATGCGATATCCAGGAGCAAATGGCGCAGCGGTAGGCGGTAGATACGGCCCACTTCGAAGTAGCTGCGGGGGATCGCCTTGATCCCTTCGCTGGTGGCCAGTGCCACGGGGAAAAACACCGCCTTGGTGACGATCAGGACCTTGAAGGTTTCTTCCACGCCAAAGGCCAGGATGAACATCGGGATCAAGGCAATAGACGGGATCTGCCGCATCGTGTGGAACAGCGGCGAACAGTACACCTCGACGGTTTTCGACAAGGCCAGGACCACCCCGAATATGAGCCCGGCACCGGCACCGCAGGCGAAGCCGATACCCAGGCGCGCCAGGCTGTACTGGATGTGTTCCCACAGCTCGCCGCTGCGCAGCAGGTCCTTGAAGGTGTCCCACACCACGGCCGGAGGCACCAGTAGCTGCTCTGAGTAGCGGCCCGACTGTGCCACCCAAGTCCAGGCCAGCAACACCAGCAACGGTGATACCAGCCAACTGAGTGGGCTTAGCCGTAGCCAGGCGCGGTGTTTTGACGGGCGTGGTAGCACCACGGCAGTGGGCAGGCTGCTCATCAAATGGCCAGCCTGGTCTTGTCCAGCACTGACTCCAGCGGGCGCGGGTCTACCCAGGCACGCACGTCAAAAGCATGGTCGATAAAGTGGTGGCGATGCAGAAAATGCGTCAGGTCCTGCAAGGCGAGCAGGGACTTTTCTTCAAGGCGAGTGACCAATCGGCGATGGGCGTCCTCGCCGTAGGCGGCGGCGACGAAATACTCACTGGTGTTCAACTCGCGGGCCAGGAAACGCCGGGTCTCATCTGCGTGGCTCCAGGCCCACTGTTCGGCGCGCAACACGGTCTCGACGATCAACGCGGCCGCGTCGAAATGCTCGTCGAGCATGTGCTGGTCCACCGTCAGGGTGCGCGGTGTGCCGATGTTGCTGCGAATGATCGGGTCCGGGTGCGAGCCGGTGTCGACTACCACATGTAGCCCGAACTCGTAGACCAACTGCACGGCATGGGCACCCTTGGCGAAGATCGCGTCGATATCGCCGCGCAGCAAGCCGATCAGCTCGTTGTTGCGACGGCGGTTTTTCAGTGCGATCTGCGCGCCGAACACGTGCTGGATGGGTTCATCGCTGTGGGTACCTCCGTAGGGGTAGTCCACCAACTCCACATCGGCGATATCCAGCCCCTCCAGTTGCAGGGCATTTTCCAAGCCGCGCAAGGCCTGGGCGCGGCCGAAATCGATCTGCATGTTGGCCCATTTGGGAATGCCGAAACGCCGGTTGCGCAAGTCCCGGGTGGTTTTCACCCCGCTTTCCTGGGTGGTCAGGATCAGTTGTACTTCGTCGCTCCACGACAACCCCAGCACGCGAGTGCTCTTGCCGCTGGCCTTGGCCCAAATGGCCGGTGTGTTGCCGCCGTGACGGACCGAGTTGTCGAGGTGGTGGTCGAAATGTGCCTCGCGTACCTCCCTGTCGGAAGACTCGCGCAAGCCTTGGATATTGGTGCCGTACGGGCGAAAGGCTTCGGCCAGGCGGCCGGATTCAACGGCGATGCCCAGTCCCGTGGGTACCGGGCTGTGGGTGTACCAAAGCGTATCGAGAGGTTTACTCATGCAGGTAGTCCAGACATGTCATGGCGCAAAAAATTGAAACGGGCAGGGGCCGCAGCCCACTGCCCGGGGCAATGGGTCAGCCGGTACGGGTGGCGACCAGGCTGCGCAGGGTTTCCAGCGGCCGCGGGTCGATCCAGTCGTTGACGGAGAACGTCGCCGGGATGAAATTCCAGCGGTGCAGGAAGTTCGTGAAGTCCTGCACGCCGTTGATCGAGCGCTCATCGAGGTTGGTGCGCAGGCGCTGATGCGCGTCGCTGCCATAGGCGGCGGTGACCCAGAATTCGCTGCTGTTGGTTTCGTGGGCGAGGAAACGGCGAGTATCCTGAGGGTGAGTCCAGGCCCACTCTTCGGCGCGCACCACCGACGACAGGATGGCCACGGCGGTGTCGTAGTGCTGGTCCAGCAGGTTGCTGTCGACACTCAACGTGCGCGGCGTGCCGTTGTTCGAGCGGATCAGCGGCTCGGGGTGCGAGCCGGTGTCGATCACCGTGTGCAGGCCGAACTGATGGGCCAGTTGGGCGGCATGGGCACCCTTGAGGAAAATTGCGTCGACCTCGCCCCGCAACAGGCCGACCAGCTCGGCGTTCTGGCCACCGCTGCGGCGCCCGCCGAAGTTGGCCACGCCATCAACCACTTGGGTGGCCTCATCGCTGAACGTGCCACCGTGGATGTAGTCCACCAGCTCAACATCCTTGACCTCCAGGCCTTCGAGCCGCAGGGCGTTTTCCAGGCCGCGCAGCGCTTGTGCGCGGGTGAAGTCGATTTGCGCGTTGACCCAATGGGGTAGGCCGAACTTGCGGCCCTTGAGGTCCTTGACGGTTTTCACGTTGCTGCCGGGCAGGCTCAGGATCAACTGGACCTCATCGGCCCACGACAGGCCGATCACCCGTGTGTTGCGTCCGCTGGACTTGGCCCAGATCGCGGGGATATTGCCGCCGTGGCGTACCGAGTTTTGCAGGGTATGGTCAAAGTGCGATTCGCGCACGGATTGCTCACTGGACTCACGCAACGACTGGATGCGTGTGCCTTGTTGTTCAAGGACTTCTTCCAGCCAGCCTTTTTGTACAGCAATGCCCAGGCCGGTTGGCACGGGGCAACGGGTATACCAGAGGGTTTCGAGGGGTTGTGACATCGGGCTTTCTCCAAAGCAATCAGGGTCGACAGGTCCAGCTGTTGATCTCTGGTTGCAACGGGCATGCCACGCGGCTGTGGGCCCTGATTTACGGGGCTTTGTACGTATGTTTGTGGGGTGTGTCCGGCTGCGATTGCTGCTGTAGCAGCAATCGATCAGCAAGGGCGTTGGGGCGTCAGCAGCAATCGGCTGCCTGTGGGTGTATTGATGTCGGCAACCCACGGTCAAAAAATGTGGGAGCTGGCTTGCTCGCGAATTCGGTGTGCCAGGCGCCAGAGCGGTTGACGGGGCGCCCAGGATCAAAAGCAAAAGCAGTGCAAATGTCAGAGATACCTAGGCCGGGGTAAGCGCATGCTCGTAAGTGCGATACAGCGCAGCGTAGGTCCCTTCGCGGTCTAGCAAGGTGCCATGGTCCCCCAGCTCGATCAGTTGCCCATTGCGCACGACGGCGATTCGGTCGGCGTCGCGGATGGTGGCCAGGCGGTGAGCGATGATGATCGCCGTGCGCCCTTCGCACAGGCGGCGCAGGGCTTTCTGGATGCGTCGTTCGGTATGGATGTCGACGGCCGAGGTGGCTTCATCGAGCACCAGCACGGCTGGGTCGGCGAGGAAGGCGCGGGTCAGGCACACCAACTGCCGCTGGCCATGGCTGAGGTGAGCGCCGAGCGCGCCGACCTCGGTGTGATAGGCCTTGGGTAGTCGCTCCAGTACTTCATCGGCGCCCAGTGCGTGGGCCGCCGCGATCAATTCTTCATCGCTGGCTCCTGGGCGGGCCAATCGCAGGTTGTCGAGGATGGAGCCGCTGAACAGCACGTTGTCCTGCAACACCACACCGATATTTTGGCGCAGGTGCTGCTGGGTCAGGTGCCGGATGTCGATGCCATCCAGCGTGACCGCGCCGTGCTGCACTTCGTAGAACCGTGTGAGCAACTGCACCAAGGTGCTTTTGCCATGCCCTGACGGGCCGACAATCGCCAGGACTTCGCCTGCAGGAATGCGCAGCACGAAATCGTCGATCACAGGCTTTGCGCCCGATTGATAGGCGAACGTCACGTGTTCGAAATTCACCGCGCCACGGGCTTTTTCCAGGGCGACCGGGGTGCTGCTGTCGAGGATTTCCGGCTGCGTATCAAGCAGCAGGAAGATCCGTTGTGCCGACGCGGAGCCGGTGGCATAGCGTTCGAACAGATCCGACAGTTCCTGCAACGGGCCGAGGAACAGCATGACGTAGAACAGGCTTTCGGCGACTTGCCCGACCGTCAGTTGGCCTTGCGCCAGGCCATAGGCCCCGAGCATCAGCAGCACTGCCATGCCTAGTGTCGCGAGCAGCCCGGTGAACGGTGCAAACCAACCGGAGCGCAGGTTGCCGCCAATCAATGCCTCGTTGAAGTCTTCCAGCAGGCGTCGATAACGCAGGCGGTTGGGTTGCTGTTGCACGCACTGTTGGATCATGCGCGCACCGGCCACGGTTTCCACCAGATGCGCGGTGAAACGGCTGCGGTTTTCCGCGACCTTGGCCCAGGTGCGCTGGGAGATTTTCTTGAAACTCCAGGTGGCAAAAAACAACAGCGGCACGATGGCTGCGAGACTGAAGAAGAACACCGGTGAAATCAGCCACAACATGATCGACGCGACGCTACAACGCAGCAAAGCACCGAGCAGCTCCGGCGGGCCCTGGATCAGCAACGCTTCCAGGCTGTCGACGTCGCGGTCTGCGCGCGAGATGATCCGCCCAGCCTTGGTCCGGTCGAAGTAACCGATGCTCAGCGCCTGTACATGGTTGAACACCCGCACACGCAGGGCGTTCAGCACCTGAATCGCTGCGCTGCCGGCGATGTATTGCGAAACGCCGGCCAGTACGAAACGTGCGCCCCAGGTGGCCGCCAGACCCAACCCCAGCAGACCGAGCAGTGTCGAATCCAGCAGCCATGTGTTGCCGTGTTGAACCAGGCCACGGTCGAGCAGTTCGCGCACAAACCAAGGGCGTAGGAACACGGCGAACACCAGCACCAGTTCCAGGGCGATCACCGCCAAAATGCGTGAACGCACCGGGCCCAGCAGTGGCAGCAGGCGACTGAACATGCTGCGATCGAGGCCTTTCTTGGCCAGCGCCTCTTCGATTTCGATGTCGCTGAGGGCTTTGCCGGGCAATGGATTAGTCATGTTCGACTCCCAGCAGCTCGCGGTAGAAGCCATTGCGCTCGACCAGTTCGGCGTGGGTGCCGCTGTCGGCGATGTGCCCGTCGTTGAGTACCAGGACGCGGTCCGCCAACTTGATGGTCGACAGCTTGCTGGAGACGATCAATAGGGTGGTGGTATGCCCATCGCCTTGCAGCAGATGGCGAATGTTATGGATCACCCGGCGCTCGGTGAGGGTGTCCAGCGCGCTGGTGGCGTCATCCAGGCAAAGAATATCGGGGCGCGCCAACAGGGCTCGGGCCAGGTTGATGCGTTGGCGCTGGCCGCCGGACAGCGTCACGCCACGGTCGCCGAGTGCGGTGTCGAGGCCATGGGGGAGGCGTTCCAGCACATCCTCGGCGCAGGCCAGGTGCAAGCCCCTGCGCAGGGTTTCGTCACTGGCTTCGGGTGCGGCCAGGCGCAGGTTGGCGGCGAGGGTATCGGAAAACAGGAAGCTCTCCTGCGGCACCACCTGCACGCGGCGGCGCAGCGCGTCGAGGTCGAGCGAGCGCACGTCCTGCCAGCCCTCGCGGCTGGAGCCGAGCATCACCGCCCCACGTCGGGCGTCGGCCAGGCGTGGCAACAGGCTCGCCAGCAGGCTTTTACCCGCACCGGTCGAACCCACCAAGGCTACGACTTCACCAGGCTCCAGGGTGAAACTGCAATTGCGCAGGATGCTACGGCCACCTCCGGGTGCCTGGACGGTCACCTGCTCAAAGCGCACACCCAAAGGGCGTGGCGACAGGGCTTGAGTGCCGCTCTGGATCGCCGGCTGGGTATCGAGCAGTTGCCAGATCCGCTCGGCGGACGCGCGGGCATCGGCGAACACCTGCATCACACGGCCAATACCTTCGATGCGAAACACCAGAGTGGTCGCGATCAGCAACGAGGTCACCCATTCACCGATACCCAACTGCCCGTCGCGAACCAGCGTGGCGCCATAGATAAAGATCCACACATGGCCGAGTGCAACGATGACCTGCGGTAACGGAATGCGTGAACTGGCAAACGCCAAAGCAAGGCGCGCCTGTTCGGCAAAAAACGCCACTTGCTGGCTGAACCGCTCAATACGTCCAGCCTCCAGCGCAAACGACTTGATCACCCGCACACCGCCAATGCCCTCGCTGAGGTTCTGGTTGACGCGGTCGTAGGCGGCGCCGACTTCACGGTCCAGGATCAGCAATCGCTCGGTCTGGCGCACGAAAATCCACAGCCCCAACCCGGTCAGCAACAATGGCATCAGCGCCAGCCAAGGGTCGTACCAAGCCAGCAGGCCGACAGTGGCCAGCAGGATCAGCGGGGTTTCCACCAACTGGCGCCAGAAGCTGATCAGGGCATCGCGCAGCTTGTCGGCATCACGCGTGGTGCGGCTGATCATCTCGCCCATGCCATGTTCCCAGTGATAACCCAGGTGCAGGTTCTGTACTTGTACCAGGATGCGTTCGCGCAGGCGTGTCAACAGCGCCTGGCTGAGAATCAGCGACAACACCCCGCCAGCGTACTGGGCCACACCGCGTACCAGCGCCACGGCGAGCAGCGCCCACAACCAGAACCAGGCGCGGTGAGCATCCAGGCTGCCGTCGGCGATTCGGGTGACGGCCTGGCCGCTGTTGACTTCATTCAGCGCATGCCCGATCAGCCACTGCTGGAGCGCCAGGCCTGCGCTGACGACGATGAACAACAAACCGGTCAACACAAAGCGCCCAGGCATTTCGCGATAGATAAGGAGGCTGCGTAGCAGCGGGTAGTGCTTGATCATGGATTCGCTTCTGAAAAGACGCCAAGCGTCGGAGCCGAGTTTTTGGTCTGGCGTTGATTTTGATCCTGGGCGCCCCGCCAACCACGCTGGCGGAACGCAGGGGGTGTCAGCTAGACACTGCTCAGCTTGATGGGCGTGACCGGTGCCAACTCCCTTGCCACAGGGCGCTGGTGAACCAATGGCAATACTTCCTGGCCAATACGCAGCGCTTCTTCCAGGTGCGGATTGCCCGCCAGAATGAAGGTCGAAAACCCCGCGTCCCGATATTCCACCAACCGCTCTGCGACGTTTTCATGGCTGCCCACCAACCCAATTGTCGGTCCAGGCTTGGCCTTGCCGAACCCTGCCCAAAGGTTGGGCCCGATGATCAGGTCTTCAAAGCGCTGGGAATTCTGGTGATACGCCGTCTGACGCGCCGCGCCCACCGAATCCGAGCCACTGGCAAAACCCTTGATGAATTCACTGGTCTTGGCATCGATACGCTCGTACTGGCGCCGCAGCTCCGACCACGCAGCCTCTTCGGTCTCGCGGGCGAACAAGTCGATGCGAATCCCAAAGCGCACTTCACGGCCTTGTTTGTCCGCCAGTTCCCGCACCCGCTCCATGTGCGGCTTGAGCTTGTCGATCGGCTCCGCCCAGTTCAGATACACATCGGCATGCCGTGCCGCAACGTCCAGTGCCGGGTCGGAAAAGCCGGAGAAGTACACGCTGGGTTTGCGCTCCTGGGTCAGGCCACGCGGCAGCGAGCCGTTCTCCAGTTGATAGATGTCGCCTTTGTACGAAAACGAGTCGTTCTCCCACAGGCCCTTGATGATGTCGAGGAATTCGCCGGTGCGCTGGTAGCGCAGGTCGTGTTCCAGAAAGTCGCCGTTGGCGCGCTGTGACGCCGGGTTGCCGCCGGTGATGATGTTCCAGTCCAGGCGCCCACGACTCAGGTTCTGCAAGATCGCCGCTTGCTGGGCGGCGTAGGCGGGCAGGGTCCAGGTGGCCTGGAAGGCGATCAGGAATTTGATCCGGCGGGTCTCACGCGCCAGGGCTGCGGCGGCAATCCACGGCTCCGGGCCGGTAGGCAGCAGGGCGCCTTCGAAACCGGCGATTTCGGCAGCCTTGGCCACTTGGGCGATGTAGTCGATGTAGGTGAAGCCATCCGGCTCACCGTTCGGCAGCCGGCCGGGCGCTATATTGCCGGCGCGGTGAGTCGCGCTGCCACGGGTGTTCTTGTCGGTAGCCAAGTGGTGCCCGTCACTGCCCAGGGGCAGGCGCCAGAAAAATTCGGTACTCATTGCAAAACTCCAGGTTCAAAAAACTCGGGCCTGTCGGGACGAGAGCCGCGTTATCGGAGCATTTGCAACGGCTGTGCCAAACGCCTGGAGCCCAGCGGGGCTGGAGTTGCAGGGCACAGAGAGGCGCGACTGCTGATGTAGCAGCAGTTGATCAGCAGGTCATGCTGGTGTTGCAGCAAAATTGTGCGGGCCTTCGTTATTTATCGTTAAAAAGTCATTTAAAACAGATGCTTATGCAGGTGGCACAGGAAATGCTCTGTCGCATGTCATGCCAGGCCTGCGGTCCGGCATTCTCAATCGATTAGCTGGAGTGTTTGCCATGACTCACGTGTTGACTGCCGAACAACTGACCTACCTGGACCAGGCCAAGCGCGATTTTGCCAAGGCTTTCCGCGTGTTGAAAAACACGCGCACCCTGACTGCCACCAACACGTTCCAGGCTTACCTGCGTGTACCTGAAACCCGCCTGGTGATCGCCTTGCATGCGCCTGGCCCGTGGGCTGACGACGAGGAGATCCGTGCAGTGGTCGCCGACTACGACGGTGAAGTGCACCTGGACGAATCCATCGCCGGCAGCTCGCCCCTGAGTGGCAGGAAAGCCGGTGGCAACGGCAAACGCTACGCGAAGGTCTTCGCCGAGCGTCCGGAGGTCAACCTGGTGATCCATGTGCACACGCCATGGCTGGGCGGCTGGGCCAGTGCGCACCGGGTATTGCCGATCCGTTATGCCGCGTCGCAGCGCGTGACGCTTGCCCGTGAACTGCCGATCTACGTGGACCGCCGTCAGCCGGAACCGGAGTTCATCATCGAGAGCCTTGAGCGCAACCCGCACCTGCAGGCGATTCTGGAAGCCAACGGTGGCGCGACCTTCTGGGGGCCGGACATCCTCTCGGTGGCCAAGCTGATTCTGCTGATCGAAGAAGGCGCCTGGTTCCAGGGCCTGGCCGAAGGGCTGGGGGGCTCGAAGGAGTTCGGCCCGGGCGTGATTGAACAGCAATGGAACATGACCGGCCTGTGGGAACAGGGCAAGAAGCTGCTGGAAAACGCCGCCTGAATTGCGCGGTGCAAGACCCACCCGCGGGGTGGGTCTCACCGCCGCTGGTTTACTTCCACTCACCTTCCAGGTTCAAGTCCTTGAGGCCCTGTTCGACGAAGCGGTTATCGAGCAGGTCATCGACCTTGACGTCCTTGCGGATCAGCTTGGCCTGTAGGCTATAGGCGATTCCATCCTGATAATGCTGGCGCAGTGAGGCGTTGATCAGCGGGCTGAAATGATCTTTCCAGGAATCTCCCTCCACTTCCCGCAATAGCACGCTCTGCGGCTGTCCAGAGCGCGACAGCAGCTCGATGTATTCAGCCTTGTGTTGCTCCTCCGACGCCCATTTCAACGCTTTGAGATAGGCATCCACCACCAGTTGGGTAACTTCCGGCTGCTGGGCCACAAAGTCGCTGGCACCAAACAGTTCGGCGCGCATCTTCCAGTCCGCTGGTGCCTCTTTGCTGGACCAGATGATCTTGCCGACCTTTTTGTCTTCCAGCAGATAGGCATCGCTCAAAGTGAAAAAGCCATCCACCCGACCGGCGCTAAGCGCCGCGCCGCCCGCCTGTGGGTTGAGGTTGAAGATGCGGAAGTCATCAAAGCCGAGCTTGCGTGATTCCAACAATTTGGCGAACGACAATTCCCAAGGCCGCCCACGGTGCAGGGCGATGCGCTTGCCTTTTAAATCATCGATGGAGGTTGCCGTGGAGTCGGGCGGCACCACCAGGTACACGTTGTTGCCCAGGCCGCCTGCCGCCAGCAGTTTGGTCGAAATACCCGAGGCGTTGAGGATGATGGTCGGCAAGTCGCCATAGAACGCAAAGTCGATGCGCTTGTTGGCGAACTCTTCATTGACGAAGGTACCCACCGACGCGGTCGCGGCCGGTACCCATTGCAGTTCTATGCCGCGTTTGGCCAGTTGCTCCTTGAGCCAGGGGTCCTTGTCCATCAAGTAGGTGGGGCCGTTGAAGGTGGTTATGCCCGCGTTGGAAAACGCCACAGTGGCGATACGCACGGTTTTCAAGGGCTCGGCGGCCAGGCTTAACTGGCTGCCGAGCAGCCCGAGCACCAAGGACGCCGGCATCAGCAGCCGAGTAGACAGCAAACGTGAAAGCTTCATGAAGGTTCGCCTTATTGGGCAGTGGCCGACGATGGTCGGCCACCAGGGTTGATCAGAATCGGCTGGTCAGCGACAGGCCAAAGGTGCGTGGGTCGCCAAACATCACGCCCGCGCTTTGGAAACCGCCCGGCAGGGTGTGGCTGCGGTACTGCTTGTCGGTGAGGTTGTGTACATAGGCGGTGATCTCGGTTTTATCGCCCGGCAGTTCATAGGTCAGCCGTGCATTGCCAAGGGTGTAGCCGCCACTGCGCATGTTCTGGGTTTGATCGTTGGTGAAAAAGTACTGGCGGCTACGGGTGTCCCAGTCGGTACCCACGACCACCGCGCCGCCTACATTCAGCGGGATGCGGTAATCGGCACCGAGCACCGCCGATACGTTTGGCGCGCGCACAAAGTTGTTGCCCGAGTAATCGTTGGGTCCGGAGGTGTAGTCGGTGAACTCGGTGTGCAGCAAGCCGAGGCCGAAGTTGACGTGCAGGTTGTCCAGCGGGATCGCCTCCAGTTCGAATTCGGCCCCGTAGGCTTCGCCTTGCGCACCGTTGGCCAGGCGCGAAACGGTCTGGTTGTTGACGGCCGTCACGATGTTTAGCTGGATGTCCTGGTAGTCGTAGTAGAACAGGTTGGCGTTGGCGTTCAGGCGGCCGTTGAACCACTCGGACTTGAACCCCAATTCGTAGGCGGTGAGGTATTCGGGGTTGACCGTGGCCACCGTCGATTGAGTGGTGACACCGGCGTTATAGCCGCCGGAGCGGAAACCCTTGGAGTAGCGGAAGTACACCCGGGCGTTTTCCGACAGCTTGTATTGCGGGGTGAGGTCGTAGGTCCAGTCGCTCCAGGTGTTGCTCTCGTCCTGTACTGCGGTGACGCCCAGCGGCGAGGTGACCGTGCCCGGGTTCCACCAGTCGCCAGCACCAAAGGTAGCCGGTCCCACGCTGGCGACTCGGTTCAGGTCGATGGACTTACGCTCCTGGGTCCAGCGCAGACCGCCGGTGAGGCTGAAGTCGTCGGTGAAGTTGTAGGTGACGCTGCCGAATACCGCGTAGCTCTCGGTTTTTTGGTTGTACGCGGTGCGGTTGTAGCTGCGGTTGATGTAGGTGTTGTTCAGCGTGCCGTTGGCGTTTTTGGCATCGAGGTCTTCGTTGAAGTAATGCAGGCCAGCTACCCAGTTCAGGCGGTCGGTGCTGGGGGAGGCCAGGCGAAACTCCTGGGAAAACTGGCGGCTGTCTGCATAGCTGTAGCCACGTTGCAGTTCCAGCGGGGTGCCGTCGCTGTCGCCAAGGGCGTCGCGCTTGAACGATTCGAAAGCGGTGATGGAGGTCAGTTGCAGGCCACCCAGCTGCCAGATCAGGTTGAGGTTGCCACCGTCCTGCTCGACGCTCGCGGTGTTCTTGGCGTTGTAGTACACGTCGCCTTGCTTGGGGTCGACGTGGTAGCCGAACTGGTTATTCCCGTTCAGCCCGGTGCCGTAGTTCACGGTGCTGGAGCTGCCGGTGTCGTGGTAGCGGCGGCTGTGGAAGTTGACGTTGGCTTCCAGGTCATCCGACAGCACAGCGAGCAATTGCAGGCGGATCGCATCATCTTCCAGCGCGCCGCGATCGTTGCCATTGGCCTTGTTCTCGTTATAGCCGTCGTTGGCCTGGTGACGGATCGACACCCGAGCGGCGAGCTTGTCGTCTACCAGCGCACCGCCGATCGCACCTTCTACGGCGCGGTTGGCGTAGTTGCCCACGTCCAGCTTGTAGTAGCCGTCTTCCTTGAAAGTCGGTTTTTTTGAAATGAAGTTGATCGCGCCGCCCGTGGTGTTCTTGCCCCACAAGGTGCCTTGGGGCCCGCGCAGCACCTCGACACGGTCCAGGTCGAACAAGGGGAAGCCGGTGGCGCTGATATTGGAGATGTACACATCGTCCATGTAGATCCCCACCGGGCTGACGGTGTTGGCGCCCTGGTCGCCGGTGCCCAAGCCGCGAATCCACCAGCGTGGTCGGCCATGGCCATCGGTGGTGCCCGCCGAGGCGTTGGGAATGTAGCGGGTGATCTCATTGGCGGAATTCAACGACGCCTGGCGGATTTTATCGCCGCTCAACACCGAGATCGGCGCAGGCACTTCCTGCACGGTTTCTTCGCGCTTCTGGGCGGTGACGGTGACTTTTTCCAGGGTTGACGTGTTGCTGGTGTCGAGGGTTTCTTCAGCCTGGGCTGTGCCGAGGTAAAGACTCCCCAGGCTGACGGCCACGGCCATGGATACGTGTGTGCGCTTGAACATAGTGCTCCCCATTGTTGCTTTTGAAGAGAGATCAAAAAGCTCTCGAAAGGCTAACGTCGGGTCTGTGTGGCAGCCCGTTTAAGGGGGTATCGCAACAAACGTACCGAAAATGACAATGATCGAAATAAAACGTAAGCATCTGAAAAATATGCAAAAAATATAGTGATTGAGGAACTGCTGTATCGTTTTCGAAAGACGGACTGCTGGCCAGGAAGCACCTGCTGGGAGGCTGCTGCTACAGCAGCACTCGCTTGTAGTGAGCGGGCTTGTCGAATCGTCGCACCGCCCCCCAAGGCGGGCGGTGCGACGAGTCGACAAGCCCGCTCATTACACATCGCGATGGGTTGATAGCGGTCAGGCATTGGTCGGTTTTGATGACGATATCAGACCAAAGTATGACGCTCCCAGGCTATTTTCGGACGACGCAGGCCGCGTAAGGTGACCCCATCATTAAAAATGATGATCGCCTGACTCTTCAGTCAGTAGGCCTTACGTCGATCACCGAGAATAAGAAAACAATGAATAGCCCGACCCCGAACCACTCCAACGCCCAGTTGGCGCAGGGCTTCAAGCCGCGCCATGTCACCATGCTGTCCATCGCCGGCATCATCGGTGCGGGGTTGTTTGTCGGCTCCGGGCATGCGATTGCAGCGGCTGGGCCGGCGGTGTTGCTGGCGTATTTTTTCTCCGGCCTGTTGGTGGTGCTGGTGATGCGCATGCTCGGGGAGATGGCGGTGGCCAACCCCGACACGGGGTCGTTCTCGACCTATGCCGACCAGGCCATCGGTCGCTGGGCCGGGTTCACCATCGGCTGGTTGTACTGGTGGTTCTGGGTGCTGGTGATTCCCATCGAGGCCCTGGCCGCCGGGCATATCCTCAACCAGTGGTTCCCGCAGATCGACGCTTGGCTGTTTGCCTTGTTGTCGATCTTTTTGTTGGTGGTCACCAATCTGTTCAGCGTTTCCAAATACGGCGAGTTCGAGTTCTGGTTTGCCATGGCCAAGGTGGTGGCGATCATCGGCTTTATCGGCGTGGGCTTCGCGGTGTTGATGGGTTGGGTGCCCGAGCGAGAGGCCAGTGGGCTCAGCCAGTTGATGCAGGACCATGGTGGTTTTGCACCCAATGGGTTGTCGGCAGTGGTGGGTGCGTTCATCACCATCATGTTCAGTTTTATCGGCACTGAGGCTGTGACCATTGCGGCGGCCGAGTCCAGCAACCCGGCGCAGAATATCGCCCGTGCCACGCGCTCCGTGATGTGGCGCATCGGTGTGTTTTACGTGCTGTCGATCTTCGTGGTGATTTCCGTGGTGCCATGGGATGACCCGCTGCTGGCGTCGGTCGGCTCTTATCAGCGGGCACTGGAGCTGATGAACATTCCCCACGCCAAGTTGCTGGTGGACGTGGTGGTATTGATCGCCGTTGCCAGTTGCATGAACTCCTCTATCTACATCGCCTCGCGCATGCTGTTCTCCCTGGGCAAGCGCGGCGACGCCCCGGCGATGCTGAAGAAAACCTCGGCGGCCAGTGTGCCGAGGGCGGCGGTGATTGCCAGCACGATTCTTGGGGCAGGGGTGACGTTGTTGAGTTACTTCATGCCGGCCGGGTTGTTCCAGTTCTTGCTGGCCAGTTCTGGTGCCATCGCCTTGCTGGTGTACCTGGTGATCGCCGTGTCGCAACTGCGCATGCGCAAGATCCTGCTGCGCCGCAACGTCGAGTTGACCTTCAAGATGTGGCTGTTTCCGTGGCTGACCTGGGTCGTCATCGCCTTCATCTGCACCGCGTTGACGGTGATGCTAGTGACACCCGAGCATCGCTTCGAAGTGTCCTCGACCATTGGCCTGGCCTTGATGATTTCGTTGATCGGCTTGATCACCGCGCGGCAACCCGAGCACGCACCCAAGTCGGTTCCCGTAGCCTCGCAGCCATGACTACGAGGCCTGTCAGCAGCCTGGTGTTCTTGCTGCTGGACCAGTTCACCCTGATCTCGCTGGCGTCTGCGTTGGAGCCGTTGCGCATGGCCAACCAACTGTCGGGCCAGGAACTGTACCGTTGGCACACCGCAAGCCTGGACGGTAACCCGGTGTGGGCCAGCGACGGCGTGCCGGTCACCCCTGACGGCTCGATCACCGCTGTGCCGTCTGCGGACACCGTGATTGTGTGCGGTGGTATTGGTATCCAAGGCACAGTCACCGGCGAACTGGTCAAGTGGCTTCGCAGCCAGGCGCGTTATTCCAAGCGCCTGGGCGGCATCTGCACCGGCAGCTGGGTACTGGCCCGGGCCGGGCTGCTCGACGGTTTTGAGTGCAGCGTGCACTGGGAATGGTTGGCGGCCATGCAGGAAGCCTTTCCACGGGTGAGTGTCAGTTCCAGCCTGTTCACCCTCGACCGCGACCGCCTCACCAGTTCCGGCGGCACCGCGCCGCTGGACATGATGCTGCACCTGATCGGCCGTGATCATGGGCATGAACTGTCTGCGGCGATCTCCGACATGTTCGTGTACGAGCGCATCCGCAACGAACAGGACCACCAGCGCGTGCCGCTCAAGCACATGCTGGGCACCCAGCAGCCCAAGCTGCAGGAAATCGTCGCGTTGATGGAGGCCAATCTCGAAGAGCCGATCAACCTGGACGAACTGGCCACCTATGTCGCCTTGTCGCGCCGGCAGCTGGAGCGCATGTTCCAGAAATACCTGCACTGTTCGCCTTCGCGCTACTACCTGCGGCTGCGGCTGATTCGGGCGCGGCAGTTGCTCAAGCAGACGCCCATTTCAATCGTCGAATTGGCGGTGTTGTGTGGCTTTGTGTCCACGCCGCACTTCTCCAAATGCTACCGCGAGTACTTCGGCGTACCGCCCAGTGATGAGCGTTCGGCGACGGACAGTGAGCGGTCCATCGTGGTGAAGCCAATCATTCATCGTCAGCACGTTCCGATGCCGATGAACCCCTTGGAGCAGGCGCGTGGGGAGTCGACGTTTGCCAGCGTGAAGCGGTTGAAGTCTTGAACCCGTGCGGCCTATTGGATTTGTGCCCGGCACTGGATAACGCCACCGCCAGTCCCCTGTGGGAGCGGGCTTGCTCGCGAAAGCGGTGGGTCAGCTGACGAATAGGTTGGCTGACACTCTGCATTCGCGAGCAAGCCCGCTCCAACATTCAAACGTGTTCATAGCCAATGAAACGAGGTCGTCTAGTACGCCGCCGTATAGATCGCCAAAGCATCCTCCTCACTTACCTCACGCGGGTTATTCACCAGTAGCCGCTGTTGCTGCATCGCACTGCGGGCCAACTCTGGCAGGCTTTCCAGGGTCACGCCTGCATCTCTCAAGCGCAGCGGCAAACCCACTGCGACGTGGATGCGCTGCATCTCGGCAATGAACTGCGCCGCGCCATCTCCCTCTTCCAATCGCTCACTCAGCACACACGGCGCTAGTTCCGCGTAAAGCGCGTTGGCGTGGGACAGGTTGAACGCCAGGACCGGGTTGAGCACCAGCGCGTTGGACAGCCCATGGGGCAAGTGGAAGGTAATCCCCAACGGATACGCCAGCGCGTGCACCGCCGCCACTGGTGCGTTGGCGAAGGCCTGGCCGGCGAGGCACGCGCCCAGCAGCATGGCTTGGCGTGCCGCCAGGTTCTGTGGCTCGCGTACCGCCAGCTCCAGGTTGGCGCTGAGCAGGCGCAGGGCTTCACGGGCGAGCAGGTCGGAGATCGGGTTTTTGCGCAACTTGCTGGTGTAGGCCTCGATGGCGTGCACCATCGCGTCGATGCCGGTGGCGGCGGTGACCGGGCCGGGCAGGCCCACGGTCAGTTGGGCGTCGAGAATCGCCAGGTCCGGCAGCAACTGCTGCGACACCACACCCGACTTGCCGGTGGCGGTGGTGACGATGGAGATCGGCGTGACTTCCGAACCTGTGCCGGCGGTGGTGGGTACCTGGATCAGTGGCAGGCGCGCGCCATTGGCCTGGTTGACGCCGTAGATGTCGCTCAAGCCCTGGCGCTGCATCGGGTGGGCGAGGTAAGCGACCAGCTTGGCGGTGTCCATGGAGCTGCCGCCGCCGAAACCGACGATAAGGTCGGCGCCCATGGCCCGCGCTTGTTCAGTGGCCGCTAGCACCAGTTCTTCGGCGGGGTCTGCGAGCACGTCGCTGTACACCTGCAAATGGATATCGGCAGCGGCAAAGCCGGGCAACACCGAATCCAGCAGCTTATGCCGCAGGATGCCGGCGTCGGTCACCAGCAGCACATTGCGCGCGCCACGCGCAGCGCAATGTTCGGCCAGTTGGGCGGCAGCGCCGCTGGCGCAGATCAGGTGGGCGGTGGTGCTGAAATTGAAAGCTTGCATGAAAAACCTCTGCTTATTCAGGTTGAGGGGGCAGGCCCGCGTCAATGATGGTTTGCGCGACCGCCTCCATGCTGGTGCGGCTGGCCATGGCATCCCGTTGTAGGCGCCGGTGGGCGTCGTTTTCACCGATGCGGTGGCGCGCCATGAGTAAGGCCTTGGCCATGGAAATCTTCGAGACTGCCGGTTGCCGGGTCTGCAACTTGCGCAGTTGCGCCAGCATGTCGATGCGCGCACGCCAGGCGGCACGGGCCATCAACAGTTGGGTCAACAGGCCGAACGGCCGCAGTGGGCGCTCGATGACCGCGGCCGGCTGGGTTTCCAGTACCAGTTGCAGCATCGAAGGGTTCTCATAGCCGACCACGGCGATGATCGGCGGCGCCTGTTCGCTGAGGCCTTCCACCAACGCCTGGGTGTTCAGGCGCTGGCTGAGTTCCACGGCCAGCAGCACCACGTCGGTGTGCTCTGGCAAGTGCGCGGGCACCGGCCAGCATTGCTCGACGATGCAGCCGATGCGCTGCAACTGGTCCAGCACCACGCGGGCTTCGGCGTCCACCGGGTGGATCACCAGCACGCGCAGGCCCTTGAGTTCGCGCAGCAATGAAGGTGCGCTGCTGCCGCTCATGGCTGCGCTTCCAGTTGGTAGTCGACCATATAGGGGCTGGGTTTGACCGGTTGCTCGCTGTGCACCACCAGCTCGAAACGGCGCTGGTGGTCCAGGCGGGCAATGCGTGGCCACAGCCAGGTGTGTTGGGTGTCGGCGTCGATCTGCACGCGGCCCTGGGGCGCGTCGAACTGCGCACCGGCCAACGCCTGGCGCAGTGCTTCGATAGACCCACCCTCTGCGCGCCGCGCTGCTTCGGCGAACAGATGCACCTGAAAATACGCGGCTTCGGCCCCCGCTGTCAGCGGTGCTTCATCACCAAAACGCGCCCGATAACGCGCCAAGAAGGCTTGGCTGGCGGGCGTCTGCAAGGTGGAAAACCACGGCGCCGCCGACACATGCCCTTCGGCTTCTTCAGCGCTCATGCGCAATACATCCACCTCGTTGGTGGCCAGGCTGACGATGGGCATGCGCGCCGGATCGAAACCAGCCTGGCGATAGGCCCGGTGCAGCGCCGGGATATCGCTGCCGACGATGGTCGAGTAGATCGCATCCGGTGCCGTGGCCCGCGCCTGTTGCATCACCCGTTCGAAGTCTTCGGCGGTGGCGTGGAACGGTAGGTAGATCTCGTCCACCACTTCGCCGCCGGCCTGTTCGAACAGCTCGCGCATGATGCGGTTGGACTCGAACGGGTACACGTAGGAACCGCCAACAAACAGCACGCGGTTGCCGAAGTGTTCCAGTACATAGCGCGCCAGTTGCACCGAGTTCTGGTTCGGTGCCGAGCCGGTGTAATAACACCACGGCGAGTATTCAAACCCTTCATAGAGCGTGGGGTAGAACAGCAGGCGGCGACGGCTCTCGACCACCGGCAGCACGGTTTTGCGCGTGCTCGACATATGAGTACCGAACAGCACTTGCACCTGGTGTTCGTCACACAGGCGCACGGCGCTGTCGCGATAGTCCGCAGGCTCGGCGCCGGGGTGGCCATCTACCGGCACCAGCAACCGGCCATGGATGCCGCCCGCGTCGTTGACCTCGGCGATGGCCAGGTGAGTGGCATTGGCCTGGGTGGTTTCCGAGGCAGCGGTGAGGCTGCTCTGGGAAAACAGCAGGCCGACTTTGTAGTCAGGGGTGCTCATGACGTCAGGCTTTCCCAGTCGATATGTTGTTCAAACGCGTGCGCCACTTGGTACAGCATGGCCTCGTCGTAATCCCGCGCCACCAGCATCATGCCTACTGGCAGGCCACTGGCAAGCCCGCAGGGGATCGACAGCGCAGGGTGGCCGGTCACGTCGAACGGCGCGGTGTTGGCGTTCATTTCCAGGGCCCGTTGCACCCACTCGCTGGGCGAAGCGTCTGCTGTGGGCAGTTTGGGCGCCTTGAGCGGCACGGTGGGCATCAGCAACACGTCGAAATCCTGCAAGTGCTGGTCGTAAGCCGCACGCAGTTGCCGGGCGGCGTTCTGGGCCTTGGCGTAGTACTGGCCGCCAAAGCGCTGGTAGGCATACCCGCCGGCCAGTAGGCAGGTTTTAAGGTCGTGGGGAAATTGCCCGGCCTTGCTCTGCCAGTCCTGTTGGGCACGCATCAGGCTTTCCACATACAGGCCTTTCCAGTTCGAGCCGTAATTGTAGCCGCGCAGCAATTGGGTGGTGCCTTCCACGGCAATGGGGGTCCAGATCGCGTGGCCCAGGCTGTGCAGCGGGATCGAGATGTCTTGCACCCGCGCGCCCAGGCCTTCGAACAATGCCGCAGCACGCCGCACCGCCGCATCCACATCCGCCTCGGAGTTGGCGTGGCTGAAGCCTTCGCGCACCACCCCGATTCGCAAGCCCTTGCAGCCCTTGCCCAACGCCTGGGTGTAGGCCTCGGTCGGTACTACGCGATCCTGGCGTGGGTCGAGCCCGTCGGCGCCAGCCAGCACCTCCAGCAGCAGGGCGTTGTCGGCCAGGTTGGCGCTCATGATCCCGGCGTGGTCCAGGGTCATTTCGATCGGCATGATGCCGGTGTAGGGGATCAAACCGTGGGTCGGCTTCATGCCGTAGATGCCGGAGTAGGCCGCCGGAATGCGCACCGAGCCACCCTGGTCGGTGCCGATACCCAGGTCCACTTCACCGGCGGCAATCAACGCGGCGCAGCCCGACGACGAACCGCCGGTGGAATGCCCCGGATTACGCGGGTTGTGCACCGCCCCGGTGGCGTTGGTATGGCTGCTGCCCGACACACAGAAAAACTCGCAATGGGCCTTGCCGAGGATTTGCCCAGCAGCGTCCAGCACGCGGCTGGCGACGGTGGCATCAATGTCTGGCACGTAGCCGTGTAAGGTTGATGAGCCGTTCATCATCGGTACACCGGCCAGGCAGATATTGTCCTTGAGCGCCACGCGCTTGCCGGCCAGTTTGCCGCTGGCGGCGCCCTGGATATCGGTGCGCACGTACCAGGCGTTGTAGCGATTGTCCGTCGGCACCTGGCCCGGGCCGCGTGGGTAGCGTGGGGGTGCGGGCGGGGTGGCGATGGCGTCGAGGCGGTCGTAGTCCTGCCACACGGCTTCGAGGATGTGTGCGTACTCATTCAGCAGCGGCTCGGCCAGTTCCAGGCCAAGGCTGCGGCCGACTTGGGTGAGGTCGGCCAGGGTAGGGCGTTGAATCGACATAGCAGGTTCCTTATGCATGAAAGCCCATGAAGCGCTCAGCGATGGCTTCGGCGCTGGTGTGGGCCGGGTCGACCTCGTCCACCAGTTGGCCGTTCTCGATGATCAGGATGCGGTCGGACAAGGCACTCAAGAATTCAATGTCCTGTTCCACCAGGATCACCGCCAGGTTTTGTTCCACTCGTAGGCGCTGCAGGGTTTCGATGATTTCGTCGCAGATCGAGGGCTGGATGCCTTCGGTGGGCTCGTCCAGCAGGATGATGTTCGGCTCGCCGCACAGGCAGCGAGCCAGGGCCAACAGTTGCTGTTCACCACCGGACAGCGCGCCACCGGGTTGGTCGAGCAGGCGTTGCAGGCGCGGGAAGTAGGCGAGGATGCGTTCGATGGTGGCGTCGGCCTTGGCAAAGTCCTTCACGCAGCCCATGCGCAGGTTTTCACGCACGCTCAGGAACGGGAAAATCTGCCGACCTTGGGGCACGTAGCCGATACCGGCGCGGGCGCGCTGGTGGGCGGCGGCGCGGCTCAAGTCCTCGCCATCGAAATGCAGGCTGCCGGCCATGGCGGGAATTTCCCCCATCAGCGCACGCAGCAAGGTGGTCTTGCCCATGCCATTGCGTCCCAGCACGCCCACGCAGGTATTGGCAGCGCAGCTCAAGCGAATGTCGCGCAACACAGGGATACGGCCATAACCGGCGGATAAACCGATGACTTCAAGCATGTTTGATCTCCTGCTTGCCCAGGTAGGCTTCGCGCACGGCGGGGTCTTGAGTGACCTCGGCAAAACTGCCTTGGGCCAGGATCGCGCCTTGGTTGAACACGGTGACGGTGCCCGCGATCAAGCGGATGAACTCCATGTCGTGCTCTACCACCACCACGGTGCTGTGGGCGTTGATCTCCTTGATCAGCGCGGCGGTCTTGCGCACTTCCTGGTAGGTCATGCCGGCCGCCGGTTCGTCCAGCAATACCAGCTCCGGGCGTGAGGCGAGGATCATGCCCAGCTCCACCCATTGGCGTTGGCCGTGGGCCAAATCGCCCACCAGGCGCGTGCGCAGCTCGGTGAGGCCGATGCGTTCCAGGGTTTGTTCGGCGGTGTTGCGCGCTTCGCTTGGGGTTTGCCTGCGGCTGGCGGCCAGGCGCAGGTTCTCCAGCACATCCAGGCCGTCGAACACGCTGGGGGCTTGGGTCTTGATCCCAATGCCGAGCTGGGCGACTTTATGCGGCGCCAGCCCGGAAATACGCTGGCCCTTGAAGTGGCACACGCCACGGGTGGGTTTGAGCTGGCCGCTGAGCATCTTGAAAAACGTGCTTTTACCGGCGCCATTGGGCCCGATCAGGCAGCGCAGTTCGCCACTTTTCAGGGTGAAATCCACCTCCTTAACCGCATGCACGCCGCCGAAGCTCACGCCCAGGCCTTGGGTTTGCAACAGGCTCATAGCGCACGCTCCTGGGTAGGCAACGGTTGGGGGCGACGTTGGAACACTCGAGCTACACCGCTGCTTAGGGTGGGTAGCAAACCCCGTGGCAACAGCATCACAAACACCAGCAGGATCAGGCCCAGTACAAAGCCGCTGTCCACATGCTGCTGTTCTCCCAGCCGCGCCATCAGCGCCTGGATGCCGATGCACGCCAGGATCGGCCCGAACAAAGTGCCGCGCCCGCCGACAATCACCCAGATGATGATCTGCGCCGACTGCGCCAGGCCAAACACGCCAGGGCTGACAAAAGCACCCCAGTTGGCGAACAGGCAGCCGGCCAACCCGGCAATGCCGCCGCCGAGGCTGAACACGATCAACTTGTGCAGGCGCGTGTCATAACCCAGCAGACCGGCGCGCTGTTCGTTTTCACGAATCGCCACCACCACCTTGCCGAAACGACTGGCGAGCATTCCGCGCAGGCCCAGGTAGCAGAGGATCAACGCGCCGCCGATCACCTGGAACAGGGTTTCCGGCTCCAGCACACGGTCCGGGTTGAACGGCACATTCAACGTGGGAATCGCGGGGATGCCGTTGAAGCCACCGAGCAAGGCACTGCCGATGTGGTACTCGGAGCCGGACGTGGAGTTCATCACATTGAACAAAATCAAGGTGACCGCGAGGGTAATCACCCCCAGGTACACGTCACTGATGCCGCCGTAGAACATGAAGTAACCCATGGCCGCCGCCACCAGCGCCGGTACGGCGATGGCCAGTAACACCGGCCAGGTGCTGTCGCCGATATTCAGCACACCGATGGCATAGGCGTAGGCCCCCAGGCCGAAAAACGCCGCCTGGCCAAAGCAAAGGATGCCGCCGAACCCCCAGATAAACGCCAGGCTCAGGGCCAACAGCGCCATCACCAGGTAGATGGTCAGGGACAATAAGGTAAACAGGTCCAGCCACTGCGGCAGGACCGCCACCAGCACGGCGGCCAGGACGCAGCCGAGCACCGGTAGCAGGGTGCGGGTATCAACAGGCATCAGAACGCCCTCCGAAAGAAACGACCGGTAATGCCCTGGGGCAGAACCCGGATCAACACAATGGCCGCCAGCAGCAATGCCACTTCTCCGAACACCGGGGTGCTGAAGAACGTCACCACCTGGCTGATCACCCCAAAGCCACTCGCAGCAGTCAGGGTGCCGGTAATCACGGCACTGCCACCGCCGATCACGGTGATAAACGCCTTGGCGATATAACTGGTGCCGAGGGTCGGAATTACCCCGGTAAGCGGCGCCAACACCGCACCACCCAGGCCGGCCAGCGCCGCGCCCAGGCCAAACGTGAGGCTGTAGATGCGCCCCGGATTGGCCCCCAACGCCGCCGCCATCTTGGCGTTTTGCATGGTGGCGCGGGCACACAGCCCAAAGTGGGTAAAGCGCAGCAGCGCCCACATGCCCAGCAGTACGGCCACGGCCACGCCGATCACAAACAGGCCGTAGCCGCTGGTTTGATAAGCGCCGATGCTGATGCCCGGCAACGGCGAGCTGATGCCCACCGTGGTATTGCCAAACAACATGGTGGCCGCGCCGGTCAGGGCCAGGCTCAGGCCCCAGGTGGCGAGCATGGTGTCGATCATGCGGCCGTACAGGTGGCGCACCAGCAGGCGCTCCACCAGCATGCCGAACAACCCCACGGTCAAAGGCGCCAGCACCAGGATCGAGATCCAGATGGGCACATGCAGATGGTGGGTGGCGAGCACGGCAACGTAACCACCGAGCATCATGAATTCACCGTGGGCCAGGTTGATGATCTTCATCATCCCGAATACCACCGCCAGGCCGATGCTCAACAGCACCAGCGTGGCGATGGCGCCCACGATTTGCAGGGAAAAAATGGCAGCCCAATCCATGTCGGCCTCCTTACAGCGCGATGCTGTATTGTTTGGCGTCACGCGGGTTCTTCACCAGATCGCACACGGCGGCGGTGTCCGAAGGCGCTTGCTGGGCGAAGCTCTCGACCACCTCCAGGCGGCGGTCGCGCACCTCGGCGATGTGCACGTCGAGCACGCAGTGGTGCGTGGCCGGGTCAACGCTGACCTTGCCGCTGGGTAGGTCCAGGCTGATGCCTTTTTCCAGGGCCTGGGTCACGGCCATGCGTTCCACCGTGCCAGCTTGGCGCACACCTTCGGCCCACAGCATCATGCCTTGGTAGGCACCCATGGCCAGTTCGGTGATGTAGGGGTAGTCGGCGCCAAAGCGTTTGTGGAAACGCTCGACGAACGCCCGGTTCTGCGGCGTGGCCAGTTCCTGCACATAGTTCTGGCAGATCAGGATGCCGTTGCATTCCTCTGGCGAGAGCACGATGTGCTCGTTGCCACCGGCGAAGGTAGTGGAGGCAATCGGCAACTTGCCGGTCATGCCTGCGGCTTTCCATTGGCGGTAGAACGACATGTGCGCGCCACCCACCAAGGCAGACCAGACGAAGTCCGGCTTGGCCTCCTGGATCTTCGAGATGGTGGCGCCGAAGTTGGTCACGTCCAGCGGGAAGAACTCGATGCCCACGCTTTCGCCACCGGCTTGCTCGACGTACTTCTTCACCCAGGCGGTGACGATCTGCCCGTAGTTGTAGTCGGCCGCGACGATGTAGACCTTCTTGCCCCACTTTTTGGTGACATGGGACACCAGCTTCTCCACGGTCTGGCCTGGGGTGACGCCGGTGGCGAACACGTTGCGGTCACACACGCCGCCTTCGTACTGGTTGTTGTAGAAATACAGGGTCTTGTAGCGGTCGAGCACCGGGCGCACCACCTCCCGCGATGCCGAGGTAATACCGGCATGCACCACCGCCGCGCGGTCCTTGAGGGCCGCCTGCTGGGCGTATTGGGCGTAGAGCTGCATGTTCGACTGGGTGTCGTATTTGATCAGGTTGAGCGGCCGACCGAGCAGGCCGCCAGCGCCGTTGAGTTCTTCGACGGCGAAGGTGAGGGCGTCGACGATGGGCTTGCCATAAATGTCCAGGCCACCGGAGTTGTCGTAGAGCGAGGCGATGTTGATCGCGTCATCGGCCGCAAACGCCGAAAAGCTCTTCAGGCTCAAGGTGGACAATGCAGCAGCAGAAATAGCGGACGTACGCAGGAAAGCACGACGATTCATAGCCATTCGGAAGACTCCTGGAACCCAGGCCCAAACGTCCACCGCAGCCTTTGGGCCGGTGCGCTGGAAGAGGAAAGGTCTGGGAAGAAATGCAGGCAGGGGGAAGGAGGGCCTGATTTCACATACCGACGACGCTGTCGGCTGAATGTGTGAGTCGTTTCGCTTGGAGACATCAGCCGCATCGTTGAGGCTGGGTCGCCCATCGCAAGGGAATGGGGGAAACGAGTACCGCAAGGCGCGGCGCTGTTTCAAAAGCAAGCTTCAGGCCATAAACCTTATGTTTATGTTTCTAAAGGGAAAACCTGGTTTTTGCGGCGGTAGCGACGCCCTTAAAACTGTCACCTGGGTAGAAACGACGCACGTTTGAGGTGCGCGTTTGTTAGAAGGTAGCAGGGGTGTTGATCCACAGAATGCGCACAACATTGGTGGTCCCATTGCGATAACCATGGGGCACATTGCTCGGAAAGTGGAACGAATCCCCGGCGTTCAACGTGTACGTGGTTTCACCCAACGTCAGCTCCAGGCTGCCCTCGATCACGTAGCCCATTTCTTCGCCGGCATGCTCGATCATTTCACTGACCATGCCGGGCGACACGATATGGATATCGCCCTGTAACAGCCCGCCTTTTTGCAGGTGGGTAATACGCTCCAAGTCGATATAGCCTTTTTTTGCGCCATTGGCGAAGCGGTTGACCTGCCGCGCACCGGCGCGCAGTACCGGCTCTTCCGATACCCACTCCTCAGACGTCAGTTCGGACACGTTGCTGCCCAACGCGATGGCCAGGCGGTGCAGCATGGCCAGGGACGGCGAGGCGGCGTCGTTTTCCAGCTTGGAGATCAGGCTTTCGGAGCAACCGGCGGCCACTGCCACTTGCTTGAGGGTCAGCCCGGCCACTTTGCGCGCATGGCGCAGGCGCACGCTCAGGCTGGGCAAACCATCGGAATGCAGGGGTTTGGCGACGGGCGGTTTGCTGGGTGTGGACATGCAGGCCTCGGGTGAAAAGGGGCATTCAATGGTGCGACAGGCATCCTAGGGTCACGGATGCCTGTAGTCTAGTCAGGCGTGAACTGAGAAGGTCACTTCTACCGGGTTCAGGTCGTTGATCGGCACGATGTCCTGCGGGCAGGCCGACATCACCACCACCACGTCCATCTCGGCGCGGATCTCCACGTAGTCACCGGCCTTGGACACCGGTGGCAGCCACTCGACGCTGTAGTCCGGCTTGACCGGAATGTTCATCCACAGGTTGAACGGCTGCGGCACTTCATGCGAGCGCAGGCCGATGGCGGCCAGGGCCAGGCGCAGGTTGTCGGCGCAGCTGTCGTGGTAACCCACCACGCCCAGGTTGGTGTAGCGATGCAGGTCGCAGGCGGCCATCAGGGTGTCGTGGATGCCCGGCGAGGTGTCGGTGAGCAGGGTGCCGATGCTGCGGCGGCGGTTGCTGAACAGTTCATCGCCGGCCTTGGGGATGATGCTGTTGCAGTGGGCGCGGGCGTGTTCCATGGAGAGGAATTCGCTCAGGTCTTCACTGTTGAACAGCCAGGTGTCGCACACCTGGGTGCCGTGGGTGTTGACGATCTTGATCACTTCACCGGCCTTGAGGCGCACGGCGCGGCCGCAGCGGGCGGGTACGGTGTAGGTTTCGCCGAGCACGGGGGTGCCGTCCAGGGAGATCGGTTCCTTGAGAGTGGCGTTGATGCCCAGGGAGTCGCCGTTGTCCGGCTGGCAGCAGGCTGGGTAGTCGTGGCTGTGGGTCGCGTGGCTCATAAAGATTCCTATGGGTTCAGGGTTGTTCGGCAAGTGCAACCAGGCTCCAGGCCAGAGCCTGGGCGCCCGCCAGCAGTTGCGTGGGTTCGGTGAATTCCAGCGGGTTGTGGCTAATGCCGTCGCGGCTGGGCACGAACAGCATGGCGGTGGGGCAATGGTCGGCCAGGTACATGGCGTCGTGGAACGCGCCGGAACGCAGGGTTTGCCAGGGCAGGCCGGTGGCGTTGCAGGCCTGTTCGAGTACGTCGATCACGTTGGGGTCGAACGCCGTGGGGGCGTGACTGAACAGGCAGGTGTGTTCGGCGCTGGCGGGCAGGCAGTCGCTTAACTGCGCGTCGAACGCTGCAAGCACGGTCGGGTCGGCGTGACGGAAGTCGATGCTGAAGGTCACTTCCCCTGCGATCGTATTGATGGCGTTGGGGTGCACGTTCCAGCGGCCGAAGGTCAGGCGCTTGTCGTCGCCAGCCAGTGTGTCGGCCAGTGCGTCGATGCGCTTGACGGCGTCCATGGCCAGCAGCATGGCGTCGTTGCGCATCGGGTGCGGCGTGGTGCCGGCATGGGCCGAGGCGCCTGTGCAGCGCACCTGGTACCAGCGCACGCCTTGGATGCCCGAGACCACGCCCAGGGGAATATTTGACTGTTCCAGTACCGGGCCTTGTTCGATATGCAGTTCGACGAAGGCATGGGTTTGGATCTTGTCGCGCAACGGGATGTCGGCAAAACGCAGGGCGTGGGCGTCCAGTGCCTGGCCCACCGACACGCCGTCCTTGTCCAAATTGTTGCGATAGGCAGCCAGCCGGGCCGGCTCGACGTAGGCGCTGGACCCCATGGCACCCGGGCTGAAACGGCTGCCTTCTTCGTTGGTCCACACCACCACTTCGATAGGGCGGCGCGTACGCAGGTTGGCGTCGTGCATGGCATGCAAACATTCGAGGCCGGCCATGACGCCGTAACAACCATCCAGCGTGCCGCCGGTGGGTTGGGTGTCGATATGGCTGCCGGTCATCACCGGCGGCAGGTCTTCACGGCCGTCACGGCGCAAAAACAGGTTGGCGCAAGCGTCGGTCCACACGATGCAGCCGAGCTTGCGCGCTTCGTCGATCAGCCAGGCACGGGCTTGGAGATCTTCTTCCGACAAGGCCTGGCGATTCATGCCGCCATTAGTGCCGGGGCCGAAGGTGGCCAGGGTATCCAGCAGGCCTAGCAGGCGCGTGGATGAAACGGCGAGTGCGGTCATGACGTCACCTGCAGGCTGCGGTTGAACCAGGGTTTGAGGAACTGTTGCAGGCGTTCGGTCTTCGGCGCATTGAACAGGCCTTGGGGCGCCCCGGTCTCGATGATCTGCCCGGCTTCCATAAACACCACCACATCGGAAATCTGCGCGGCGAAGCTCATCTCGTGGGTGACCATGACCATGGTCATGCCATCGTCGGCGAGGCTGCGGATCACTTGCAGCACTTCTTCCACCAGTTCCGGGTCGAGGGCCGAGGTGGGCTCATCCAGCAGCATCAGCCGAGGCTTCACCGCCAGTGCGCGGGCAATGCCGACGCGTTGCTGCTGGCCGCCCGACAGCCGCGCCGGGTAGGCATCGGCCTTGGCGGCCAGGCCGACGCGCGCCAGTGCGTGATCGGCCAAGGTGCGTGCTTCGGACTTGGCCATGCGCTTGCCCAGCACCAGCGGGGCCATGACGTTTTCGCGCACGCTCATGTGCGGCCACAGGTTGAATTGCTGGAACACCATCGACAGCGGGTTGCGCACTTCATCGACCTTGGCTTCGCTGTCGCAATCGCTGACTTGCCGGCCAGGGCCGCTGTAGCCCAGCAGTTGGCCGTCGATCCACACTTCGCCTTCGTCGTAGCGTTCCAGGAAGTTCATGCAGCGCAGGGCGGTGGTCTTGCCGGAGCCTGACGGCCCGATCAGCGAGACGATTTCACCGGCCTGCACCTGCAGGTCAAAGCCGCGCAGTACGCGGTTGGCGCCATAGGACTTGCCGACGCCGCGTAGTTCAAGAAGCGGTAGGTTGCTCATCCGGTCAGCCTCGTAGATGACGGGTCATGCGCCGCGCCAGGCTGCGGGCTACCGCCGCGACCGTGGTGGTCAGCAGCCAGTAGCTCAACACCAGCAGGGCGTAGGGCATGACATAGGAAAAGGTGGTGGACACGATGCGCCCGGCGGTCAGGGTCAGTTCCGGCACGGTGATGATCGAGGTCACGGCGCTTTCCTTGATGGTCAAGATCACTTGGTTGCCCAGCAAGGGCAGGGCGAAGGCCAGCGCCTGGGGTGCCTGCACATGCCAGAACACCTGGCGTTGCGACAGACCATGCACTCGCGCCGCTTCCACCTGGCCATGGGGCACGCTGGCCCATGCCGAGCGGAACAACTCGGCGAAATACGCCGCGCTGTACAGCGCTAGTGCAAGGATGCTGGCCTCTACCGCCTCCAGGCGCAGGCCGATCACCGGCAGGCCGAAATAGATCACCGCCAGCTGCGCCAAAAACGGCGTGCCACGGATCAGCCACACATACACGCGGTACACCAGGGCAAACCCCGGCACCCGTAGGCGCAGGGCGTTCAGGCCGAAGCCTGCGGCCAAACCGATCACGGCGGCAGCCAGGCTGATGCCCAGGGTCACCAGCAGTGCGTCGGCAAAATCCGGCAGGTAACTCAAGACTTCGTGCATCAGGTGCGCTCCTTCCAGCGGCGTTCCAACAGGCTGCCGAGCACGCTCAGCAGGCTGGTCAGCACCAGGTAGAACAGCGCTGCCACCAGGTACACCTCAAGCGGGCGATAGGTTTGCGACACCAGCTGTTGGCTGACGCGCATCAGGTCGGTGATGGAAATCACCGAGACCACCGCCGACACCTTGATCACATCGATCAGCTCGGAGACCAGCGCCGGCAAGGTCAGGCGCAGCACCTGGGGCAACTGGATGTGCACCAGGGTGTTGTACTTGCCCAGGGCAAAGATCGATGCCGCTTCCAGTTGCCCACGGGGGATCGCCGCAAAACCGCTGCTGAGGATTTGCGACTGGTACGCCGCCGTGTTCAAGGCCAGCGCCGCCGCTGCGGCGACCATGGGTGGAATGTCCAGGCCCAAGGCCGACGGCAGGTAAAACAGCAACAACAGTTGCGCCAGCATTGGCGTGCCGCGAAAGAAACTCACGTAGACCCGGGTAAACGCCACGCCCACCCGGCTGCGGCCGTTGGCCAACAGGTGAATGAGCACCCCCAGCACAAAACCCAGCAGCATGCCGATGCTGCACAGCCACAGGGTGGTCCATGCGCCCTCGAGCAAGGCCGGCCAATACAGGGCGAAACGGCTGCTGAAATCGTTCATCAGATGCTCGGCACCGGCATGGCGTCGGTTGGCAGTTGCATGGTGAAGCCGAACCATTTGTCTTGCAGGGTCTTGAGGGTGCCGTCCTTGGACGCGCGGGCGATGCCGTCGCTGAACAGTTTGACCAGGCTGGCGCTGTCGGCGTCTTTGCGGCCGACCCAACCGAAGTAGGTCACTGGGCCGACCATCTCAGGCAGGGTACTGAACACGCCCGGACGGGCCTTCATCAGCGGGCCGAGGTTGGACAGCGATTGGGCCACGCCGTCGAGGCGACCGTTGGCCAAATCGGCATAGGCTTCGTCAAAGCCGACGTATTCCTTGATGCGCTTGAGGCCCGGCTGGCCTTCGGCCTTGAGCTTGGCATCCAGCGCTTGCAACACCGCCAGTTGCCCGGAGCCAGCTTGTGATCCGATCACACGGCCGTTGAGGTCGGCCAGGCTCTTGATGCCCGCGTCGTCGGCGCGCTTGAGCAGGGCCACGGTGGATTCGGCAATCGGCACGGTAAAGGCGAACTGCTCGAAGCGCGCCTTGTTGACGGTGACCGAAGTGACCACGAAGTCGAACTTCTTGGTGTCCAGGCCCGGCAGGATGCCCTGGAAGGGCAGGTCCAGCTGGCGCACCTTGACCCCCGGCAGGTCGGCGTCGAGCACGTAGTGCATCAGGTCGGCGCCGTAGCCGACGATCTTGCCGTTCTCAACGGATTCGAATGGCGCGAAACGCGCTTCCGTCGCCACCACAATCTCGTTTTTCTGCTTGATCCGCTGTAACAGATCGTCGGCGTGGGCCACGGACACACTGCACAGCGCAGCCAGCGACAAGGACAGTGCTTTTAACGTGAATCGCATCATCGTCATTCCCCTTGAAAGGTCGGTAATTTCATTCAAGTAACTTGAATGAATATACAGAGGCATGAAGTGTGCCAATCCTCCGGAGCCTTTGATTCACGGGGGAAGGAGGATTCAGGACGGGCGATAGGGCACTGAACATGCACCGAAGAGAGGCTGTTGCTTTGTTGTGGTGCGCTGATACCTTGAGCGGGTGCATCCTTGCGGCCGTGCAGCGCCTACAACAAGAAGAGCAGAGTTTCCATGACCACCGAGCGTTCGCCGATTCCCAACATCAATATCGGCCAAGTCTATGACCAGCGTTACAGCGACGCCGACATCCACTACGACCGCCTCAGCAACCTCGCGGGGTTCTTCGGGCGCAATATGCCGGTGCATCGGCACGACCGGTTCTTCCAGATGCACTACGTGAAAAACGGTGCGGTGCGGGTGTACCTGGATGACCAGCAATACGTCGAACGCGGGCCGATGTTTTTCCTCACGCCACCCACCATCCCCCATTCATTCGCTACCGAGCCCGACAGCGAAGGCCATGTGCTGACGGTCAAGCAGCAGCTGGTATGGAGCCTGTTGGAACAGGATCCGAGCCTCGCGCCTGCACCGAGCATGGCGCCGGTGTGCGTGGCGCTGGACAAACTCGACGCCGCGTTCAAGCCCGAAGCCGAGCGCCTGAGCGTTCTGCTGGATGAGTTGCGCCGTGAGTTCGATGGTCGTGCCGTAGGCCGTGGGCCGGCGCTAGAGGCGCTGACGCGGCTGATCATGACGGGCCTGTTCCGCTTGGCTGGGCAGTCGCTGGCGGCGCGTCCGGCGCGGCATGAGGACCTGCAGGTGTTTTATCGCTTCAATGCGCTGATTGAAGAGCGCTACCTGGAACACCTGCCGCTGGCGGTATACGCCAGTAGCCTGGGGGTCAGCGAAGCGCGGTTGAATGATATTTGCCGACGCGTCGCGGCGTTGTCGTCCAAGCGCCTGGTGCTGGAGCGCTTGATGCAGGAAGCCAAGCGGCTGCTGTTGTTCACCGGGCATTCGTCGAATGAAATCTGCTACCGCCTGGGCTTCAAGGACCCGGCGTATTTCAGTCGTTTTTTCCAGCGTTACGCGCACATGGCACCGGGTGAATACCGTGCGACCCAAGGCGGGTTCAAGTAGCCCTATGGAAAGTACAAGCGTCCCCATGGAACATCCATTCCGCCCCTGACCTGCGCTGGCAATACTGGACACCAACTCCAATAACAACAGGTGTCCCATGCAACAGCCCAACCCCTTGCTTGAAGACCTCAAGGCCCTGCTGCCGACTATCGCGGCCAATGCAGCGCAGGCCGAGAAAGATCGGAAAGTGCCAGAACAAAACATCGCCTTGCTCAAAAGCATCGGCTTGCACCGGGCCTTCCAACCCCGTGCGTATGGTGGGCTGGAGATGTCGCTGCCGGCGTTCTGTGACTGCATCGCCTTGCTGGCCGGAGCCTGTGCCAGCACCGCTTGGGCGATGAGTTTGCTGTGCACCCACAGCCACCAGTTGGCGATGTTTTCCAAGCAAATGCAGGACGAGTTATGGCTGGAAAACCCCGACGCCACTGCCAGCAGCAGCATCGCGCCGTTCGGCAAGGTCGAAGAGGTCGAGGGTGGCGTGTTGTTCAGCGGCCAGATGGGCTGGAGCAGCGGCAGCGACCACGCTGAATGGGCGATCATGGGTTGCCGTCGGCACAACGCCGAGGGAGGCCAGGACTACTGCTTCGCGGTGTTGCCACGCAGTGATTACCAGATCCTGGATGACTGGTTTGCACTGGGCATGCGTGGCAGCGGCACCAAGACGCTGAGCGTGGACAACGTGTTTGTGCCCAACCATCGCATCCAAAAGGCCAAGGACATGATGGAAGGTAAATCCGCCGGGTTTGGCCTGTACCCCGACAGCAAGATCTACTACACGCCGTATCGCCCGTATTTCGCCAGCGGTTTCTCCACCGTCAGCCTCGGCGTGGCCGAGCGGATGCTGGAAGCGTTCCGCGACAAGACCCGCAACCGCGTGCGCGCCTACACCGGTGCCCAGGTCGGCGCGGCAACTCCGGCGCTGATGCGCCTGGCCGAGTCCACGCACCAAGTGGCGGCGGCTCGCGCGTTTCTCGAAAAGACTTGGCAGGAACACGCCGAACACGGCGAACGCCATGTGTACCCGTCCAAGGAAACCCTGGCGTTCTGGCGCACCAACCAGGCGTACGCGGTGAAGATGTGCATCCAGGCCGTGGACCGTTTGTTCGAAGCGGCCGGTGGCGGCGCGTGGATGGAGAACAACGAGCTGCAACGGCTGTGGCGCGACGCGCATATGACCGGTGCGCATGCCTACACCGACTACGACGTTTGCGCGCAGATCCTGGGCCGCGAGCTGATGGGGCTTGAGCCTGATCCGACGATGGTCTGAGGGGTTTCTCAACAATAATAATCACGGGTGCCGCGTGTGCGGCGCCAGGAGTCTTGCATGTCTACGCCATTTGATTCGCGCGCCTTTCGCCGTGCGCTGGGCAACTTCGCCACAGGTGTCACCGTGGTCACCGCCGCCACTGAGGGCGGTCAACAGGTGGGTGTAACCGCCAACAGTTTCAACTCGGTATCGCTGGACCCGCCGCTGGTGTTGTGGAGCATCGACAAGCGTTCCACCAGCCATGGGGTGTTTGAGCAGGCCAGCCATTTTGCGGTGAACATCCTGGCGGCGAACCAGATCGAGCTGTCCAATAATTTCGCCCGGCCCCGGGAAGACCGCTTTGCCGGTATCGCCCATGAGCGCGGTGAAGGGGGTGCCCCGGTATTTGCCGATTGTGCGGCGCATTTTCATTGCGAGAAGTACCAACAGGTGGACGGTGGCGATCACTGGATCATGATCGGCAAGGTGGTGCGCTTTGACGATTTTGGCCGCGCGCCGTTGCTATATCACCAGGGCGCTTATTCGATGGTGTTGCCGCATCCGCAACTGGCCCAGGGCGAGGCCGTTGATAAGCCCGTCAGCGACTTCCAAGGGCGTTTGCGCGGCAACCTGTACTACCTGATGACCCAGGCGGTGCGCAGCTACCAGTGTGATTACCAACCCCGGCAACTGGCGACCGGCCTGCGCACCAGCGAGGCTCGCCTGCTGATGGTGCTGGAACGGGACGCCGGCCTGAGCCCGAGTGAACTGCTGCGGGAAGTGGCGATGCCCCAGCGTGAGGTGGACGAGGCCATCGTCAACCTGACCCGCAGAGGCTTGGTCAGCGAGGCGGGAGGCCGTGTGCACCTGACAGGGCAGGGCATCGAGCAGACCGAGGGGTTGTGGGAGATTGCCCGGCAGCAGCAGGAGCGGGTGTTTGGCGAGTTTGAGCCGCAGGTGCTGGAGCACTTCAAGCAAGTCTTGCTCAAGGTGATCTTGTAGTGAGCGGGCTTGCTCGCGAAGGCAGCGTGTCAGTTAATACAAGTGCTGGCTGACCGACCGCTTTCGCAGGCAAGCCAGCTCCCACAGTTGGATTTGTGCCAAGCTCGGGAACTGGGTACACCGCTCCCCTGTGGGAGCGGGCTTGCCCGCGAAAGCGGTGTGTCAGTTAACTGATTCATTGGCTGACCCGCCGCCTTCGCTTGCAAGCCAGCTCCCACATTTGGATTGGTGCCAGGCTCGGGAACTGGGTACACCGCTGATCCCCTGTGGGAGCGGGCTTGCCCGCGAAAGCGGTGTGTCAGTTAACTGATTCATTGGCTGACACGCCGCCTTCGCGAGCAAGCCAGCTCCCACATTTGGATTTGTGCCAGGCTCGGGAACTGGGTACACCGTTGATCCCTGTGGGAGCGGTGTGTTTGGGGATCAGTACACCCCACCTGCTGCGGGTGCAGGGGGTTCGATATTTTTGAAGCGACCCGCCAGGGTTTGCAGGCCGCGCATCAACACGGTGGTGTCCACGCCGACGGCCACAAACGTAGCGCCCAATTCCAGGTAGCGGCGCGCCAACGTCTCATCAGCACTCAAGATACCCACGGCCTTGCCCGCTTTACGTACGCGTGCAATCGCATCCTCGATAGCTGCTTGCACGTCCGGATGGCCAGGGTTGCCGCGATGGCCCATGGCGGCCGACAGGTCCGCAGGCCCGATGAACACACCATCCACACCGTCCACTGAAGCAATCTCATCCAGGTTCGCAAGGCCCACGGTGTTTTCGATCTGCACCAGCAGGCACATTTCTTCATCGGCCTTATCCAAATAGTCAGGCACGCTGTTCCAGCGTGATGCCCGCGCCAGGGCACTGCCGACGCCGCGTACACCGTGGGGCGGGTAGGTGATGGCGCGCACCAGTTCGCGGGCCTGGTCGGCGCTTTCAACCATGGGCACCAGCAGGGTTTGCACACCAATATCCAGCACTTGCTTGATCAGCGCCGTGTCGCCCACCACCGGGCGGATGATCGGCTGCGACGGGTAGGGTGCAATCGCCTGCAACTGGCCGAGCAGGCTGCGCAGGTCGTTGGGGGCGTGCTCGCCGTCGATCAGCAACCAGTCGAAGCCGGCGTTGGCCGCCAGCTCCGCGCAGTACGCATCGGCCAGGCCCAGCCACAGGCCGATTTGCGGTTCACCGGCCTTGAGGCGGGCCTTGAAGGCGTTTTTCAGCATGGTTCAACCCTCAGACGAAGCGGCAGGCGATGCTGCCCAGTTGGTCGTAGTCGACATGGAAGGTGTCCCCCGGATTGGCCGCCACCGGCCGGGTGAACGAGCCGCCAAGGATGATCTGGCCCGCTTCCAGGGTCACGTCGTAGGCCGCCAGCTTGTTGGCCAGCCATGCCACGCCTTTGGCCGGGTGGTTGAGCACGGCGGCGCTGACACCGGATTCCTCGATCACGCCGTTGCGGTACAGCACCGCCGGAATGCGCCGCAGGTCGACGTCGGTGGGGCGCACGGGACGGCCGCCCATCACCACGCCGGCGTTGGCGGCGTTATCGGAAATGGTGTCGAACACTTTGCGGGTTGCGCCGGTTTGCGGGTCGACCTGCTGGATACGAGCGTCGATGATTTCCAGCGCCGGGATCACCCATTCGGTGGCGTCCAGCACATCGAACACCGACACGTTCGGGCCCTTGAGCGGCTTGCCGAGGATGAATGCCAGCTCCACTTCGACCCGTGGCACGATAAAGCGCTCGAAAGGAATGTCGGTGCCTTCGTCGAAGAACATATCGTCGAGCAAGGCACCAAAGTCAGGTTCGGTGATGTTCGATGACACTTGCATGGCGCGCGAGGTCAGGCCGATCTTGTGGCCGACCAGCTTGCGCCCATCCTTGATTTTCTGTGCCACCCACGCGCGCTGGATGGCGTAGGCGTCTTCGATCGTGATGTCGGGGTAGGCCAGGGACAACTGTGGCACCTGCTGGCGGGTGCGTTCGGCGGTGTTCAGGCGATCGGCCGCCTGTTGGATCAACGTTGAATCGAGCATGGCGGGTTTCTCTGCAAAGAAGAACTTAGCGGTTGAACAGCGGGTGCAGGCTGCTGTGTTTGCCGTCGTAGACCTGGCCTGGGCTTTCGTCGATCTGCAGGGTGATGCCGATCGGTCGCTCCAGCAGGAGGTGGCCCAAGCGCGCGTTCAACACCGCCAGCAACTGGTCGCCGACTTGCTTGTGCACCGTGGCGCTGCGGCCTGCGCCCATGCGCAGGTTGGCGTACAAAAAGCCGTAATCGCCCTGGCCATCCGCCACGGCGCTGTGGGCGGCGGGGTAGGCCAGCACGCGGGTGCCGCCTTTGGGGAACACGGCTTTGCCGCTTTCGTCCTGTTGTTCAAGCATGGTGTCGGCGAGTGCACGGCACAGGCCTGGGATATCGGCGCTGGGTTCCAGGTCGGCGGTGTAGAGCAGCACGAGATGGGGCATGTGAAGCTCCTGGTCAAAGGCGGCTGGTGGAAGCCACGGCGGAAGGGTTGGACGCACTGGCCGGCGGCGTCGCCGAACCGTCCTGTGGCGTCACCGGGAACACCGCGTTGATCTGGCCGGTGCCGGAGGCGGCGAAGTAGGGCGTGAGCACCTCGACCTCGGCGTCGTAGTTCGACCAGCCCATGGCCCCCAGCAGCATCGCGGTGTCGTGCATGAAGCCCTCGCCATGCCCCTTGGCTGCGTACTCCGGCAGCATGCCGCAGAATTCTGGCCACTCTGCGTTCTGCCACATCTGCACCACGCGCTCGTCGAGGGTTTCGAGGAACGGGCTCCAGATTTTAGTGGCGAACTCCGGTGCCTGGCCGTTCTGCGCAAAGCGGTGCGACAGCGAGCCACTGGCGAGGAATGCCACGGTGCCGTCGTAGTGGTCTTCCACCGCCTTGCGCATGGCCCAGCCCAGGCGCGCACTGTCGTTGAGGTAGTGCGAAGTGCACAGCGACGACACCGAGATCACCTTGAAATGCTGGTCGGCATTCATGTAGCGCATCGGCACCAGGGTGCCGTATTCCGGTGCGAGGGTGGTGGCGTGGTGGGCCATGGTTTCCACGCCCAGGCGGTTGCATTCATCGGCGAGGATCTTGCCCAGCGCCGGGTTGCCCGGGAACTCGTATTCCATGTTGCTGATGAAATGCGGCAGTTCGTTGCTGGTGTACAGGCCTTTGAAATGTGGCCCGCAATTGATGTGGTAGTTGGCGTTGACCAGCCAGTGGGTGTCGAACACCACAAGGGTATCCACCCCCAGTTCGCGGCAGCGCCGGCTGATTTCGAGGTGGCCGTCGATGGCGGCCTTGCGAAACCCTTGGCGTGGGCCGGGCAGTTCCGACAGGTACATCGAGGGAACGTGGGTGATCTTGGCAGCGAGAGCAAGCTTGCCCATGACGGTTCTCCTGGCGGGGCCCTCGGGGGCCCGTATTCTTGTGATGGTCTGCGCGAAGGTAGCCGGTGACCCATGCGGTTTTATAAACCCGGCAGGGTCACGATTGCGAGTCGATCGTTACACACCCCAGCGTGGAATGTGGTGGCTGCCCATGGAGATGCAGATGTTCTTCGCTTCAGTGAACACTTCGAAGCTGTACTCGCCGCCTTCACGGCCAGTACCCGAGCCCTTCACACCGCCGAACGGCTGGCGCAGGTCGCGTACGTTCTGGCTGTTGATGAACACCATGCCGGCCTCGATGCCGTAGGCCAGGCGATGCGCCTTGCCGATGTCCTGGGTCCAGATGTAGGAGGCCAGGCCGTACTCGGTGTCGTTGGCCAGGCGCAGGGCTTCGGCTTCGTCCTTGAACTTGATCAGGCACACCACCGGGCCGAAGATTTCCTCCTGGGCAATGCGCATGCGGTTGTCCACATCGGCAAACACGGTGGGCTGGATGAACTGACCCTTGGACAGGTGCGCCGGCAGGTTGGCCGGGCGCTCCAGGCCACCGGCCAGCAGGTTGGCGCCTTCCTCGATGCCGATCTTGATGTAGCCGGTGACCTTGTCGTAGTGGGCCTGGGTGATCATCGAGCCGACCTGGGTTTTCGGGTCTTGCGGGTCGCCGACGATCAAGCGCTTGGCGCGGGCTGCGAATTCGGCGACGAACTGGTCGTACACGGTTTCCTGGATAAAGATGCGGCTGCCGGCGGTGCAGCGTTCGCCGTTCAGCGAGAAGATGGTGAACAGCGCCGCATCGAGCGCGCGATCGAGATCGGCGTCGTCAAAGATCAGCACCGGGCTCTTGCCGCCCAGTTCCATCGAGTACTTTTTCAGGCCGGCTGTCTGCATGATCCGCCGCCCGGTGGCGGTGCCGCCGGTGAAGGAGATGGCGCGCACATCCGGGTGGCGCACCAGCGCATCGCCGGCCGTGGCGCCGTAGCCTTGCACCACGTTGAGCACGCCGGGCGGGATACCGGCTTCGAGTGCCAGGCGCCCCAGTTCATTGGCGGTCAGCGGCGACAGTTCGCTCATCTTCAGCACTGCCGTATTACCCAACGCCAGGGCCGGCGCGGTTTTCCAGGTGGCGGTCATGAACGGCACGTTCCACGGCGACACCAGCGCACACACGCCCACCGGCTGGCGCAGGGTGTAGTTGAGCATCTGGTCGTCCACCGGGTAGCTGTGGCCGTCCATACGGGTGCAGACTTCGGCGAAGAAGTCGAAGTTGTGGGACGCGCGGGGGATCAGCACGTTCTTGGTCTGATGGATCGGCAGGCCGGTGTCCAGGGTTTCCAGTTCGGCGAGGTTGGGCACGTTCTGCTCGATCAACTCACCGAGCTTGCGCATCAACCGGGCGCGTTCCTTGGCCGGGGTGTTGGCCCACTTGGGGAAGGCTTCCTTGGCGGCAGCCACGGCCAGGTTGACCTCATCGGCACCACCGCTGGCGACTTCACCAATGGCTTCGCCGGTGGCCGGGTTGTAGTTGGTGAAGGTGTCGGGGCTGTCGACTTCGCGGCCGTTGATCCAGTGCTTGATCATGCTGTTCTCTCTGTTGTTTTCAGCCGCGAGCGGCAAAGAATTCGGATTCGCTGACAATGCGGTTGACCAGCCGGCCAACGCCTTCGACCTCCACCACCACCTCATCGCCCGGCACTACGTCGGCCAGGCCTTCGGGCGTGCCGGTGGCGATCATGTCGCCGGGTTGCAGGGTCATGAAACTGGAGAAATATTCGATCAGGTAAGGGATGTCGAAGATCATGTCGGCGGTGCTGCCTTCTTGTTTCAACTCGCCATTGATCCAGGTGCGCAACTTGAGGGCTGACGGGTCTGGCACATCGGCGGCGTCGACGATCCACGGGCCGACCGGGGTGGTGCAGTCGCGGTTTTTTACCCGCAGGTTGGGGCGGTAGTAGTTTTCCAGGTAGTCGCGGATGGCGTAGTCGTTGCACACCGTGTAGCCGGCCAAATAGCTCAGCGCGTCTTCACGCTTGACGTTGCGCGCCGGCTTGCCGATCACCGCCACCAACTCGCACTCGTAGTGCATGTACTTGACGTTGTCGGGGCGCCAAGTGGTTTGGTTGTGTCCGGTGTAGGTGCCGGGGGATTTGATAAAGGCCAGCGGCTCGGTCGGCGCATTGAAGGCCAATTCAGCGGCGTGGTCGGCGTAGTTCAGCCCCAGGGCGAACATGCTGCCCTCGGCGGGCGGCAGCCATTCAACTTGCTGCTCGGCAAGCAGGCGGCCATCGGCGAGGCGGGCGGCGTTGTCGGCCTCTACCGTGACCGCATGGATTTGGTTCTGATAGCGAATGCGTGCGTGCTTCATCGGTGTTTCCTCACTCGGCCACAATAGGGTTGGTCAGGCGACCCAGGCCGCTGATCTCGACGACGACTTCATCGCCGGGCACGACGTCGACGCGGCCTTCAGGCGTGCCGGTGATCAGCACATCGCCTGCGTGCAGGGTCATGAATTCACTGAGTTCGGCGATCAACCGAGGAATGCTGCGCACGAAATTGGCCGTGGTGTTTTCCTGGCGTACTTCGCCGTTGACCCGCAGCGTGAGCACCAGCCCATGGGCATCCGGCACTTCGCTGGTGGGGATCACTTCGCCGCTGAGCGCACAAAAACCATCGCGGCATTTGGCTTTGACGGCGGGGCGGTAGTAGCTGTCTTCCGGCAGGCTGAACTCGTTGACGATCACGTAACCGGCGACATGTGCGAGGGCGTCCTGTTCGGCCACGCGGCTGGCGGTCTTGCCGATCACTACCCCCAGCGCCGGGCCAGGCTGCAGGCGCTCGCCAGTGGGGGCGATCACGGCTTGGCCGTCGACGGAGCGGGTGTTCGGCGTCTTGATGAACAGCACCGGTTTTTGCGGCGGCTTCTGGTAAGGCGGCTGGTTGAATTCGTCCAGTCGGCTGTGCAGCAGGCCCTGGTAGTTCAAGGCGATGCCGAACAAGGTACCCGTGGCGATTTCGCTGGCGGCGCGGCGCATGTCTGACTCCTGAATCTGGCTGGATTGATTAACATGTTAACCTTGTAATTAAGATGTTAACAATGGCTGTTCAGGATTTTTTTGGCGTCGCGATTGCAAGGCTTATGGCCCTACTGAAATGTATTCAAATGGTTACGTGAATGCGTATTTGTCGTGAATGAGATTATTTATCAATAGTGTTTAATTCGTATTTGTTTTGCCTTAGACTCCGCCCCGCTGGCGTTTGGCCGTATTGGTCCGCCGCAAAAACAATAATTATCCGGGGCAGGGGAGCAGGGCGTGAATTTCAAGAAGCATACAATTGCGTTGGCGGTCGGGTCGGTGGCGTATATGTCTGGCGGAGCCTGGGCGGCCGAATCGCAAACTTTGGAAATCGCGCCGATCACGGTCAGCGGTGAAAAAATCGACCGCACCCTGGAGCAAACCCAGTCCAGCGTGGTGGTGGTCACCGAACAGCAGTTGCGAGATAAGGCCGATCACAGCCTGGTGGATGTCTTTGCGCGTACGCCGGGCGTGTACAGCCAGGCCGGCAATGAAAACTGGGGCATTCGTGGTGTACCGGTGTCCGGTTTTGACGATCAGGGCCCTGCCACCCTCAATGGCGCGGTGTCGGTGTATGTCGACGGCGCGGTTCAACCCAACCGCACCCTGACCCTCACGCCAACCACGTTGTGGGATGTGGAGCAGGTCGAAGTGTTCCTCGGCCCGCAATCCACCACCCAGGGTCGCAACTCCCTGGCGGGCGCGGTGGTGATCCAGACCCGTAACCCGACCTTCCAACCGACGTTCTCGGCGCAAACCAACGTGGGTAACTACGGTGAGAAGGGCGCGGCCGTGGCCGGTGGTGGTTCCATCGTCGATGACAAGATTGCCGGGCGCATCGCCCTGGACTATCAGGACGGTGACGGCTACATCGACAACATCGCCCTGGGCAAGGACGCTAACCCCCATCGCACCAGCAATGCCCGCGGCAAGCTGCTGATCGTGCCCACCGATGACCTTGACGTGTTGCTCACCTACGCCCACAACGAGCACCGCCAGGGCGACAACTCGGTGATGCGTACGAAGGACAAGGTGCGTTACTACAAGATTTCGTCCGACACACAGGCCTACGACAACCTGATCCAGGACACCGTCAGCGCTAAAATCGACTACCGCCTCGACGACCAATGGTCGCTGACCAGCCTGACCGCCAACACCGCCTCGGACTACAATAACCGCCTGGACTTCGACCAGACCGCCGTCGACAACGAAGTGATCCGCCGCCGCCAGGATGGCAACCTGTTCAGCCAGGAGCTGCGCCTTAACTACAGCTCGGACACCGTGAAGAGTTTTGTCGGTGCCTACTACGGCCACAACACCAACAATTTCCATGATCAGTTGCTGTTCGATGGCGTGCTCGCCAGGACGGTCAAAGGCGACACGCTCATTGAAAACAAGGCGCTGTTTGGTGAGGTGGACTGGACCTTCGCCCCGCGCTGGACCTTGATCACGGGCCTGCGTTACGACCACGAGACCAACGACACCGACATCAAGCAGGACCAGCTGTCCCGACCCGCCAACGTCAGCAAGTCGTTCGCCGCCCTGTTACCCAAAGTGGGCATCAACTACGAACTTGCCGCCGGGCAATACTTGGGCTTCATGGTGCAGAAGGGCTATCGCGGCGGCGGTGTGAACGTGCGCTCCGGCAGCGGCCACGAGGCCTACGACCCGGAATACACCACCAACTACGAGCTGTCGTATCGCGGTTCGTTCTTCGACAACACCCTGCGCACCCGCGCCAACCTGTACTACACCGACTGGAAAGACCAGCAGGTGAGCGTGCGCCAGGCCAACAGCAATGTGATCAACGTATACAACGCCGGTCGCAGTGATATCAAAGGCCTGGAAGTGTTCGTCGAGAAAGACCTCAGCGAGCAACTGACCCTGACCGCCGGTGGTGCGATCACCGATAGCCAGTACAAGGACTTCATTACCGACAGAGGCCAGGACCGCAGCGGCGAGGCGTTCCTGTATGCGCCCAAGTACAAGGCATCGGTGGGGGCTGTCTATCGTGTCAACGAGCGCCTGACCTTGAACACCGACGTCACGTACCAGAGTGCAGCGCCGTCGGCGTATGAGTTCAACACAGCCGGCAAGGTGACCGGCGAGCGGCGCAGCGACAACTACGTGCTGGCTAACTTCAGCAGCGAGTACAAGGTCACCAAAAACGTTGCAGTGTCGGGCTTTGTGAAAAACGCGTTCGACAAGCAATACGTCACCAACAACCGAGACGATGAAATCATTGATGCCGGTGCACCGCGTACGTTCGGCATGGCGGTGCGGTACGACCTGTAACCCGGATTCTAGATTGGAATAGGTTCAAATGTGGGAGCGGGCTTGCTCGCGAAAGCGGTGGTTCAGCCAACTCATCCGGTGACTGATACACCGCCTTCGCGAGCAAGCCCGCTCCCACATTTGGTCCGGTTTACGCTTGATTTTTGGTGCGGGCAATCCACACCGAAACACACAACCCACGCTGTGCCGCCGGGTCGCTGAATGACAGTTCAACCCGCGCCCCGGTGCGCTCGCAGATCGCCTTGACGATCGACAGCCCCAGCCCGGAACCGGCTTCGTCGGTGCCCAGGCTGCGATAGAACGGGTCGAACACGCGGGCCTGTTCTTCCACGGAAATGCCTGGGCCTGAGTCCTTGATTTGCAGGTGTACAGCGCCGGGCGTTGCTTGGACCGACAAGTCGATGCGTCCGCCCGCCGGGGTATAGCGGATGGCGTTGTCTACCAGGTTCTTCACCAAGGTAAACAGGTCCAACTCGTTAAAGACCACGTGCGCGTCCTGGGGACTGTCGACGCCGATGTCGATCTGCTTGCGTTCGGCCAGGGGCAGCAGGTCTTCCAATACCTGTCGATACAGTTCATGCACCGAAAGCCGCGTTTGCGCACGCTCCGATATCGATTGCGCCGCCGCCAGGCTCAATAGCTGATCAATCAGTTTACGGCCGCGCTCAATGCCCCGTGACAACGGGTCAAACCGCTCGCGGGTCGCAGGCGACATATCGGTGGCCGCCAGCCGCTCGGCCTGCAAGGACAAGGCGGTCATTGGCGAGCGCAACTCATGGGCGGCATCGGCGACGAAGCGCCGCTGGCTTTCCATGGACTGGGCCACCCGCGCCAGCAGGCGGTTGATGGCGACCACAAAGGGGCGCACTTCGGTGGGCAGGTGCTGCTCCTGGATTGGATGCAGTTCCTGCTCGGCCCGCTGATCGATCTCTGCCGCCAGCACGCCGATCGGGCGAAACAGCTTGCGCACCAGGTCACCGACTACCAGCAACAGCACCGGAAACAGAATCAGGAAGGGCAACAAGGTGCGCCAGGCACTTTCGCGGGCGTCCTTGTCGCGGGCGTCCTGCTCCTGCGCCACGGCAATTCGCTGGCCCTGCGCGGTGCTGCGCACCAGCACGCGAAAGGCCTCACCGGCCACTTCAACGGTGGACAGGCCATCGGCGAGCGTCGTCGGAAAGGGCAGGGGCAATGCCTCATCGGTGGTGCCCGGCGAATGCTGGCCGTCACCCAGGTATTGGATGATCACCCGCGACTCTTCGTCATCACCGTCGATGGCCGGGCCTTGGGGGTATTGCAAGGTCATCTGCTGGCGGTCAAACAGCATCGCCACCTGGCGCAAGGTTTCGTCCTGTTGTTCGTGGGCCTCTTCAAACGCCGAGACAAAGGCGAATACGCTGGCCAGCAGCGCCACCAACAGAATTGCCAGGGACAGCGTCACCGACAGCCGCAGTTGCACCGATTCATTCAAACGCTTTTTGAAACCATCCATCCCATGCCCCTGACATTCTTGATCACGTGACTGCCCAACTTGCGCCGCAACGCATGGATCAGGAACTCGATGGCGTTGCTCTCGACTTCGTTGCCCCAGCCATACAAACGGTCTTCCAATTCGCTGCGTGACAGGATCGCCCCCGGGCGAATCAACAACGCCTGCAGCAGCGCAAACTCTCGGCCCGACAGCGCCACGCTGCTTTGTTCCTCGGTACTGGCCTCTTTGGACAGCAGGTCCAGCGACACCACGCCGTTGCCCAGCACCGACAACGCGCTGCCGCCTTTGCGCCGCAGCACGGCGCGGATGCGCGCGAGCAGCTCCGAGATGTCGAACGGCTTGAGCAAATAGTCATCGGCGCCACCGTCGAGGCCGCGCAGGCGGTCGTCCAGGTTGTCGCGGGCGGTGATGATCAGCAAGGGCACCGGGTTGTTGCGCGCACGGATCGTGTCCAGCACATCGAGGCCGTCCTTGCCGGGCAGGCCCAGGTCCAGCAGCACCAGGTCGTAGGGGTGGGTGTCGAGGGCGGCCAGGCCCGTGAGGCCGTTCTTGACCCAGTCGGCGGCGTAGCTCGCATCGCTGAGGGCGCGTTGTATGGCATCGCCAATCATCGGGTCGTCTTCGACCAGCAGTATCCGCATGGCACTCTCCGCAGAAAAAAGCACACGCGGCGAGGTGATCGCCGCGTGTGTAGTGAAGCACCTGTGCCGACAAGCGTCAGCCTTTCATCGTGTCGAAGGCCTTGAGCAGGTCGTCCATCGAGGCCTTGCAGTCGGCCTGGTTCGGGTTGCCGTCACGCAATGCCGAAAGCGCGCGGTCGATGGCTTTGTCCAGCACATGCCAGTCGCTGGCGGCGCGGGGCTTGATGCCGGCTTCGGCGGCGTCCCAGCTGCTTTCCAGGTCTTTGATGCGGGCTTTGGCGCCTGTCAGGTCGTTCTTGGCAACCAGCGCCGAGACGTCCACCGCGATGTTGCGGAACTCGGACAGGTCGCCCAGTTTCGATGCCTGGCGTTGGCTGGTCGGCGCACCGGTGGCGTCCTTGGGTTTGTCGGCAGGTTTGGAGCAGCCGGTGGCGATGCCCAGCATCAGAATGGCTGAGGCGATGGCGACGCGGCGAATCAGGTTTTGAACAGGGCGCATGAGGGTTTCCTTGGTGTGAATAATCATTGGGTAATCGCTTTGCGGTTGCCGACGTTGAGCTGCGCGACGGCCACCAGCAGCACAATCACGCAGAGGAAGAGGGCGCTGGTCCAGTTGGCTCCCATGCCCAGACCGCCGTAGTTCTTGGCCTGGGTGAGCAGGTCGCCGAGGGAGGCGCCGAACGGGCGGGTGAGGATGTAGGCGACCCAAAAGGTCAGCACGCTGTTGACGCCCACGCTCCAGGCCAGCATCGCGACGGCGATCAAAACTGCGAAGATCACTGCACCGAGGGTAAAGCCCAGGCCCAGTGCCTCGGTGGCCAAGTCGCCGGCGGCAGTGCCGAGGGCAAAGGTGCACAGCACCGTGGTCCAGTAGAACCACTCGCGGCGTGGTGTAACGATGGCGCGGATCGACAGGCTGCGCTCGGTGCGGTACCAGACCATGAAATTAAGCGCCAACAGCACCGAGAAAATCGCCGTGCTGGTGTAAAGGCTGACGTCGAGTTTGTCGGTGAGGATGTCGGTGATCTGCGTGCCGACGATGCTCACCAGCACCACGGTCAGCCAGTAGATCCACGGGGTGTAGGCCTTGGTGCGCAGTTGGCCGAACAAGGCGATGGCCAGCAGCGCAGCCATGCCGAGACTGGTCCAGCCGGCACCGAAGCCGGCCTCCACCGCGAGGTAGTCCGCGCCGGTTTCGCCCACGGTGGTGGACAGGATCTTGATCACCCAGAAGGACAGTGTCACCTCGGGTACTTTGTTCAGCCAACGGGCTGCTGTGGCATTCATCGGGTTTACCTCTCCTTGACGGCGCAGTGGTTGGCGCAGAGGAGAAGGTAAACCGCGAAACTTAGCTGGGACTGAGGGCCGATGTTTTTTTCAGGACGTGGGCCAGGCCCACGGTGGTGAGGTGCACCACGCTGCCCAGCGGTGGCGCCTGCAGGCCGGAGCTGCGCACCAGGATGGCTTGGCCGTCGGCTTGCAGTTCCACGGTGAGGGTGCAGGTATTGCCACCGAATTCGCGCTCGGTCACCACGCCACGGCAACCGGAATCGTCGGTGGTACTGAGCTGCAACTGTTCAGGGCGCAGCATGATCCGGGTGGTGGCGTGGTCGAGCTTGCTGTCGACCGGCACGCGGCCCAAGCCACAGTGGGCCCAGCCGGCTTCGATCCTGGCGGGCACCACCACGGCTTCGCCCAGGAACAACGCAGTCTGCTCGTCGACGGGGTATTGGTACAGGTCCATCGGATGGCCCGATTGCACCAGTCGACCCTGGCGCATAACGGCCAGTTGATCGGCAAACGACAGCGCTTCGCTTTGATCGTGGGTGACCAGGATCGTGGTGATGCCCGCGTCACTGAGCAGGCGCGCGACCATCTTGCGCATGGCCGAGCGCAAGCCAGTGTCCAGCGCGGAGAAGGGTTCATCCAGCAGCATCAGGCGTGGCTGTTGCGCCAATGCGCGGGCCAGCGCCACGCGTTGTTGCTGGCCACCGGAGAGTTCGTGGGGCCAGCGCCGCGCCATGTTGGCGTCGAGGGCCACGCTGTCCATCAGTTCGGCGATGCGTTCGTGGCGCGGTTCACCCTTGGTTGCCAGGCCGAAGCCGATGTTGTCGGCCACGGTCATGTGCGGAAACAGCGCGCCGTCCTGCGGCACATAGCCGATCTGGCGTTGGTGCGCTGGCACGGCGTGGGTGTTGTCGACCAGGGTTTGCCCGTTCAGCGTGAGGCTGCCGGTGTCGGGGAATTCAAAGCCGGCAATCATCCGCAGCAAGGTGGTCTTGCCCGAGCCGGACGGCCCGACGATCACCGTGCGGCTGCCGGTGGGCACCGACAGGCTGACGTCTGCCAGGGCACGCTGGGCGCCGAAGGATTTGCAGAGTGCGTTCAGTTCGAGGGCGTTCATCGGCCTGCCGTGCGTTTGGATTGATGGTAGAGAAGGCCGGTCAACGGCAGTGACAGCAGGATCATGATCAGCGCATAGGGCGCGGCCGCTGCGTAGTCGATCTCGCTGGTCATCGCCCAGAAACCGGTGGCCAAGGTGCGCGTGCCGTTGGGCGCCAGCAGCAAGGTGGCGGTCAATTCATTGGTGATCGCCAGGAACACCAGCGCCGCGCCCGCAGCGGCAGACGGTGCGGCCAGGCGCATTGTGATCAGCCACAGCGCGCGGCCTGGCGAGCGGCCGAGGCTGCGAGCCATGTTTTCCAGCTCCACTGGCGCCTGGGCGATACCGGCGCGCAGACTCACCAGCGCTCGTGGCAGGAACATCAGCAGGTAGGCCAGCAGCACGGTAATCGTGGTCTGGTAGATCGGCCGGGCGAAATGGATGGTCACCGTGACCAACGCCAGGGCCACGACGATGCCGGGCAAGGAGCTGGTGATGTAGTTGCAGCCTTCGAGGATGCGCTGCAAGCGCCCCGGCGCACGGATCGACAGCCAGGCGATTGGCACCGCCGCGCAGGTGGTCAACACGGCACCGGCGATGCCCAGCAGTACGGTTTGCTCCAGCGCCGGCAACAGTTCGCCCAACTGCCAGACCTCGCGGCCACCGGCGATCAGCCATTTGCCCAAGGTGATCAGTGGAACGCCGAGGGCCAGTGCGCAGGTTGCCATTTGCAAGCCGAGGGAGAGCAGGGTGGTGCCGGCGCCCAGCACAACGATGCGCTGCTCACGGGCGCTGCCTGAACCCACCCGTGCATAACGCGCATGGCCACGGGCAGCGGATTCGACAGTGAGCATCGCCAGGCAACACAGCGCCAGAACGGCCGCGAGCATATTCGCTGCCGGGCCGTTAAACGTGGATTTGAACTGATCGAAAATCGCCGTGGTGAAGGTGTCAAAGCGGATCATCGCGTACAAGCCGTATTCGGCCAGCAGGTGCAGGCCCACCAACAGCGCACCGCCGCAGATCGCCAGGCGCAACTGCGGCAACACCACCCGGAGAAACACCGCCCAGGGCTTGAGGCCCAGGGACTCGGCCACGTCTTCAATCGCAGGATCAAGCCGGCGCAAGGTCGCCGCCACCGGCAAGTACAGAAAGGGGAAATAGGCAATCACCGACACCAGCACACCGGCTGGTAAACCGTGGATCGACGGCACCAGGCTGACCCAGGCGTAACTGTGCACAAACGCCGGCACCGCCAGTGGCGCAACGGCCAGCAGCGACCAGAAGCGGCGTCCCGGCAGGTCGGTGCGCTCGGTCAACCACGCCAGCGCAACACCCAACACAATGCACAACGGCAGTGTGAGAACCACCAGCAGCACGGTGTTTGTCAGCAATTCGCCGACACGAGGGCGCCACACCAACGCTTCGATCTGCGCCCAGCCGATCTGCCAGGACACGCCGATCACAAAGGCAATTGGCAGCAGCGCCAGCAACGACACCAGCACCGATAACCCGGTGACCCACGTGCCCGCACGGCTTTTGAACAAACCGTGGACGCGTTTGCGTGGCGCTGCGTGTGCAACGCCTGGGAGGGAGGTTTCAGGCAGCAATCAGAGCAGTCCGGCTTGGGTCATCAACTCCACCGCTTTCTTGCTGTTGAGCTTGGACGCATCGACCTTCGGCGCGTCCAGCTGTGCCAGCGGCGTCAGCTTGGGGTTGGACTGGGCGTTCTGGCCCACGGCGTATTCGAACGAAGTGCCGTCCTTGAGAATGGCCTGGCCGTCTTTGCCGGTGATCCACTTCACGAAGGCCTGGGCCTGTTCCTGATGCTTGCTGGACGCCAACACACCGGCCCCGGAAATGCTCACAAACGCGCCCGGGTCCTGGTGTTTGAAGTAGTGCAGTTTGGTGTTCTTGCTGTTTTCGCCAGTCTTGGATTGGTCGACGAAGCTGTAATAGTGATAGATCACGCCGCTGTCCACCTGGCCGGCGTTGACGGCCTTGAGTACCGCGCTGTTGCCGCGATAAATGGTCGCGTTGGCTTTCATTGCCTTGAGCCAGTCGAGGGTGGCGGCTTCGCCTTTCAGCTCCAGCACGGCGGCGACGATGGCCTGGAAGTCGGCACCGGCCGGGGAGGCGGCCCAGCGGCCTTTCCAGCTTGGCGAAGCAAGGTCCAGCAGCGACTTGGGCAGGTCGGCTTCTTTGAGCGTGCTCGGGTTGTACACGAACACCGTGGAGCGCGCGGCAATGCCGATCCACTTGCCATGGGCCGGGCGATAGGCAGCGTCCACCTGTTCCAAGGTGGTCGGCGCTAACGGCGAGAACAGCCCGGCGTTGTCCACCAGCACCATGGCCGGGGAGTTTTCGGTGAGGAATACATCGGCCGGGGAGGCGGCGCCTTCCTGCACGATCTGGTTGCCCATCTCGGTGTCGTCGCCGTTGCGGATCGTCACCGGGATGCCGGTCTCTTGAGTAAACCCTTCGACCCACGCCTTGGTAAGGCTTTCGTGCTGGGCGTTGTACACCACAATGCCCACCGAGTCGGCGGCATACACGTGCCCGGCGCTGACCAATGCGGTGGCGAGCAGGGCTTTTTTGATAAAGGACGGAAGACGGGTGGTCATGCGGTGAGCGCTCCGGTTTTTATTAATGCACGGGAAATCCGCGAGAGGTCGATTGAGACTAGACCAATAGGAATCATTTGCATGTTTGGGCGCGGCGAATGTAGAGGGGGGAATGAGAAAAAAACGTCAAAGAAACGTGATAAATATCGTCGTGGAATAAGCTTCTGGACACCGCACTTGTAGTGAGCGGGCTTGCCCCGCGCTGGGTGGCGAAGCCGCCCTAAACCCAGGCACCTCGGTTTTTCTGAAAGCTCTCGGTGACTGGATTGGGGCGGCTTCGCCACCCAGCGCGGGGCAAGCCCGCTCACTACAGATTGTCGTCAGGCGGTGTCAGTTTTTAGCTGGGTTTCAGGCATTCGATGGAGCGATCTACTGTCGTCTTGGCAATTTCCAGCAAATGCCACACCGCCAGGATCTTCGCCCGTTCGGGGCTTGCCAATTGCTCACCACAATCGAGCGCGGTAGCCGACGCGCTATCGAGCAAGCTGGCGGTATAGAGCAGGGCGTCTTAACGAAGGGTGGCGGCTGTACGCAGGTTAGTCGACCGGCCACAAGCAAATCCGGCGCACCCGAAGGTGCCCTGCGCACAGCCACCATAAAACTTCATGTGACGATGCGCCTTGTGTCATTCCGGGCGACTAAACCCGATCACTGAATAGGCAGTGACGGACCGCAGACTAGCCACCGATTCCAGCAGGCACAAGGCGGCAGGGATTGTCTAGGAAACGTCCTGCAATTAAAAGCGATGCGCCTTGCTGGCCCTTTACAAACCATGACCAGGTGCCACTACCTGTTAGTTGAAAGGTGTTTATCTGTAGGAATGGTCTGGCATGACAAATTTTGATGGCAGCCATGACGAGGTTTCGCTTTTTCAGGTGTTGGGCGCTTAGTTAAATGGGTGTCCCAACCAACTACCGTAAAGGATTGCGATGAACATAAACCTAAGTGGTTTTCGTCAGGAAGTCTCTAAAGTTCGGCTCTCAGAGACAGCCTTTAATGAACTGCTCAATGCAACTAATGCATTAGAAGTTGGAGAGCAGAACGAACGGTTGGATATGAGGCCTGCTTGCATTGATCCGATTCGTCATCACGTGTTGAGCACAGAATTGAGGAACCTACGAGATCTTATTAATCATGAACGTTTATCGATGCGAGCGCGGTCTACGCGGAACTCATGGCTTTTCCCGACATACTTGAAGAACTAAAGTGTGACTTTTACTTTGAGAACCGAGGTATGTCAGAGGAAGAACAGCTGTTTAAAGCGCCTATTCTCAGCTTCTCCGACGAGGGTATTCCTTTGATCCGATACTTTCGGGTCTACATTGAATCGGCTCACCTCAAAGCCGGAGTTCCGTTGACCTCAGCGCAGACCCAGGCATTGAATTTTTTGGATACGGCCCTCGATCAATCATCGGTTCAATATCGAGTGCTGCTTGAACCTGGGCAGATGCTTATTTCAGCGGACAATAAATTTCTTCATACACGAACGCATTTCATCGATACGAATGCGGCGCGAGAAAATATTGATGATGCCGAACCTTTGAGTGGGTTGAATCGCTACATGCTACGGATGTGGTTACGCAAACAATGATGTCTGCCGTAGATAACGTTCGACCTCCAATACCCACCAAAAGCCGAGCCCCATGGATAACGCCGACATCGCAATCACCCTGGTCCTGATCTCCGCCTTTATGCACGCCACTTGGAACGCCGTTGTCCGTGCCGGAAGCAGCCGTTTCATGACCCTGGCCATGGTCGATGGCACTGCGCTGTTGATCTGCCTGGTCGCGCTGCCGCTGGTTACGCTGCCCAGTCTTGAGGTGTGGGGCTATGTGCTGATTTCCGTGGTGCTCAATACGGTCTATCGGTTGTTTCTGATCAAGGCTTACGAAACCGGTGACTTTGGCCAGGTTTATCCGGTGATGCGGGGCGTGCCGCCCGTGTTGGTTGCGCTGTTTTCCTACTGTTTGCTGCATGAGCAACTGTCGTTTCAGGCGATGGCGGGTGTGCTGCTGATTTGTCTGGGGATTATCAGTCTGACGTTTGTGCGCAAGATGACGGCGCAGATGTTCAAACCAATACTGATGGCGGTGTGTGCCGGTGCATTCATTGCGTCCTACACGGTCGTGGATGCCAAAGGCGTAAGAGCCAGTGAGACGGTTCTACAGTACATCATCTACCTGACACTCTTTCAGAGCATGCCGATCCCGCTGCTGGCCTATTTTAAAGAGCGTGCGGCACTCGCCCAGGCTATTGGCAAGCACTGGCGGGTGGGTGTGATGGGGGGAGTGTTTTATCTGGCGTCATACGGTTTGGTGTTGTTTGCACTGTCATTGGACGCGGTGGCCAAGGTCTCAGCATTGCGGGAAACCAGTGTTATCATCGGCGCCATTATTGCCGCGCTGTTTTTTCATGAACGCTTCGGTTGGCGGCGGATGTTTTCGGCGTTCGTCATTGTTTGCGGGATCATTCTGATCAAAGTGAGCACCTGATGGCCCAACGTCCGCCACCGACACCGATGCTTCAAGCGTTCGTCAGTGCTGCAAAAACAGGCAGCTTTGCGCGCGCCGCCTCCGAACTTAACCTCACCGCCAGTGCCATCAGCCATCAAATTTCGGGTCTCGAGGAGTGGTGGGGTGTGCAACTCTTCGAGCGGCACTCGCGTGGCGTCAAGCTCACGGCAGAGGGGCAGGCGCTGTTTCCGGTCACAGATGGATTCTTCACAACACTGGACGCGGTGTTGCATTCGCTCAACCCCAGCAAGCCCCAACCGCTTTACCTCGCGTGCACGTCCTCGCTGTGTTCAACGTGGCTGATTCCCAGGATGCACGGTTCTCACACCGAGGCTTCATTCAACCTTGACCTGGTGTTGACCAGCGCGGACATGAACAGCGCCAACCTGGGGGCTCATCAGTTCGATGTCGCGATTGTGATGGGGTACGGTGACTACCCGGGTTTTCACGCCGAATTGCTGATGCGCGACGCTGTATTTCCAGTGTGTTCGCCGCAGTTTCAGCAAGTGAATGGCGATATCGCATTCGCGGATATCGCAGAGTACCCGTTGATTCATCGGGTTGACGATCAAGTGTGCCCAGGATGGGAAAGCTGGTTTTCGTTTCAGGGGCTGGCTGCGCCACCCTATCATCATGGTCCCCGTTTTCCCGATTCGAGCCTGGCTATCAGCCTGGCATTAAAAGGAGGGGGGATTGCCTTGGGTCGCACAGCGTTGGTGTACGACGCGTTGAGAGACGGTTCGTTGGTTGCATTAAACGGCCCCGTGATGATGTCGCCCGCTGCGTACTACATCATTTGCCGGAATGGCAGGCAGTCAGAGCCGGATATCGCTCGCCTGTTTGATTGGCTCAAGTGTCAGGCACAACAATTTGCGCATAAAGTGCACGTTCAATACCCGCAACTCAACGAAATCACCCCTTGCGCACCAACTCCACCCGACACCCCGGCCCCGCATCACTGACCGTCAGTTGCAAATCATGCAACCTTGCTACCGCCGCCACCATGCTCAACCCCAACCCATTGCCCGGCGTATGCCGGCTCGCTTCGGCGCGATACAACCGGCGCAGCACCGCCTTGAAGGTCAGCAGTAAACCCTTGGCTTCGTTCAGCGCCGCGTCGACGCTGGCGGCATAGTCTTCTGACGCTGTACACCACGCCGGTTAGAAATGTAAACGATGTCCCCGGTCTGTACCGGGGCAAGCCCGCTCACTACAGGTCGTCTAAAGTCCCATCCAGGTGTCAACGCATATGCAAAATAATCGGGCTGCTGCTCGCCGGGTCTGTATGCCCGCGCAGCTTGCCCACCGCTTGCGCGTCCACCGCGCCCCCGTTATTGCCCCAGGTGTTGCGCACATAGCTCAGCACCTCGGCAATCTCCTGGTCAGACAACTGCTCACGAAACGCGGGCATGCGGTAGGCGTCCGGTACTCCGGCAGTCACCACCCGCTGCGAACCATTTAAGGTGATGTTGATGGCCGAGGCGCTTTCCTTCGCAAGTGCCGAGGTGGCACCGGCCAACGGTGGCATCCACTCGGGCTGGCCCTTGCCGTCCAAGCCATGGCACGACGCGCAACGGGTGGCGTAGGTGTGAGCGCCCGGGCCGGTGTCGGCAGCGGCGGTCTGATAGTGCCAAGGCGTGCCGTCGCGCTGTGGATCACCCGGCAAAGACTTGAGGTAGCGGGCGATGGCGGCCAGATCGTCGTCGGCCATGAACTGCGTGGAGTTGTTGAACGCCTCGGTCATCGAGCCGAACACCACCGCATGTTGGTTACGCCCGGTCTTGAGGAACTGCACGATCTGCGGCTCGGTCCAGCGGCCCAGGCCGGTGTTGGGGTCTTGGCGCAGGCTCGGTGCGTACCAGCCGTCCAGCAGGGCGCCGGCGAGGTAGGGCTTGCCGGATTCGTCCAGCGCTTTTTCGTTGAAGGCCAGGCCACGTGGCGTGTGGCAGCTGCCGCAATGGCCGGGGCCCTGGACGATGTAGGCGCCACGGTTCCACAACGGGTCCTGGTCGGACTTGGCGGCGTAAGGCTCACTGGGGGCGAACACGCCATTCCACATTGCAATGGGCCAGCGCAGGTTGAGCGGCCAAGGGATGCTGCTGGGGATGTTCGGTTCGCTGGCCGGTTGCACGCCTTTCATGAAGAACGCGTACAGCGCGCGGATATCATCGTCGCTGAGCTTCACATAGGACGGGTAGGGCATGGCCGGGTAAAGCCTGCGGCCACCCGGTGCTACGCCGTGGCGCACTGCGCGGTCAAAGTCGGCCAAGCTGTAGGCGCCGATGCCGTGTTCGCGATCCGGAGTGATATTGGTGGCATGAATCGCCCCCAGCGGCGTGGCCATTTCCAGGCCGCCGGCAAACGGCGTCTTGCCCGGCAAGCTGTGGCAGGCCACGCAGTCGCTGAGCCGGGCGACGTACTCGCCGCGACTGACCAACGCGGCGTCCACGCTTTGTGCTTGTTCAAAAGGGGAGGCGGGCTGGCGGGTGACGTACCAGGCCAGCACACCTGCGGCGACCAGGCAGGGCAGCGCCAGCCAGCCTGCGGTTCTTACGAATCGACGGTTGTTCATGGGCGGTCTCTGTCGGTTAGCTGAAAGTGTGTCGGCTCAACGGCAAGCTGCGGATGCGCTGGCCGGTCAACTGCGCCACCGCATTGGCCACGGCCGGCGCCACGGCGGGCAACGGTGGCTCGCCAATGCCGCCCATCTTTTCGCCACTCTCGACAATCCGCACATGCACCTGCGCCATGCGCGAAGGCGGCAAAATCGGATACAGGTCGTAGTTGCGCGCCCGTGGTTTGCCGTCTACGTACACCGCTTCCTCCAGCAACGCCTGGGACAAGCCCAAGGCCACCGCGCCATTGACCTGCGCCTCGACAATCGCCGGGTTGACGATGCTGCCGGGGTCGATGGCTTCCCAGATCTGGTGCACCTTGACCTGGCCACTGTCAATCGACACTTCGGCGATCACCGCCGCGTGGGAGCCGAACGGCGAGGCCATGGCCACGCCGCGTGCACGCCGAGTGCCGTCTTCAGCCGTGTACGGGCCGCGTTTCCAACCACCGGACAGCTCGCCTACCGCTTGCAACAGGGTGGTCAGCCGAGGGTTGTCGCGCAGCAAATGCAGGCGCAACTCGTAAGGGTCGTGACCGCCTTTGTCCGCCAGTTCATCCAGGAACGCCTCGTAGAAGAAGTCATTCAGGGAGTTGCCCACCGAACGCCAGTAACCGAGCATGGCCGGGCCTTTGACGTAGATCTGCGCGATACGTTTGTTGGGGATCGCATAAGACTTGCCGGACAAACCTTCAAGAGCAGTGGGGTCGAGTTTTTCACCCTGTTTGCCGGCGATGGCTTCGGTCGGGCCTTCGGTTGCACTGACCGCTTCGATGGCCACCGGCAAGCCTTTGGCGTCCAGCGCGGCGCGGAACTTGACCACCGCCACCGGGCGCAGCACATCGCGCAGGAATTCTTCCTCGCGGCTCCAGATCAGCTTGACCGGACGGCCCACCGCCTTGGCCAGTGCAATGGCCTGCGGGTACGGGCTGGCCGAGTCATACAGGAAATGCCGGCCGAAAAAGCCGCCGAGCAACGGCGAGTGCAGGTTGATTTGCGCGATGTTCAGGCCGGTACGCTTGGCGATATCGGCACGGAACATGTCGGGGGCCTGGTTGGGCAGCCACACGTCCAGCGTGCCGTCTGGGTTGAACCGCGCCAGTGCTGACGGCGGCTCCAGTTGGGCGTGGTGCAGGTATTGGTTGTGGTAGGTGGCTTCGACTGTGGTCTTTGCGCCCGCCAACGCGGCGGCTACTTCGCCTTCGTTTTCGTCGTCACGTGCCGGGCCTTGCTGGGCCGCCAGAAAGTCGCGGAAGCCATCGCTGGAGAAATCCGCCGGCATCACCCGTACAGTCGCATCGGCACTGGGCTCCTGCCAGTCGACTTGAATCGCCTCGACTGCCCGCTTGGCGTGCCACCAGCGTTCGGCCACCACCGCCACGGCACCGGGCAGTTGGTGGACGGAATGTACGCCTTTCATGGCTTCGACCTGCGCCTGGTTACGCAGGCTGCCCACGGTCATGCCCAGGCGCGGCGCGTGCTGCACGGCGGCGTGTAGCATGCCGTCGACCTTCTGGTCGATGCTGTACAGCGCCTTGCCGGTGGATTTGTCGTAGGCGTCCAGGCGCTTCACCGGTTTGCCGATCCAGCGGAACTGGCTTGGGTCGCGCAGCTTTACACTGGCCGGGTCGGGCACGGGCATATCCAGCGCGCGGCCTGCCAACTCACCGTAACCCAGCGACCGGCCCGATGCGGCGTGCACCACGCGGCCTGGCTGGGTGGTCAGTTCGGCCATCGGCACGCCCAGTTGCTCGGCACCGGCCTGCAGCAACATGGTGCGCGCCAGGGCGCCCAGGCGCCGCATGACCGGGTAACTCATGCGCACCGACATACTGCCGCCGGTGATGCGCATGCCGTTTTCCATCACCACATAGGCGTCGCCGGGCGGGGCGGCTTCTACCACGAAGGTGGCCGGGTCGGCATCCAGCTCTTCGCCGACAATCTGTGCCATGGCGGTGTGAGTACCTTGGCCGCCTTCCATAAAGGGGCTGAGCAGGCGCACTGTGCCGTCCGGGCGAATCTCCAGGAAGGCCGGCACCTGGGTGCCGCGTTCGGCAACCGGGCTAGTGGCTGCCTGGACCCTGGACGAACCCAGTGGCAGGCCGAAACCGATCACCAGCGCACCCACGGCTGTACTGGCCAGAAAACGTCGGCGCGACAGGTTCACTGGCGTATCGAATAACTCGGTGTGCGCACTCATCAGGCACGCTCCGGCTTGGCCAGGTCCTGCACAGCAGTGCGGATAGCGTTGTAAGTACCGCAGCGGCACAGGTTGATCATCGCCGCTTCGATCTGCGCATCATTTGGGGCAGGAGTGTGCTTGAGCAACGCGGTGGCCGCCATGACCTGCCCGGACTGGCAGTAACCGCACTGCGCCACCTGATGTTCGACCCAGGCCGCCACCACGCGTTTGCCCACTGCGTCCTCTTCAACCGCTTCGATGGTGGTGATTTCACGCCCCACCACCCCAGCCACCGGCGTGACGCAACTGCGCACCACGTTACCGTCCACCAACACTGAACACGCGCCGCACTGGGCCAGGCCGCAGCCGTACTTGGTGCCGGTCAGCCCCAGGTCATCGCGGATGACCCATAACAATGGCGTATCGGCGTCTGCATCAACCTGATAGGTCTTTTGATTAATCCGTAATTCCATGGCTCACCTGCTGATCGACGGTAGGTGCGGCCTTTTTTATGAAGACGTGATGGCCGCTTATGGTTGAACTCTAGTCCACGGCGCAAGGCGACAGTTATCCGCTAGTCGATAAGTCGGAGGATCAGGCAAGTATTCAACAGGATTAGGCGAGACAGCCGGTATTAGAAGTCGACTGTGGCCGACAGCAGCAGGGTGCGTGGCGAGCCTTGTGAAAACGCCCCGTAGGACGCCACACCGGACCAGTATTCGCGGTCAAACACGTTCTGCACCGTGGCGCGGAACGTCGTCGGTCGCTCGACGATGCGCGTGGTGTAGCGTGCGCCTATGTCGAAGCGCGTCCAAGGGGCCAGTTGTTGGGTGTTGGCCTGGTCGATGTACTGGCTGGCGGTGTAGATCGCGCCGCTGGTCAGCGTCAGGCCTTCGACCCAGGGCGTGTCCCATTCGGCCCACAGGTTGGCCTGCGCCTTGGGCACGCCGACGGGGGTATTGCCCTGGTTGGCGGCGACGCCGGTGCGGGTCAACGTTGCATCCAGCAGGGTGACACCGCCGAGCAGGCGGGTGCCCGGGGCGATTTCGCCGAACACATTCAATTCCAGGCCTCGGTTGCGCTGTTCGCCCTGTACGGCAAACCGCCCGCCGGCCAGTTCGCCGCTGGGCTTCTGGATCTGGAACAGCGCCAGGGTGGACATGAAGGTGGCGTAGTCGAACTTGACGCCGACTTCGTGCTGCTTGGAGACATAGGGGGCAAACACCTCGCCGGCGTTGGACGCGTTGGACGGCGCGACATCGCCCTTGCTCAGGCCTTCGAGGTAGTTGTAGTAGAACGCCATATGCTCCCAAGGCTTGAGCACCACGGCGAACAGCGGTGTGGTCTTGCCGTCGTCGTAGGTGCTGGTCACGGTGCCTGCCGCGTTGTAGTTGTTGGACTCGATGGTCTGTTTACGCAGGCCCAGGGTGACCTGCACACGTTGGTCCAGCACCGACAGGGTGTCGGCGATGGCCACGCCGGTCAGTTCGCTGGCGGACACCTTGGGGGCGTCCGGTTTGGGGATCGACGGTTTGGGGCTTTCGCTGGGGTGGTAGATATTCGACAGCACCGGTGCACCGGAAATAATCCCCCGCGACAGCTCATCGCGATAACGCGTGACCTGCACGGTACTGCTGTGGCTGATCGGCCCGGTATCAAAGCGCAGGCGCGCGCCGGCGTCGACGGTGTAGCGCTGCACTTCGAAGCGGTAATAACCTGGGATCGACGAGGTGTCACCGGCGCTGTTGACGATGCTCGGCGTCTGATCGGACAGGCGCGCCACCGCCGACCGGCCGCCGCCGGCGTGGCCGAACACGGTCAGGTGGTCGGTGAGGTCATATTCGCCGCTGAGCAAGGCGGATTTGTCCCGCGTTTTCGACCAGCCCCAGTCCTGGCTAACGTTGGTGCGACCATTGGCGGCGTCGGGGATCTTTACGCCGGCGGCGATCAGGAATGGCCGCGAGGCGCCGTCGAAGGTTTCCTCCTGGGCGATCAGGTCCAGGCTGGTGCGCAGGCGCTCGCCCTGATAGTCCAGGGACAGCGCGCCGATATCGACGGCCCGGTCCTGGTGCTCGATCACCGTATCGCCTTGCTGTACACCGCCGTTGAAACGCACACCGAAGCGGCGCTCCTCGCCAAAGCGCCGACTGATATCGATGCGGTTTCCCAAATGCGCATCCTGGGCGTAGCTGGCGGTGTAGCGAGTGAGGTCTTCTTCCAGGGAGCGCTTGGGCACCACGTTGATCACGCCACCGACCGCGCTGTTGGGCGACATGCCGTAGAGCAGGGCGCCCGGCCCCTTGACCACTTCGACGCGTTCGGCGTACTCGGTGAACACCCGGTAATTGGAGGCCACGCCGTATACCCCGTCGAACGCCAACTCGCCGAGGTTACCTTCGCCCACCGGGAAGCCGCGGATGAAAAACGAGTCGACAATACCCCCGGTCTGCCCGGTGGAGCGCACTGAAGAGTCGCGCTCCAGCAAATCGCCGACGGTGGTGGCCTGTTGGTCCTTGATCAACGCGGCGGTGTAGGTGCTGACGCTGAATGGTGCGTCCATTACATCGGTATTGCCCAGCATGCCCAAGCGCCCACCCACTGCCACCTGGCCGCCGGAATATACCGGCGGCAGGCTATCGGCCCGTTGCTCGACGCCACTGACCTCGATGTTGTCCAGAGTGACCCGGCGCTGCACCAGGGTGTAGGTGCCGTCGCTGCGCATCACCATCGCCAGACCACTGCCGGCCAGCAGCAGGTTGACCGCTTCCTGGGTCGAATACATCCCGGACAGCCCGGGGCTGGTCAGGCCTTCGGTCAGGGCCGGTACAAACGACAATGCAATACCTGCGTCCACCGCAAAGCGCGACAGCGTAGCGCCGAGCGGGCCCGGAGCGATCTGATAAGCGTGCAGCGCAACCGCATCTAGCTGCGCAGCCATCGTGGCACCGCTCAATACCAGACTGAACAACACGCTGCGAATCACAAGCATGAAAGGGGGGCCTTTGGACGAGAGGTAAAGGAGTTCCAAGGTTTGCCAGTTGAGATTGGAAAAAGTATCAGCCAACTGCCATTTTATTTTCGCGCCCACTTAGTCAGACGCAGCTTTGCTTTGCTTTGGATCTTGATCTTGATCTTAGGCGCCCCGTTAAACCACGCTGGCCGAACGCAGGCTTGAATCCGTGGGTAACCCGGCAGGACGCCGGGTTAGCCGCCCCGCGCCATGGATGGCGCGTGGCGGCGGCCCACGGATTCAAGCCGGAGAGAGGGCACACCGAGCCTAGGCGAGGTGCCGAGTGGTGGGGCGAAGCGTTTTGCTTACTTTTGCGCTTTTCAAAAGTGAGCCGCTGTAAGAGCGGAACCCATATCAGCCTTCACCCAAATAACGGATATGTACTCCGAACCAAACCCTCTAGCGCCAAACGCATAGCTATCGCAGCGATGCGGCGACCCGACAAGCCAGCTCCCACATTTTGAGCGGTGTGCATCCGAAAAAACTCGGTCGCCTGATAAGCCGCTTTCGCGAGCAAGCCCGCTCCCACATTTGAACCGGTTTACATCTGAAAAAGCGCAATCGCCTGCCCACCTCAGGCAGGCGACAACGTCACCCAATACCCATTCAAATGCCCACTCACCCGCACCGGATACGTCTGCACCAACATACCCAACGCCCGCTGGCTATCACCGACCGGAAACGCCCCCGAAATCTTCAAATCGGCAATCGCCGGATCACAGCGCACAACCCCCCGACGATAGCGCAACAGCTCAGCCACAAAATCCGCCAAGCGCATCTTGTCTGCCATCAACATACCCCGGGTCCAGGCATCCACATTGCCGTCAGCCGTACCCAGCGCCCCAAACGTCTGCGCAGAAAAATCCGTACGCTGCCCGGCATTAACGATCAGTGGCGCCGTTTGGCTATTCTCGGCCAGCATCACCTTGACGGCACCTTCCAACACCGCCAGATGAGTCCGCGCGTTCAGTTCGCGCACGGTAAAACGTGTGCCCAGGGCCTGCATGCGCCCCTGGCGGGTGCTGACCAAAAACGGGCGGGTGGCCTCATGCGCGGTCTGCACCAGTATTTCGCCTTCGCGCAGGTGCACCAGGCGCTGCTGGCTGTCGAACCGCACGTCGATAGCCGTATCGGTATTGAGCGTTATGCGCGAACCATCGGCCAACACAAGCTCGCGGCGTTCGCCCACGCGAGTGCTGTAGTCCGCCGTCCATTGCTGGTTTTGCGCCAGCTTCCAACTGCCCCAGCCCACCGGCATCACCGCCAACAGCAGCGCCAGTTTGCCCAAGGCTGCGCGACGCTCTGGGCTCGCAGGACGGTCCAGCGCCGACATCGCCAGCGACGGCGGCAGGCCGCCCAACTTGCTTTGCAGCAACTGCGCGCGGGCCCAGGCGCGGTCGCGTTCAGGGCTGCTGAGTTTCCAGTGTTCCCATTCGGCGCGCTCGCTGTCATTGAGGTCGCCTTCGCTGAGGCGCATCAGCCATTCGGCGGCTTCCTCGAGTGCTTTGGGAGACAGGGCGGGCATCTATTCCACCAGCATCAGGCACTGCACAAATGCCTGTTTCATGTAGCGTTTGACGGTGATCAGCGACACCTCCAATTGATCGGCGATGTCCTGGTATTTAAGGCCGTTGAGCTGCGAGAGCAGGAACGCGCGCTTCACCAGCGGCTGCAGCGAATCGAGCATCGCGTCGATTTCATGCAGGGTTTCCAGCACCACGAAGTGCGCTTCCGGCGACGGCACCTCATGAATCGGTACGCAAGCCAGGGCTTCCAGATACGCGCGTTCCAGGGCCTTGCGCTGGTACCAGTTGACCAGGATGCCCTTGGCCACACAGGTCAGGTAGGCCCGTGGCTGGTCGATCACCGTGACCTGGGAAGCGAGGATGCGGGTGAAGGTGTCCTGGGCCAGGTCCGCGGCATCCATGGCGTTGCCGAGTTTGCGTTTGAGCGTGGCGTACAGCCAGCCGTGATGCCCGCTGTACAGGGCTTCGATCGCGCTCAGGTGCGGATTGTTATGGGTTTCGCTCATGGCGCAGGTCTGTGCAATTGAGAAGTATTCCCAATGCTAAGTGACAACCCATCGACAGCGCAACGTCGCAGCCAAGGAAAAAACTTACCGCAGGCTGATACTTTTTCGCGCGCCGGCTGGCATCAGGAGTAATTCCACCTTCTCCCGATGAAAGGACCCCCGACGCCATGCTTGTTGCCAGCCGGTTAACCCTCGCCATTCGAACTGCCTTGTTATTGGCCGCCGCCAGCACCACTGCCTGGGCCGCCGATGAGCCTTTGACGCTCGGTGAAACCAACGTCAACGCCGTGTACAACGGCCCCACCGATTTGCCCGACGTGCTCGCCGGCGGCCAAGTGGCCCGTGGCGCACGCCTGGGCATGCTGGGCAACAAGGACGTGATGGACACGCCGTTCAGTGTCACCAGCTACACCGCCAAGACCCTTGCCGACCTGCAGACCGTCACCGTGGCCGACGCGCTGGAGCGTGACCCGTCGGTGCGCTCTACCGGGCAAACCGGTGGCATCGTCGACTCGTTTTTCATCCGTGGTTTTGCGATTGGCGAAGGCAACCTCGGCGAGCTCGCTTATGACGGCGTGTACGGCGTGGCGCCCAACTACCGGGCGTTCACCGAGTACGCTGAGCGCGTCGAAGTGCTCAAGGGGCCGGGCGCACTGATGTACGGCATCTCGCCTAACAGCGGCGTAGGGGGTGTGATCAACATCGTGCCCAAGCGCCCACTGGATCAGGACCTGACCCGTTTCACCGGCAGCTATGCGTCGGACAGCCAAGTCGGCGGCCACCTCGATATCAGCCGTCGCTTCGGTGATGAAAACCAGTTTGGCGTGCGCTTCAATGGCAGCCTGCAGGGCGGCGACACCGCCGCGGATGACCAGCACCGCGACGTGGGCATCGGCGCCATTGCCCTGGATTATCGTGGCGAGCGGCTGCGCCTGAACCTCGATTACATCAGCCAGAAAGAAAGCTATGACGGCGCTTCACGGCCGTTCACTATTGCGCCGAACGTGCAGGTGCCGTCCGCTCCCAATGGCCGTACCAGCCTGCCGCAGAAGTGGGGTTGGTCGGACACCAAGGAGCAATCACTGTTGCTCGGTGGTGAATACGACCTGAACGACAACCTCACCGCGTTCGCGCATGCCGGTGGTGGCCGCTCGGATGTGAAGCGCATGTCCGACCAGGTGCCGCGCATCCTCAATGACGCTGGCGATACCAGCAATATTCCCGGCTACTACAAGTTCAACGTCGACCGTTCCACTGCCGATGTGGGCCTGCGCGGTTTGTTTGCCACCGGCCCGGTGACCCATATGACCACGCTGATGGCGACCCGGTACGAGGATGAGTTATCCCGGGGCATCAACAATGGCACGACGATTCTGTCGAATATCTACCACCCGGTGGACACGCCCAAACAGTCCATCAACGCGCCGAAGGTACTGCGCATTTCCGAGACGGAGCTGTCGGGCGTAGCGCTCACCGACACCCTGGGCTTTCTGGATGATCGCCTGCAACTGACCCTGGGCATGCGCCACCAATCGATTGAGTCGCGTAACTACAACAGCACCGGCGGGGTCAGCTCGCGGTATGACGCCAGTGCCAATACACCGTTGCTGGGCGTGGTCATCAAGCCTTGGGATGACGTGTCGCTGTACTACAACTATGTCGAGGGCTTGAGTAAAGGCGATGCGGCGCCGGGGACGGCGAGCAATGCCGGTGAGACGTTCGCGCCTTATGAATCCAAGCAACACGAACTCGGCGTGAAGTATGAACACGGCACCTTCATGACCAGTGTGGCGTTGTTCCAGATCACCAAGCCCAGTGGCGAAGTGGGCGCCGATGGTGTGTATTCGGTGCAGGCTGAACAGCGTAACCGTGGCGTTGAGTTGAGCGTGTTCGGCGAAGTGGCGCCGGGCACCCGCTTGATGGGCGGCGTGACCTTCCTCGATGGCGAGCTGACCCAATCCGCCACTGCCGCCAACCGTGGCAACAAGCCGGTGGGCGTGCCGGATATCCAGGCTAACCTGTGGGCCGAGTGGGATACGCCGTGGCTGGAAGGTTTCACCCTGACCGGCGGTGCGATCTACACCGACAGCCAGTATGTGAACCAGGCTAATACCCAGGAACTCGATTCATGGACGCGCATCGACGCTGGCGCGCGTTATGCAACGAAGATCGAAGGGCGGCCAACCACATTCCGCGCCACGGTGCAGAACGTGTTTGACCGGGAATACTGGTCGGGCGTGGCGTCATATGGCGCGTTTTCGCCGGGGTATCCGCGCACGTTGCAGCTGTCGGCCACTGTTGATTTCTAAGCAGGGAATGACTGACACAACCCAATCCAAATGTGGGAGCGGGCTTGCTCGCGAATGCGGTCGTTCAGTTAGAACATCTCTGACTGACACACCGCCTTCGCGAGCAAGCCCGCTCCCACATTTTGAACCGCGCAAGGAAGTTAAACCGTGGGGGTGGTCACCGCGAAGTCCTCTTCGAAGTATTCCTGCTCCCCCCGCGTTTCACTCTGGCGCCGCACCACCTCCATCTGCCGCAGCTCCACGCGACGGATTTTGCCGGAGATGGTCTTGGGCAACTCGCTCACAAACTCAATGCGCCGTACACGCTTGTACGGCGCCAGGTTTTCACGGGCAAACGCCAGAATGTGGCGCGCCAGTTCATGGCTGCCGGGAGCGTCGTGGGCCAGGATCAGGAAGGCTTTCGGCACGGCCAGGCGTAACGGATCGGGGCTGGGTACCACGGCCACTTCCATCACCGCCGGGTGCTCGATCAGCGCACTTTCCAGTTCGAACGGGCTGATGCGGTAGTCGGAGGCCTTGAACACATCGTCGGCACGCCCGACAAAGGTGATATAGCCGTCGGCGTCGATCTGCGCGGTATCGCCGGTGCGGTAGTAGCCGTCGCGCATTACTTCGGCAGTTTTTTCCGGGCTGTCTTCATAGCACAGCATCAGGCCGAGTGGCCGTACAGCCAAGGGCAGGGCGACTTCGCCTTCGGTGCTGGGGATGCCATCCGGATCAAGCAACGCCACCTGATAACCCGGCAACGGACGGCCCATGGACCCCGGCTTGAGCAACTGCCCCGGCGTATTGCCCACCAGCGCGGTGGTTTCCGATTGGCCGAAACCATCGCGCAGTGGCAAGCCCCAGGCGTGCTGGATTTGCTCGATGATCTCCGGGTTCAGTGGCTCGCCGGCGCCCACCAGTTCACGCAGGCTCAGGCGCGGTTTATAGCTGGCCAGGTCTTCCTGGATCAACATGCGCCACACCGTGGGCGGCGCGCACAGGCTGGTCACGCCGTAGCGTTCCAACGCGTTGAGCAAGGCCGGTGCGCTGAACCGCGCGACGTTATGGATAAAGATGCACGCCCCGGCATTCCACGGCGCGAACAGGCAACTCCAGGCGTGTTTGGCCCAGCCAGGGGATGAGATATTCAGGTGCAGGTCGCCCGGTTGCAGGCCGATCCAGTACATCGTCGACAAGTGGCCCACCGGGTAGCTCTGGTGACTGTGCAGCACCATCTTCGGTTTGGAGGTGGTGCCGGAGGTGAAATACAGCAGCATCGGGTCAGTGGCTTGGGTCTGTCCTTCGGCTTCAAAGTGTTCGGGGTGTTCAAACGCGGCGTTGTGGGCGACCCAGCCGGCGGGTGCTTCGCCGACACAGACGCGACTGCAACCGTCCGCCAGGCCGGCAAACTTGCCGACATGCGCCTCGCCGACCACCAGATGACGCACTTGGCCGCGTTCGATACGGTCGCGCAAATCATCCGGGTTCAGCAGGGCGGTGGCCGGAATGACCACCGCACCCAACTTGAACGCGGCGAGCATGGTGTCCCACAACGCCACGTCGTTGCCCAGCATCAACAGCACCCGATCACCACGCCGCACGCCCAGCGAGCGCAAGTGATTGGCCACCTGATTTGAGCGCGTGGCCAGTTGCTGGAAGCTGTAGCGTTGTTCGCTGCCGTCTTCTTCGACGATCCACAGCGCATTGGCCGAGTTGCCCTCGGCCATGACGTCGAAGTAGTCCAGCGCCCAGTTGAACGCGCCCAGTTGCGGCCAGCGGAAATCCCGTACGGCGGTGGCGTAGTCGGTGCGGTGGGCGAGCAGAAAATCCCGGGCGGCCAGGAAGGGGTGCGTCATGGTCGGTGTCCTTGATTATTGTTGTAGGGACTGACCCCCGGCTCAGCCGGGTGGCTGAACCGAGTATAGGCACGCATAAATCTAGAGATGAACGCCCAAAAACACCGATGGGTTGTGCAAAAAAGTCATGCTCAGTATTTCCAGGTCACTGACGCGGTAAGGTTGCGTGGCGCGCCGTAATTGGTCGAGCCGGCAGCCTGGTACAGCGACAGCAGGTACTTCTGGTCGGTGACGTTGTTCAGGTTCAGCGAGGTGCTCCAGTGCTCGTCGAAGTCGTAGCTGCCCATCAGGTCCACCAGGGCATAGGCGCTTTGATACACGCGGCTGTTGCTGTCGACCTCGGTGTGGCTTTGCCATTGCACACGGCTGCCGATCTTGGCTTGGGGCACGCCGGGCAGGCGGTAGGTCAGGCTGGCGCGCACGCTGTGAGTGGGCACGTACTGGCGGGCTTTTTCGCCATTGTTGTCTTCGATGTGCACGTAGGTGTAGCCGCCGGCCAGGGACACGCCGGGCAGGACTTCACCGTTGGCTTCCAGCTCCACGCCACGGCTTTTGTAATCCACGCCGCGATACACGTATTGGCCGTTGACGATGGCCCCGGTGGCCTCGGCGACGTTCTGTTGCTCGGTCTTGAACACGGCGGCGGTGACGCCCAGGCGCTCATCCAGCAGGCGACCTTTCACGCCGACTTCCATGCTCTTGCCTTCCAGTGGCTCGATAATGCCGCCGGCAGTGCTGCGCAGGTATTGCGGTTTGAAGATCTCGGTCCAGCTGGTGTAAAGACTCCACTGCGGGGTTAGGTCATAGACCAGGCCCGTGTACGGCGTGACTTTGCCGTGCACCCGGGTGTTGTGGGGCGAGCCGTAGCCCATGCCTTCGCCATCAGCGCTGAGCATGCGCGCACCGGCGATCCAGTGCAGGTCGTCGGTGAGGCTGAAACGCGCGCCGGCGAACAGGCTTTTCTGGCGGTCGGTGAACAGTTGGGTGTTGAGGTCGTCGGTGTAGTTCATCGCTGGCTCCACCACATTGCCGGCCAGTACATCGGCGAGGCTTTCCACCTGGTTGCCCGCTGCGGAGTTGTAGTGGCCTCGTTCAGTGTGGTGCAGGCGGCCGTAGTTGGCGCCGAGGGTCAGTTCATGTTCACGGCCCAGGAAGTTGAAAGGCCCGGACAGTTGCCCCTCGGCTGCCACTTGATGCTCGGTGCTGGTGGTGCGGTTGATGTACGCGGCGACGGTGCTGGCGCTGATCGGTATGGCGTAGAGCATCTTGGTGTCGGAGTGCTGGCTCATGCCGGACACGGTGAGGGTGCTGGTCCAACCGTTGTCGAAAGCGTGGACCAGTTCGGCGAAGGCGCGTTGGGTCTGGATATTCCAGTAGGTCCACGGCTGGCCGACGCTGGCGCTACGGTCGCTGTAGTGGATGCGGTTGCCAGCGTAGTCGGCAATCGGCAGGCCGCCCCAGGTGCTGCCGTTGGAATAGCTGTCCTGCTGGGAAAAGCCCACGGTGAGGGTGTCGGCATCGGACAGGTCGAAGGCCAACAAACCCGCCATCACGTTGACTTCGTGGCTGTAGTTGTCGAGGTAGGAATTGCCCTTGTCGTGGGAGGTGATAAAGCGCCCGCGCACGTTGCCGCTGTCGGTCAGCGGGCCGGATACGTCCAGGGCCAGGCGCCGGTTATCCCAGGAGCCGCCGCTGGCATCGATGCGGGCCTGGAAGGTGTCGGTGGGGCGCTTGCGCACCAGGTTGACGGTGGCCGAGGGGTCGCCGGCACCGCTCATCAAGCCGTTGGCGCCGTGCAACACGTCGACCTGTTCGAACTCGGTCATGTCCTGCTCGCCCACCAGCACGCCGCCGGAGAAGGGCAAGCCCATGCCGTCGAACTCGAAATTTTCGATCTTGAAGCCACGGGAAGTGAAGGCGGTGCGGTCGGTTTCGAATTGCTCCACGGTCACCGAAGGAGCGCTGCGCAGGGCTTCTTTCACGCTGTTGAGCTTGAAGTCGTCCATTTGCTCGCGGGTTACCACGGTGACGGCTTGCGGGGTTTGCTGGTCGGTGAGGCCGAGCTTGGTGGTGGTGGACTTCGGCTTGCCCTGGTAGCCGACGCTTGGGCCACCGTCCTGCCCGGCATAGTCCTGAATGTGGATGGCCGGCAAGGTCATGTTGTCCGCCTGCTTAGGCAACGGCACCAGGTACAGGGTTACCGCATCGGTACGCGAAAAGCTGTAGCCGCTGCCCTTGAGCAATTCGGCCAGGGCCTGTTCCGGCGAATACACGCCCACCACCGTCGAGCTGCGCAGGGCGCTGTCGAGGTTGCCGTCCAGCAGCACGTTTTGCCCGGATTGCTGGCTGAACACCAACAAGGCCTGACGCAGTTGTTGGGCCGGGATGTTCAGCGACAGCTTATCGACCGAGGTGCCCGGGGCCGGTGCCGCATACGCCGGCACTGCGCCCATGAGCAGGCTGCAGGCGAGGGCGGCGGCGCGCCAGTGCTGGGTGGGTTGAGGATGCTTTGCCATTCAGGTGTTTCCCTATGAGGTCGCGCTATCAGTCCCTCTAGGACGGATGAAGCGCGGCGATACCTGATGGCGATGTGAATTATTTGCAATTAGGCCGGTTGGATCAGCGTAACCAGGTCGGTGTAACGCGTCATCCGCACGGCCAGGGCCTTGGACAATACGTCGAGCATCTGGTCCGGGCGGTTGAGGTTGAGGATCAGGCTGACCCGGCGCGCCGCCAGTTGTGGGTCGGGAATGAAGATCTTGCCTTCACGCCAGCGTTGCAGTTGGTTGACCACGGTGAGCAGCGGTGTGTCGAAGAACACCAGGCGGCCGTTGCGCCAGGCCAATACCTGTTCCAGTTCGGCGCGTTGGATGGCGCCGGTCTGGGTGGCGCTGAAATGCAGCGAGAGGCCTTCGCCCAGATCGGTTTGCTGGCTGGGTGTCATCACCCGCACCGTGTTGCGGCTGACGCTCAACTGCGCGTTGGCACCGTCACAGGACAGGCAGAAGTCGGCTTCGTTGGTTAACACACGACCGGCCTGGGTCTGCACCGAAAACTCACCGGCAGCCTTGGGCACGATGCTGAAAAACGCTTCGCCTTGCAGCAGCTCTACGGCGCGCTGGGTCGGGGAAAAGTTCAGGTTGAGTGCGCTATTGCCTGCCAGTTCTACCGTCGAGCCATCGGGCAATTGCACGCTGCGCCGCTCGCCAACGGCGGTGCGCACATCGGCAAAGGGTGAGCTGACGCCTTTGAGCCACAGGGTGCTTGCGCTGGTGGCAACCACCGCCACACTGGCGGCTGCGGCGAAACCGACAAAGCGCCGCCGCGATAGCTTGGGTGCTTGCATGACCGGTGGCGCCAGCAGCGCCGTCGCCGCCCACACTTTTTCCAGATGGGCATAGGCCTGGGCATTGCGCGGGTCGGCGGCCAGCCATTGGGCCAGCTCATCGCGCTCGGCTGGGGTCGGTGTGCCGCCATGGACCAAGGCAAACCACTCACTGGCCCGGTGGCTGGCGTCATCGGGGCGGGCGAGGGGCGTGGCGTGGCGCGGCGGTTCAACACTCATGGGCTAATCAATTCAACAAAAACCGTTCAGGCGGCGAGTATAAGTGAAGGCGTTCACTCGGGCATGCCCTGCTTCAACAAGTCCAGTGCACGCACCATGCGGCTGTACGCGGTCTTGGGCGAAATGCCCAGGCGTTCGCCGATCTCCACATAGGTCAGGCCTTCGACCCGCACCAGCAAAAATACGTCGCGGCAGGGTTCAGGCATGTGCTGCAGCACGTCATTGAGAGCCGCCAGCTGCTGGTTGGCGATGGCGGCTTGTTCCAGGGTGGGGCTCGGCTGTTCGAGGGAGCCGGGCTCCTGCATGTCCAGCGGCTCGCCCTTGCGGTGTTCCTGGCGGCGGGTGTGGTCGATGAACAGGTTACGTGCGGCCGAGAACAGGTAGGCGCGGAAGTTTTCGATACGGGTGCGGCCCATCTGCTCCGAGAGGCGGATGAACGCGTCCTGCGTCAGGTCGGCTGCGGTTTCCTTGCAGCGTAGACGGCGGTCCAGGTAAGCCTGGATTTCACCACGATGGGCGAGGTAAAGCGCCTTGAGATCTGAGCCGGACATAAAGCTACCTGACAGCCATGGAAGCAAGCGCGGCGCAATATAACAAACGAGAATGATTGTTAATAGCGGCGAGATGGCTTTTTTCGCCATCCCGCCACGGGCAGGTCAGTCGTAGAGACGGTGTTCGATTTCCTCCAGCGTACTGCCCCGCGTCTCCGGCACGCAGATCGCTACGAAGATCAGCGACAGCACACCCGCAGCCGCGAACACAAAGAAGGTCTGGCCGATACCGATGGTTGCCACCAGCGTGGGGAAGAACAGGCCGATCATCACGTTGGTCAGCCACAGCCCGGCGATCGCCATGCCCATGCAGCCGCCCCGAATGCGCATCGGGAAAATCTCCGCCAGCATCACCCACAACGACGGGCCGATCAGCCCTTGCATCGACGCCAGGAAAAACGCCATGGCGCCCAGGATCAGCATGGCGCGGGTCACCGAGGGCTCGAACCAGGTGGATACCAGGCCGATCATCAGCAACGACAAGGTGGTGCCGGCAAAGCCGAACAGCATCATCGGCCGGCGGCCAACGCGGTCCAGCAGGTAGATGCCAATAAAGGTCGCGGCGATGGAGATCACGCCGTTGACCACGTTGGCGATCAACGCGCTGCTTTGGGCCAGGCCGGCTTCGGTGAGGATCTGCGTGCCGAAGTACATGATGGAGTTGACGCCGGTCAGTTGCGACGTCACGGCGATGCCGATACCGATCAGCAGTACGCGGCGCGCACCTTTTTTCGACAGGTCGCGCCAGCCGCCGCTTTTGACGAATTTCTCGTTGCTGATCTGCCGGGTGATCGCGGCGATTTCTTCCTTGGCGTAATACTCCTCACGCACCAACTTGAGCACGTCCAGCGCTTCCTTGAAACGGCCCTTGGTTGCCAGCCAGCGCGGGCTTTCGGGCATGTACAACATGCCGAACCACAGCGCCACCGCCGGCAAGGTGGCCAGGGCGAGCATCCAGCGCCACACGCCGTCGAGGTCGCCAAACAGGTTGCCCAGCAGCGCATTGGTGGTGAATGCGAGGAACTGGCCGGTGACAATCATCAGCTCGTTGCGCGTGATAATCCGCCCACGAATATTGGACGGCGACATCTCCGCCAGATAGGCCGGGACCACCACCGATGCGCCGCCAACCGCCAGTCCGAGGATGAAACGCGCAGTGACCATTACATTGAAGTTCGGCGCCAGGGTGCAGGCCAGAGCGCCAATAAAGAACACCACGGCCAGGTAGAGGATGTTACGGCGCCGGCCCTGCAGGTCGGACACCCGTCCGCCGACCAGCGCACCGAGCATGGCGCCAATCAACAGTGAGCTGGTTACCAGCCCTTCGGTCATGGGGGTGAGCCCCAGGTCGTCTTTCATGTACAGCAGGGCGCCGTTGATCACGCCAGTGTCGAAGCCGAACAGCAGGCCGCCAAACGTGGCGATCGAGGTGATTTTTTGCAGGTAGCGCCTGGCCTGGCGTTTTTCTGTATTGAGGTAGGGCGTGGCGTCTTGTGCCGTATTTCCGTAGGAATTAATTGTCATTGTGGTATTCCGACTGAAACGAAGGGGCACTCAGCCACAGGTTGGGCTGAGTGCTTTTGCGCGGCGCTAGATCGCCTGGGGTTTGAAGTCGCTGGCCGCGACGGGCATCACGCCTTTGAGCAGTGCGACAGATTTCTCCAGGCCTTCCAGGCTGTTAAGCAGTACGTCTTCGTGCTCGATGGACAGCCAGCCGTCGTAGCCGGCCATTTTCAGGCGGTAGCAGAACTGGCGCCACCACTCTTCACCATGGCCAAAACCGAGGGTGATGTAGGACCAACTGCGCGCCGACACATCCATCAGCGAGCCGTTTTCCAGTAACGAGTCCACCGCTTGTACTGGCGTGTTGAGCATCGTGTCCTTGGCGTGCACGTGGTACAGCGCGTCGCCCAGGGCGTCGGCGGCGGCCAGGGGGTCGGCGCCCATCCAGAACAGGTGGGACGGGTCGAGGTTGGCGCCGATCACCGGGCCGACAGCGTCGCGTAGTTTGAGCAGCGAGCGCACGTTGTACACGCATTGGCTGCCGTGCAGTTCCAGGGCGATGCGCTCCACGCCATTGACCTTGGCCAAGTCGGCGATTTCGCTCCAGAACGGCAGCAGGCGTTCCTCCCACTGATAGCGCAGGATGGTCTGGGTTTCTGGCGGCCATGAGGCAACCACCCAGTTGGGCATGCGGTCACCCGCCTGGCCTTCGGGCAAGCCGGACATGGTGCACACGGTCTTGACCCCCAATTCGCCGGCCAGGCGAATGGTGTCTTTAAGGCACTGCGCCTGTTCCGGCTGCGTCGGGTGCAGCGGGTTGCCGTTAGCGTTGAGGGCGATGATCTCCAGGTTGTGCTGTTCGAAGCTGTGGGTGAAATCCCGGCGTGCGGCGTTGCTCTCGAGCATCTGCTTGAGGTTGAAGTGTGGCGCGGTGGACCAGCCGCCGGTGTTCACTTCCAAGCCCGACAGGCCCATGCGTTCAGCATGCTTGAGTACATCGCCCAACGGCAGGTTGCCCAGGGTATCGGTGACAAATCCCAGCTTCATAGCGAGGCTCCTTCGCGTGGCAGGTAGAGTGAGGGGGTGTCCAGGGGGCGCAGGGTGATGCGGCGGCCTTCGGTGAGCGCCTGCACGCCGGCTTCGGCCATCAACGTGGCGCAATAACCATCCCAGGCGGTGGCGGCGTGGGCTGGGAACTGGCCGTTGCGCACGAACTCGACAAACGCCTTGTCCTGCAAGCGGTAGGCCTCTGCAAAGCGCGGGCGCCAGTCGGCAGCGTAACGCTGTACCGCCTGCAGGCCGCTGTTGTAGTGGGCGTGAACGGGAGCTGCGAGTTGCACCGAACCCTGTTTGCCCACCAGCTCACCGCGCACGTCATAGCCGTAGTGGGCGTTGTTGTTCACCTCGATGTTCACCAGGTGCCCGTCGCGGGTTTCCAGCACCATGAACACCGGCGCGCCGATGCCGCCTGCCGGCTGGAATACCGAGATGGCGCTGTATTCGGTGTCAAGCACATGGCGCGCCACATCGAACTCATGGGGCGCCGAATTGCTGATCGCCATTTGCCCGCTGAAGTTGGCCGGTGCTTCGACGTTGCGGTGGAAGTTATGCATCATCACTGCGCTGCCGATCGCGCCGCTTTGCAGAGCGTGCTTCATCTCGCGGTAGGAGGGGTCGAAACGGCGCATGAAGCCCAGTTGGATGAACTGGCGCCCCACTGAGATCTCGCGGTCGATCACCGCCAGGCATTCCTCGGAACTGGGCGACAGCGGCTTCTCGCATAGCACTGGCTTGCCCAGGTCGATGGCTGCCAGGCACAGCGCGGCATGGGTGGCGTCGGGGCTGGCGATGATCACGGCGTCCACGTCGCTGCGGGCCAACGTGGCCAGCGGATCGGTGGCGACATGCGCCGCGCCGTAGCGCTGGGCGACTTCCTTGGCACGCTCGGGGTTGGCGTCGCAGATCACTTGGAGCGTGGTGCCCGGCAAGTCCTGGGCAATGATGCGGGCGTGGTCTTCGCCCATGATGCCGGCGCCGATGACGGCGATTCGGAGGGTCATGGTGGGGTGTCCTGACGAATTGTTGTGGTTGTTATGGAGCGATTATTGGCGGCGCCAAATCTTCGTTCAAGGACGAGCAAGGGCTAAATATGATGGGAATTCCATCAAATAATGCGCGGCGCAGGCGTCGATAAGTCGGGAATTACCCTTTATAACTGATGGTATTCCTATCACTGGCAAGGCGCCCTTCATGGCCACTAAAACCCCTGCGCAACTTTGGAAAGGTCCCACCGTCGAGCAGATCGCCAAGGTCGCCAGGGTGGGTGTTGCCACGGTGGACCGTGTGCTCAACAACCGTTCGAATGTGCGGGAAAACACCCGGCTCAGAGTGCTGGCGGCGCTGGACAAGCTCAAGCAGGACCAGGCCAATGGCACCGCCACCTTGCACATCAAGTTGTTCTGCGATTCGGGTGAGACCTTCAACGCCACGTTGGCCAGCGCAGAGGCGGCCATCAACAGTTCCACCCCCGGCGTGGTCGTACACGGTCACTATGTGCCCACCAATCAGGTCGACCCGGCGGCCTTTGCCGACCAGGTGCAGGCAGAGGGTGCCTCGGCGGATGGCGTGATCGTGGTGTCCCGTGAACATCCGGCGATCAACCGGGCAATCCGCGCCTTGTGCCGCCAAGGCATCCCGGTGGTCTGCCTGACCACCGACCTGCCCAACTCGGGGCGCAGCGCCTATGTGGGCAACGACCAGTACGCTGCCGGCAGCGTCGCCGGGTTGCTGATCGGCAATGCGCTGGCGCGGGAGAAGGCCAAGATTTTGCTGGTTACCAGCATGGCGTTTCGCTGCCAGCAGGAGCGTGAGATGGGCTTTCGAAGGGTGCTGCGGGCGGAGTTTCCCCACCTGAAAATCGATGAGCGGATGATGTCCGACGACCGTCCGCAAACCACTGCCGAACAGCTGATGCGCTACTTCTCCAAGCACGATTACCCGGCTGCCATCTACAACGTGGCTGGCGCCAACCGGGGTGTGGCCCAGGCCATCGGTACCATCGCTGCCGAGCATCGCCCGGTATTTGTCGGCCATGAATTGACCGGACACACGCGGGCCATGCTGGAGTCCGGGGTAATGGACTACGTGGTGTCGCATGATTTTATCGGCGAGATGGTGGCGGCCGTGCGCTGGATTCGCGGGGCACGCGAAGGCGCCAGGGCGGCGCCACCGTTTACGCGGGTGCTGGTGCATACGCGGTACAACTGTGATTGACGGGTAAGACGTAAAAGTCCAGTATGGAATTATAAGTACAAAAAGCGCTGCGCCCGCTTCACCTTTTTCTTCACTCTTGCCAAATCAACAACAACTTGCGAGATCACCCCCATGAAGAAACTCCCCCTCATCACCGCCCTGGCCCTTGGCCTGATTGCGGCTGGCCCGCTGCTGGCGGCCGAGAAAACCCTGCGTATCGGCATCGAGGCGGCTTACCCGCCGTTCGCGTCCAAGACTGAAGACGGCAAGATCGTCGGCTTCGACTACGACATCGGCAATGCGTTGTGCGCGCAGATGAAGGTCAAGTGTGTGTGGGTCGAAGGTGAGTTCGACGGTCTGATTCCTTCCCTCAAGGTGAAGAAAATCGACATGGCGCTGTCGTCCATGACCATCAACGAAGACCGCAAGAAGTCGGTGGACTTCACTCACAAGTACTATTTCACCTCGTCACGCCTGGTGATGAAAGAAGGCGCGGTGGTGGATGACGGATACGTCAGCCTCAAGGGCAAGACCGTCGGCGTGCAGCGCGCCACCACCACGGATCGTTACGCCACCGAGGTGTTTGAGCCCAAGGGCATCACCGTCAAGCGCTACAGCAATAACGAAGAAATCTACATGGACCTGGCAGCGGGGCGCTTGGATGCGATCTTTGCCGACACCATTCCTTTGAACGACTTCCTGCAGATGCCACGGGGCAAGGGCTATGCGTTTGTCGGGCCGGAGCTCAAGGACCCGAAATACGTGGGCGAGGGCGCGGGGATTGCGGTGCGCAAGGGCAATGAGGCGTTGGTCAGCGAACTGAACACGGCGATTGACGGGATTCGCGCGAACGGTGAGTACCAGAAGATTTCGCAGCAGTACTTCAAGTCCGACATCTACGGCGATTGAGGGTGTCACCGATATCCAGACCGCTTAGGTCAATGTGGGAGCGGCGGTGCGACGATTCGACTTGCTCGCGAATGCGGACTGTCAGTCACCGGATGTATTGACTGACCCACCGCTTTCGCGAGCAAGCCCGCTCCCACATTTTGACCGCGTGCATCAACCCAATGCCGCCGCTAACCCTTCAGTTCCTTGAGGTGCTTGTACACCGTCGCCCGGCCCATCCCCAGCACATTCGCCACATAGTTCGATGCGCTCTTGCCCTTGAACGCGCCCTCGGCATGCAGCGCCAGCACCAACTCGCGCTTGTGGTCACGGGTCAGCAGATTCAGGCTCAGTTGTCGCTCGCGCATCCACGCATGCAAAAACGTGTTGATACGTTCCTGCCAATCGTCGCGAAACAGCGAGTCCGGCTGTGGGATCAGTTTGCTCGGCGACAGGAACAAATCCAGCGCCGCCTTGGCGTTTTCGAACAGCGAAATATTCAGGTTGATGCACAACACCGCCAGCCGCTGGCCGGTGTGATCGTGCAGCACGGTGCTGAGGCTGCGGATTTTCTGGCCGTCCCAGTTGAGCTTTTCGTACGGGCCGATATTCACTTCGCTGACGTCGTCAGTGAGCATGTCCTCCAGCGCCGAGTCGTCGCCAATCGCTCGTTTCGACAGGTTGTTGGCGATGTAGTCGACCTTTTGCGAGCGCAAGTCGTGCAGCACCGCTTCGGCGTGGGGAAAGAACAGCGTGGCGATGGCGTCGGCCATCGCACGGAAGTTCTGCATGACCTTGTCTTGTTCAGCGGTGTTCATCAATGGGGCTCCAGGCGGGCGGGGGAGAGCATACCAGCGTCGAGGCCGAATCGCGCCAGGGCTTCGGGCAACGCCGCGCCGCGTATCAGTGCGGCGCTGGCCTGGCCCATGGCCGGTGAGGTCTGGATGCCATAGCCACCTTGGGCCGCTACCCAGAACAGGCCGGGTACCTGGGGATCGAAACCGCTGATCAAGTCACCGTCCTGCACAAAGCTGCGCAGCCCGGCCCAGGTGCGGGTAGGGCGGCGAATGGTCAGGGTGGTGGCTTCTTCGATCTGGTAGATGCCCATGGCGATGTCCAGTTCTTCGGGCTGGATATCCTGGGGTTCCACCGGGTCGGCATTGGCGGGCGAGCCGAGGAACATGCCGGCGTCAGGCTTCATGTAGAAGGACTCGTCCAGCGCCACCAGCATCGGCCAGTGGTGGGTGTCCACGCCTTCGGGGCCGGCGAAGATGAAGGCCGAGCGACGTTTGGGTTGCAGGCCGATGGCGGCGGCACCGGCCAGCGCGCCGATCGTGTCGGCCCAGGCGCCGGCGGCGTTGATGATGATCGGTGCGGTATAGGTGGCTTCGCCGGTGTTCACGTGCCAGACGCCTGCGGCATCGCGGCTTAACCCAAGCACGGCGTGATCGGTCAACACCTCGCCACCGTTGCGACGGATGCCACGCAGGTAACCCTGGTGCAGGGCGTCGGTATCGATGTCGCTGGCGGTCGGGTCATACAGCGCGCCGTGGACTTTTTCGCGGCGCAGGATCGGCAGCTTTGCGCACGCTTCGTCGGCGCTCAGCAGTTCGACTTGCGACACGGTGGCCTTGGCGCTCAAGTACTGCGCGCTCAACTCGGTGGCATCGCCAATGAAATCCACGGTCATCTCGCCCCGTGGGGTCAGCAGTGGATGCTCGCAAAAACCTGGCGGTGGGTTGTCGAAAAACTCACGGCTGGCCAGGGTCAACGCGCGTACTTGCGGGGTGCCATAAGCGGCGGTATACAACGCCGCCGAACGCCCGGTGGAGTGATAGCCGGGATGGCTCTCGCGCTCCAGCACGATCACCTTGCCGTGCTGCGACAACCAGAAACCCGTGGACGCGCCGGCAATCCCGCCGCCGATGATGATGAAATCTGCGTGGCTCATAGCTGTCTCCAAAGGGCGTTGGCCAATGCAATGTCTTCCAGGCCCAGGCCGATGGAACGGAAGAATACAGAACGGTCGTAGGTAGGGCGTTGCACGTGTTCGCTGAGCAATTCCGGCAGGTCGCCGATGATGTCGCGCTTGTCCCAGCCATGCTGTTCGGCGGCGATCAGCATCTCACCCGCCGCGCCCGGAGTGGTCTGGCGATAGTCGCAGAACACCTGCATGGCGTTGAGGGACTGGGGCGGTACTTCGTGGGCACGGGGCGCGTTGGTGCTGATGGAGGTGATCAATGCGGGTTTGCTCAAGCGGGCGGGATCGATCACCGGGCTGGCGGATGAGGTGCACAGCAGGATCACATCGGCGTCCGCCAGGGCCGTATCGCGGCTGTCGGCGATGACGACGCGCGGGTCCAGGCCTTTGAGATGAGCGATGGCCTCGGGCGTGGCATTGGCCAGGCTGGGCGAATACAGACTGATGTGCTGCCAGTCCCGCAAGTCCTTGACGTAATGCAAGTGCGCCTGCGCCACCTTGCCACTGCCGATAATCGCCAGGCGCTGCGCGGATAACGGCGCCAGCGCATCCACTGCCAGTGCGGTGGTTGCAGCGGTGCGTGCGGTGGTCAATTCGGCGGCGTCGCACAGCAGCACCGGCTGGCCGGTGTGCATCGACATCAACAGCGTCCACGCGGTCACCAGCGGCCCTTGTTCACGCACGATATAGGGCGAGGTCTTCACCCCGTACACCCCGTCCTCGGCCAGCACGCCCAAGTAGTTGATAAAGTCCCCGGCGCCTTGCGGGAACTCCACCAGTTGCTGCGCCGGCTGCACCGCCAGCCCAGCGGCCAGATCGCGAAACAGCTTATGCAGAATCTGCGGCACATCGACCTGGGCGAGCAGTTCGCGGGCTTGGGCTCTGTTGATCACTTGAGGGGTGCTGGACATAGGAGTCTCCGTGACTAAACTATTTTGTCTATTATGGACTTTTGGTTCTGTCGAGCAAGAGGGAAACCTCAACCTTCGAAGCGAAACCCCGCCGACAGTTTTTCCTTCAAAAAGCTGACCAGCGCGCTCACCGACTTCGGCACGTGGGGTGAGTACGGGCGAATCAGGTAGATCTCATCGGCAAACGCACCCTTGAGCGTCCAGTCCTTGAGCACCTGCACCAACTTGCCGCTGGCCAACGCGGCATGGGCGCTGAAATCCGGGAGCAGGGCGATGCCCAGGTGGTTGAGCGCCGAGTCGCGCAGGGCTTCGCTGTTATTGGTGGCGAAGCTGCCGGAGATAGGCACGGTGAGGCGTTCGACGTGTTTGGTGCCGCGCTCGAAGGTCCAGGCGGGTTGGTCGGTGCCGCGTGGATAGAACAGGCAGTTGTGGGCTGACAGTTGCGTCGGTTCGCGGGGCTCACCGTGGCGTTGCAGGTAGTCTTGGGTCGCAACCAGCACTGAGCCGGTGTCGCACAGCTTCCAGGCGACATGGGTCTCCGGCACCTGGAAACCATGGCGCACCGCCAGGTCATAGCCCTCGGCGGCGAGTGAACTCAAGGCGTCCGAAACGTCCAGTTGGATGCGTACTTGCGGGTAGCGCTGCAAAAACTCCGACAAGTGCGGCACCAACTGCTGACGGGCGAACGCCACCGGCGCGGTCAGCCGCACCAACCCACGAATCTCCCCCACAGAATCGCGCACCGACGAGAAGCTGCGCGCGATCTGTTCGTAGGCGCTGCGCACTTCGCGGGTGAGCGACAGTCCGGCATCCGTCAGCCTGACGCTGCGGGTGGTGCGCGTCACCAACTGCGTGCCGGTGGCCTTTTCCAGGTCGGAAATGCGCTGGCTCACAGCGGATTTACTCACCCCCAGGCGCGCCGCCGCAGCGGTGTACGTGCCTTGTTCTTCCAGCACCGACAGCCAGTGGATATGGGTCCACAGTCCTTCGATCTCGGTTTTTTCCATAATTGGATTGTTCGTTTAAGTGGACAATAAGTTCAGGATTCTGCTCTGGTTTGGAACAAATCGAAAGCCTATCGTGTGTCCATCGCTTATCCACCTGGGATCGACTGCCATGACAACTACAATCGAGCACTACATTAACGACCAACGCGTGTCCCGCGATGATCGCTATCAGGACGTCTTCAACCCGGCCACCGGCGAAAAAACCGGCCGCGTGGCCCTGGCCAGCCGCCAGACCGTTGGCGAAGCCGTCGCCGCCGCTCAGGCCGCCTTCGACGACTGGGCCGACACTCCGCCCATCCGCCGCGCCCGCGTACTGTTCCAATACCTGCACCTGCTGCGTGAGCGCAAGGACGACCTGGCCCGCATCATCGTGGCCGAACACGGCAAGGTCTTCACCGACGCCCAAGGCGAAGTGGACCGTGGTATCGACATCCTGGAATTCGCCTGCGGCATTCCGAACCTGCTCAAAGGTGAACACTCGGACCAGGTTTCCCGAGGCATGGACAACTGGACGATGCGCCAGCCGCTGGGTGTTGTCGCGGGCGTGACGCCGTTCAACTTCCCGGTGATGGTACCGATGTGGATGTACCCGATCGCCATCGCGGCGGGCAACACCTTCATCCTCAAGCCAAGCCCGACTGACCCAAGTGCCTCGCTGTTCATGGCCGAACTGCTGCGTGAAGCGGGCCTGCCCAAAGGCGTGTTCAACGTGGTGCAGGGCGACAAGGAATCGGTGGATGCGCTGATCGAGCACCCGGACGTCAAGGCCCTGAGTTTTGTTGGCTCGACGCCAATCGCTCAATACATCTACGAAACCGGCGCCCGCAACGGCAAGCGCGTCCAAGGCCTGGGCGGCGCGAAAAACCACATGGTGGTGATGCCCGATGCCGACATCGAAAAAACCGTCGACGCCCTGATGGGTGCCGCCTACGGCAGTGCCGGCGAACGCTGCATGGCCATCTCCGTCGCGGTGCTGGTGGGTGATGTGGGTGACAAAGTCGTTGCCGCCCTGACCGAGCGCGCCAAGCAACTGCGCATCACCGATGGCCGCGATCTGAAAGCCGAAATGGGCCCGATTGTGTCCCGTGCAGCGCTTGAACGCATCAGCGGCTACATCGAGCAAGGTGTGCAAGCGGGCGCCCAACTGCTGCTGGACGGGCGTGACTACGTGCCGACTGAAGCAGGCCTGGAAAACGGCTTCTGGCTCGGCGCGACGCTGTTCGACCACGTAACCCGCGAGATGAGCATCTACCGCGAAGAAATCTTCGGCCCGGTGCTGGCGTGTGTGCGCGTGAATGACTTTGGTGAAGCGATCAAACTGGTCAACGACCATGAGTTTGGCAACGGCGTGAGCTGCTTCACTCGCGACGGCAACATCGCCCGCGAATTTGCACGGCGTATCCAGGTGGGCATGGTCGGCATCAACGTACCGATCCCGGTGCCGATGGCCTGGCATGGTTTTGGTGGTTGGAAGAAGAGCCTGTTTGGTGACATGCACGCCTACGGCACTGAGGGTGTGCGGTTCTACACCAAGCAAAAGTCGATCATGCAGCGCTGGTCGGAGAGCATTGAGCAAGGCGCCGAATTCGCGATGCCGGTTTCCAAATAATCCCAGGTTGTAGTAGATCCAGTGTGGGAGCGGGCTTGCCCGCGATAGCGGCGTGTCAGTCAACCTTTTTGGTTCTGATACACCGCAATCGCAGGCAAGCCAGCTCCCACATTTGCGTAAGGAACGAGGCACAAGTCTTGGCTTCGCTTGCTCTACCTAGAGGAACTTGGCACGCTCACCCAGCGAGCGAACACAGTCAAGTCAATCAATATAGGGAAATGCCACGTTGAGCTGGGTAAAATTCGCAGTATTGCTGGCCTTGTTGGGCACGTTGCTGGCCGGTTGCGCGCCGTCTCACTCGGCATGGACGGGCGTCAGGAACGCGTTTGTCGGTACGCGCTTCGATGCCCACCTCTATGATGATTGCAGCCGCGGCTGTGGCGATTCCTATTGGTCCCCGGTCAACAAGAACAAGGTCTATGACCAGGTTGTGAAGGAGGGCGATAGCCAGCGCTATTTCGTGACCTGGATCCGCGACTGTCGTTACTCTGTGCTCGTCTCGGGTGAGGGCGTTATCCAATCCTGGCGCTATGAGAATGAAAACCGTAGCAGCTGTTACATTTTCTAGTCGGCTGTTTTCACCGCCGCCCGGTGCGGATATCGAAATGTGGGAGCGGTCTTGTGTGGGCGCTGGCCCCCACACAAGCATCAGCGGCCACTAATCGATCAGTTGAACGACCCGCCTGGCAATCAGCACACCCACCACCGGTGCCAGCGCAAACATCCCAAACAACCACATCGCTGCGCTTGCTGTGCCTTCGATTCCGCCGGGTTCAGTGAGGCCCGCGATGTTCGCGACCATGCCCGCCAGTGCGGCGCCAAACGCGGTGGCGAACAGTTGCACCGTGGTAATGGACGCAGAGGCCAGGTCCTGTTCGCCGGCGGGTGCCACTTGGAACACCCGGGTCAACAAGTGCGGCCATGTCAGGCCCACCCCCAGGCCTATCAGGGTAAGCGCCATGCAAATCGGCACAAGTTTCTGCGCATCGCCATGGCTTTCGCTAGGCATTAGCAGCGCCAGTGCCAGCATGCCCACTACACCCAGGATCGGTCCGGCCAGGATAGCCCGTCGAACATTCGCGCCGGTTGTTCCGGCGCTGGCGATTGACCCCAGCGTCCAGCCGGCCGCCATCAGTGCGGCAAGATAGCCGGCCACCAGTGGCGACTGGTGGTGCAGAACTTGAAGAAACAGCGGTACAAAGATTTCGCCACTGGTGACGGCGACCGCCAACAACGACATCGTGGCGTACAGCGCGCCAAGCGCAGTGGTCAGCCGAAAGGCTCCAGCGGGCAACAGTCGATGGCGGGCGCGGCTTTCTGTGACGATCAGCAGGCCAGTGAGCAGGGCTGCCGCTGCGAGCCCCAGCAGGTTCAAGGGCAGACTGGAAGAGACACTGCCGGCCGACACCGAAAGTACCGCGGCCGTCAGCAACCACAACTGAGTGATCGGCAACGGTGTTGGCTCAGCGCGGTCTGTGCTGCGCCCAGGCAGTACCGTTGCGGCCAGCACTGCGAACAACCCGGCCACTGGAATCAAGGACCAGAACGCCGCTCGCCAGATGCCCAGTTCGGCAAAAACGCCGCCCACGGCTGGCCCGACCAGCGTTGCGACACCCCACATCCCAGAGACCAACGCCATTGCGCGTGGCCACAAGCGTTCATCGAATACCAGCCGAATCATTGCGTAGGACAGCGCGAACAAGAATCCACCGCCCAGTCCCTGTACCAGCCGCCCGACCAGCATCACTGGCATGGAAGGCGCAAACGCGCAGGCCAAAGACCCGCCGGCGAACACCAGGCTGGCAACGAGGTAAGCCCCACGCGGCCCCAGGCGGCCAAGCAAGCGTGCAGACAACGCCGAACCGAGGATCGAGGCGGTGACAAACAGCGTGGTGTTCCAGGCGTAATAGTCGATGCCGCCGATGTCCTGGACCACTGACGGCAGAATCGTGGTGGCGATGTAGACGTTAATCGCATGCAGCACCACGCCACCTGCCAGGGCCAGTGACCGTACGCCGTTTGCACCGGACAGCAAGGCGGCCCAGTTGGAGGGAGAGGTTCGCGCTGTGTTCATGGAGACTCCATGTCAAAGGAATGAAGGCTTGCCAGGACAAGCCGACACTCTTTATAAGACCTCATGTATAGATGAGGTCAAGGCGCCAATGGAAGCGAAAATCGATGTGCACATCCCCCTCGGGGTCGGCGAAGTGGCGCGGCGTAGCGGGGTGACCGTGGCGACGGTACATTTTTACGAAGCCAAGGGTTTGATCAACGGCCAACGCAGCCCAGGCAATCAGCGCCGCTACCACCGTGACGTGCTGCGCCGCATTGCGGTGATCAAGGTGGCGCAGCGCGCGGGGATTCCGTTGGCAACCATCAAGGCAGCACTGGAGGATCTGCCGCTGGGGCGACCGCTGACGGCCAAGGACTGGACGCAGCTTTCCAAGCGCTGGCGAGACATGTTGAATGAGCGAATCAACAGCCTCACGCAACTGCGCGACCAACTCGACGAGTGTATCGGCTGCGGGTGCCTGTCCCTGGCTGACTGCCCGCTGCGCAATCCGGGGGACCGGTTAGGGCAGGTGGGAGACGGGGCGGTGTTATTGGGAAAATAAAACCCTTAGCGTCTGCCGGTGCGCGTACTCACATCCACCCACACCGCCAACACCAGAATGCTGCCCTTGACGATCATCTGCCAGTAGCTGTCCACGTCCAGCATTGACATCCCATTGTCCAGACTGGTGATCACCAGCGCCCCAAGCAACGCCCCATACACCGTGCCCGAGCCGCCGCGCATGGACGTGCCACCGATAAAACACGCAGCGATGGCATCCAGTTCACCCATGTTCCCCGCCGATGGCGACCCCGCCGCAAGCCGTGCCGTGTTGACCAAGCCGGCGAGGGCACACATCACGCCCATGATGCCGAAGATCCACAACTTCACCGCCTGCACGTTGATGCCCGACAGCCGCGTGGCTTCCATATTGCTGCCCACTGCATACACGCGACGGCCGAACACGGTCTGGCTGGTGACGTAGCTGAATACGCCGAGCAGCACCAATAACAACAGCACCGGCACGGGAATGCCGTCATAGCTGTTGAGGGTGGTGACGAACCCGGCCAACACCGCACCGATCACCGCAACACGCACCAGATCACGTACCAGCGAGTGCGCCGCCAACCCATGCAGTGCGCGATTGCGCCGCTGTTTCCAGGTTAAAAAAAGCGTCAACGCAAACAACAAAACGCCGAGCCCGATACCCACCGAATGCGGCAAATACCCCTGGCCCACATACACCAGCGATGGCGACACCGGCGCAATGGTTGTTCCCCCGGTAATCCCCAGCAGAATCCCGCGAAACGCGAGCATCCCGCCCAAACCGACGATAAAAGAAGGGATGCGCAAGTAGGCCGTCATATACCCATTGGCCAACCCAATCATCAGCCCACACAACGCCACCAGACTTACGTTGGCCAGCAAGGGGATGTGATAAACCACGTCCAGAATCGCTGCCAACCCACCCAATAATCCCAGCAGCGAGCCCACCGACAAGTCGATCTCACCGCTGATAATCACCAGCACCATGCCGCACGCCAGAATCCCGGTGATCGACATCTGCCGCAGCAAGTTGGACAAGTTGCGTGGGGTGAGGAACCCGCCCTCGGTCTGCCAACTGAAAAACACCCAGATCACCGCCACGGCGATGACCAGGGCGAGCATTTTGTAGCGGGTAAACAGCTGTTTCACTTGATTCATCTACGCGGTCTTCCGATCGTTTTTTTTGTGTTGGCTGAGCGCGGCGGCGAGCACCTGTTCTTGGGTAAGCCCTTGGTTGATGAAGTCGCCGCGCAGCTGGCCTTCGCCGATCACCAGCACGCGGTCGGACACCCCGAGCACTTCGGCCAGTTCCGACGAGACCATGATGATCGCCACGCCTTCGGCCGCGAGTAGGCCCATCAGCTTGTAGATCTCATACTTGGCGCCCACGTCTACGCCGCGTGTGGGTTCATCGAGAATCAGCACGCGTGGCTTGGCCATGAGCATTTTGGCCAATACGGCCTTTTGCTGATTGCCCCCGGATAGGCTGGTGATCGGCAAGAACGGGCTTGAGGTTTTCAGGTGCATGCGGGCGATCTGCTGGTCAATGCTGCCCAGTTCGGCCTCGGCGTCGATGCGGGTCAGGTTGGCGTAGGTGTCGAGTACGGCCAGGGTGATGTTCTGGCCCACGCCGAAGTCGGGGATGATGCCTTGACGCTTGCGGTCTTCGGGCACCATGCACAGCCCGGCGCAGATGGATTTGAGCGGGGTGCGCGTGTCGATCACCTGGCCGTCCAGCCACACCTCGGCGCTGTAGCGGCCGGGGTAGGCACCGAACAGTGCCGACACCAGTTCCGTACGCCCAGCGCCCACCAGCCCGGCGATGCCGAGGATCTCCCCGCGCTTGAGCGAAAACGAAATATCGTCCACGCGCTTGCGCTTGGGATTGTCGACGTCAAAGCAGGTGACGTTGCGCGCCTCGAAAATCACTTCGCCTACGGCGTGGGGTTCGGTGGGGTAGAGGTTACTCATCTCGCGCCCGACCATTTGCGTAATGATCTTTGCAATGTCCATGTCGGCCATGGCCGTGGTCGCGATGTGCTTGCCGTCGCGGATCACCGCGATGGTGTCGCACACCGCCGCCACTTCATCGAGCTTGTGGGAAATGTATACGCAGGCCACGCCCTTGGCTTTCAGGCCTCGGATGATGTCCAGCAACACTTCGATTTCCGAGCGGGTCAGGGCCGAGGAGGGTTCGTCGAGAATCAACAGGCGCGCCTGTTTGTTGAGGGCCTTGGCGATTTCCACCAGTTGCTGGTAACCGCCGCCGTATTGCGACACCGGCAGCGCCACGTTCATGTCCGGCACCTTGAGCTCGCGCATCAAGGCTTCGGCGCGGTGGAGCATCGCCGGGTAGTTCATGCGCCCACCCGGCAGGGTCAGCTCGTGGCCCATGAAGATGTTTTCGGCCACCGACAGATCGGGCACCAGGGTCAGTTCCTGATGGATGATCACGATACCGGCGGCCTCGGTTTCGCTGATGGACTGGGCCTTGAGGGGCTGGCCGTCCCACAGAATCTCGCCCTCCCAGGTGCCGTGGGGATAGACCGCCGACAGCACCTTCATCAAAGTGGATTTACCCGCACCGTTCTCACCGCACAGGCCGACGCATTCCCCCGGCCGCACCTGGAGATCGATGCCGTTGAGGGCTTTGACACCGCCAAAGGTTTTGACGATGCCGTTCATTTGCAGCAGATAGTCGGCCATGGCGGTCACTGCCCGGCGATCTGCTCTTTGGTATAGAACCCGTCCTTCTCCAACAGGTCGATATTGGCCTTGGTCAGCGGGGTCGGGGTGAGCAGGATGGTGTCGACCTTTTTGCTGCCGTTGTCGTATTGGGAGCTGTAGGCCGGTTTCTCGTTGCGCGCCAGTTGCACCGAGAGCTTGGCCGCTTCGGTGGCGATCAGCTTGAGCGGCTTGTACACGGTCATGGTCTGGGTGCCGTCGATCACACGCTTGACGGCCGCCAGGTCGGCGTCTTGCCCGGAGATTGGCACCTTGCCCGCCAGTTTCTGCGCGGCCAGCGCCTGGATCGCGCCGCCGGCGGTAGCGTCGTTGGAGGCGACGATGGCGTCGATCTTGTTGTCGTTTCGAGTGAGCGCATTCTCGACGATGCTCAGGGCTTCGGTGGGGTTCCATTCCTTGACCCACTGCTGGCCCACCACCTTGATATCGCCCTTGTCGATGGCCGGTTGCAGCACCTTCATCTGGCCTTCGCGCAGCACCTTGGCATTGTTGTCGGTGGGCGCGCCGCCGAGCAGGAAGTAATTGCCCTTGGGCGCCGCTTGCAGCACGCCGTTGGCCTGCATCTCGCCGACTTTCTCGTTATCGAAGGAGATGTAGGCGTCAATGTCTGCGTTGAGGATCAGGCGGTCATAAGACACCACCTTGATCCCGGCCTTCTTGGCTTCGGCCACGGCATTGGTGAGTACAGTGGCGTTGAACGGCACGATGACGATCACGTCGACGCCCCGGGAGATCAGGTTTTCGATTTGGGAAATCTGCTTTTGCTCGTTGGCATCGGCTGACTGCACAAAGACCTTGGCGTCGAGTTTTTCAGCGGCGGCGACGAAGTAGTCACGGTCGCGGGACCAGCGTTCCAGGCGCAGGTCGTCGATGGAGAAACCGATTTTCGGGTGGGCCGAGTCGGCCATCACCGGCAGGGCGAGCAGGGCCAGGGCAGTGGCGATAAGCGTGCGTTTCATGGTTATGCGTCCTTTTATTGTTGTTGGAAAGACACAGCGTGATGCCGGTGGAACTGTAGAGCGTCGTTTTGACGCCCGTGCACAGATTTGTCGCGCAATTGTCACCGGTAGATAAACCGATTCACGATGCCTTCAAGCATCTCCTGGCGACCGCTGACGGCTTGGGGATTCAACTCATGGGCAAATGCATGCTCGGCCAGCGACTCCAGGCTGAATTCACCTGCCAGTACCGCCTGGCCCAGCGGCTGCTGCCAACCGGCGTAACGCTGGTCCTTGAACTGCTGCAACCGATCGTTCTGCACCATCGCCGCGGCGCGTTCCAATGCCAGGGCCAGTACGTCCATTGCCTCTACGTGGCCGTGGAACAGGTCCACTTCGTCCAGGCTCTGGCGACGCACCTTGGAGTCAAAGTTATAGCCGCCATTTTTAAACCCGCCAGCCTTGAGGATTTCATAGGTGGCCAGGGTCATCTCCTCGACGCTGTTGGGGAACTGGTCGGTGTCCCAGCCGTTCTGCGGGTCGCCCCGGTTGGCGTCGATGCTGCCGAAGATTCCCAGGGACACGGCGGTGGCAATCTCATGATGAAAACTGTGCCCGGCCAGGGTCGCGTGGTTGGCCTCGATATTCACCTTGATCTCCTGCTCAAGGCCGTATTCATGCAGGAAGCCGAACACCGTGGCGCTGTCGTAATCGTATTGGTGCTTGGTGGGTTCCTGGGGCTTGGGCTCGATCAGCAGGTCGCCCGCAAAACCGATCTTGTGTTTGTGCTCCACCACCATGCGCATAAAGCGCCCCAGTTGTTCGCGCTCGCGCTTGAGGTCGGTGTTGAGCAGGGTTTCATAGCCCTCACGACCACCCCACAGCACATAGTTCGAACCCTTGAGCCGCAGCGTCGCATTCATCGCACTGAACACCTGCGCGGCCGCCACGGCAAACACTTCCGGGTCGGGGTTACTGGCAGCACCTGCCGCAAAGCGCGGGTTGCTGAAGCAATTGGCGGTGCCCCACAGCAGCTTGATGCCGGTTTGTTCCTGGTGGCGCTCCAGATGGTCGACCATCCGCGCAAAGTGGTTGCGGTACTCCTTGAGCGAACTGCCTTCGGGGGCGACGTCCGTGTCGTGAAAGCTGTAGTAGTCGATGCCCAACTTGGAGAAAAACTCGAACGCTGCCTCTGCCTTGCCGATGGCCACCTCCATGGGGTCGCCACTGCGCTGCCAAGGCCGTTTGAAGGTGCCCACCCCAAACATATCCGCCCCCGGCCACACAAAGGTGTGCCAGTAGCAGGCTGCCATGCGCAGGTGCTCGCGCATGGGTTTGCCGAGGATGAGTTTGTTGGCGTCGTAATGGCGAAAGGCTAGGGGGGAATCGCTGCTGGGGCCTTCGAAGCGAACCTTCTCGACACCGGGGAAGTACGGCATGGCGCTTTCCTTATTGTTCTTGGCGGTGTCTGGATACTAGCAACGGGGTTGGGCCGAAAATTATGAAAATCACCAAGGGGTGGTGCGATTTTGAGTGAGGGGGTCTAGTCTGTGGCGACCGGCCCCAGGACAAAAACAATGAAAACCCTACCGCCCGTGCACCGCATTGCCTTGCTGTTCAATGGCAGCAAGATCTACGACCGCGGCATCATCGCCGGCATCGGCAATTACCTGAGCAGCACGCGTGCGTCCTGGGACTTGTTCCTTGAAGAAGATTTTTTGTGCCGTCTCAAGGGCATCGAGCGCTGGCAGGGCGACGGCATTATTGCCGACTTCGACGACCCACTGATCGGCGAAGCGTTGGCCGGGAGCAAGGTGCCGGTGGTGGCGGTGGGTGGCTCGTATGCCGATGCGCGGGCGTATCCGAAGGGCATTCCCTACGTGGCCACCGATAACCACGCGCTGATCAAGATGGCCTATGAGCATTTGATCGAGGCCGGGCTGACCCGTTTTGCCTGTTTCAGCCTGCCCGAAGCCCAGGCCAATCGTTGGGCCCAGGAGCGGGAAAAAGCCTTTCGCAGCCTGATGCAACGCGATGGTTTGCCGGTAGCGGTCTATCGCGGCCTGGGCACCAGCGCGCCGCTATGGGACAGCGCGGTGGAGCAGCAGATCGCCTGGCTGCAAAGCCTGCCCAAGCCCATTGGTATCATCGCGGTCACCGACGCCCGTGCCCGGCAGTTGCTGCAAGCCTGTCTCACGGCGGGGATTGCAGTACCGGAAGAAGTGGCGCTGATCGGTATCGACAACGACCCGCTGACCCGCACCCTGACGCGGGTACCGCTGAGTTCAGTGATCCAGGGCACCGAAACCATGGGCCGCACCGCCGCCGCGCTGTTGCACCAGATGCTGCACGGCAAGCCTTGCACGGGTGAGCAGATCCTGGTGCCGCCGGATGCGATCAATGTGCAGGCGTCCAGCTTGCATCAACCGTTGGGCAACCCTTACGTGATGCAGGCGCTGCTGTTTATCCGCCAATACGCTTGCCAGGGTATCAAGACCGCCCAAGTGGCGGCCTATGTGGGCGTGTCGCGCTCATCGTTGGAGTCACACTTTCGCAAGGAGCGCGGTTGCAGCGTGCACGACGAGATCCTGCGCTTCAAACTCGCCAGCGCCGCCAAGGGCCTGGAGGGCAACCGCCTGGCAATTGCCGATATTGCCCAGCAGTGTGGCTTCACCTCCGCGCAGTACCTGCACACGGTGTTCCGTCGGGAGTTCGGCTGTACGCCACGGCAATACCAGCAAGGCCGCTAGAAACTTTGCAGGCCAGGCCCATTCGCCGCTGGACTTGCACCGCACAGACTAGGGAGAATGGTTTTTTGTGGCGTAAATGGAAGCTCCCATGACCGACAGTGCCCAGCGTGCCGCCAGCGACATCGACCTGATGACCGAAGTGGCCATGCTTTATTACCTCGACAACATCACGCAGGAAGCCATTGCCAAGCGCTTCGACCTGTCACGGGTCAAGGTCAGCCGGTTGCTCAAGCGCGCCCGTGATGAAGGGGTGGTGGAGGTGCGCGTGTTGCAGCATCCGGCCTTGAACACTGAGCTGGAGCAGGCGCTGGTGGAGCGCTTCCAACTGGACCGGGCGTTGATCGCAGTCGACCATGGCGACCCCGACACCCAGCGCTCGGCCGTCGCCAGCCTGGTGGCCAACTACCTGAACAAGACCCTCAGTGATGGGATGATCGTCGCCGTGGGCATGGGCCGCAATGTCGGCGCGGTGGCTGAGAATGTGTTCCTGCCGGTGACGCGCAACTGCACCTTCGTGTGTGCAATTGGCGGTTCGCTTAAGGCCGGTGAATACATGAACCCCGACCATATCTGCCGACGCCTGGCCCTGCGTTTCGGCGCCGAAAGCGAAACCCTCTACGCCCCGGCCCTGGTGGCCAACCCGGAACTGCGCAGTGTGTTGATCAACAACGACACTGTGCGCTCGACCCTCGACCGTGCGCGCCGCGCCGATATCGCCTTGATCGGCATCGGTGACATGAGCGAGAACAGCAACATGGTGCGCATGGGCTGGTTCTCGCCCCAGGAAATCGCCCAGGCCCGGGTGTCTGGCACGGTGGGCGACATGATGGGTTATGACTTTATCGACATCCACGGCCAGCCGGCGGTCAACGCTATGCAGGGCAGGGTGATCGGCCTGACGGTGCAGGAGCTGGTGCGCATTCCCGATGTGGTAGCGATTGCCAGCGAGAACACCAAGGCGGCGGCCACCCTCGGCGCGTTGCGCTCCGGGGTGATCAACACCCTGGCGACAACCGTGTCGAATGCCTACACGATCCTCGCCCTGGACGATGCGACGCGGCGGTAGCTCTGGATATCTCTACCCGGCCAGGCGCAGAGCTAAATGTGGGAGCTGGCTTGCCTGCGAAGGCGGTGGGTCAGCTAGCATTTTTACCGCCTGACACTCAGCCTTCGCGAGCAAGCCCGCTCCCACAGGGGATTGGCGGTGTGCTCAGTTTTCCGGCCAGGCACAAATTCAAATGTGGGAGCTGGCTTGCCTGCGAAAGCGGTGGGTCAGCTAGCATTTTTACCGCCTGACACTCAGCCTTCGCGGGCAAGCCCGCTCCCACAGGGGATTGGCGGTGTATTCAGTTTTCCGGCCAGGCGCAGAGCTAAATGTGGGAGCTGGCTTGCCTGCGAAAGCGGTGGGTCAGCCAGCATTTTTACCGACTGATCCGCCGCCTTCGCGGGCAAGCCCGCTCCCACAGGGGATTGGCGGTGTGCTCAGTTTTCCGGCCAGGCACAAATTCAAATGTGGGAGCTGGCTTGCCTGCGAAAGCGGTGGGTCAGCTAGCATTTTTACCGCCTGACACCCAGCCTTCGCGAGCAAGCCCGCTCCCACAGGGGGGCGGCGGTGTGCTCGAATTCCTGCGCCGTCAGGCCACCAGGCGTGCTTCGACCGATTCGGCGAGGTCTGTGAGGATCAGGCAGCACGACACCGCGCCGGCATCCAGCACACCAAGGGAGCGTTCCCCCAGGCGACTGGCGCGTCCAATCTTGGCCACCAGATCTCGGGTGGAATCACGGCCCTGGGACGCTGCGCTTTTCATCTGGTTCAGGGCCTCACGGAATGACGCACCGCTGGCCTCAGCGCGTTCAAACGCCTCCACCGCCGGGATCAACGTGTCCATCAGGCACTTGTCGCCCACCCCCGCATCACTGATGTCCTGCAGCGAAGTCAGGCCGCCGCGCAGCAGCTTGGCGAAGGTCGCCGCATCGATGCTGTCGTGTCCACGCACTTCATCCGCCATGCCGATAAACAGGCTGCCGTAGAGTGGGCCCATGGAGCCACCGATGCCTTCCATCAGCGCCAGGGTCAGTTCGTCCAGCGCCTCGGCCAGGGACAGCTCGCGACCTTCCAGCGTCTTGCCGCAGCGGGAGAAACCTTTGGCCATGTTGATGCCGTGGTCGCCGTCGCCGATGGCGCCGTCCACTTCACTGAGGTATTCGCGGTTGGCGACGATGATCGACACCAGGTTGGTGACGATGGCGCTGCCGGTGTTGCTGGGGAAGTGCTCGCTCATGCTTCACTCCGACTGTGTCATGCCGATGGAGCGGCAAGGTTGGTCGATCAGGTTGCTCAGCTCCGCATCGAGGCCGAGCAGGGTCAAGGTCACGCCCATCATTTCCAGGGACGTGAAGTAGTTGCCCACGTAGCAACGGTGAATGCGCAGGCCCTTGGCGCGCAGTTGGCGCTCGACCTCGGCGTAGAAAATATACAGCTCCATCACCGGCGTCGCGCCCAGGCCCGAGACCAGCACCACCACGCTTTGGTCCTGGGTAAAGTCACGGTCGGCCAGGATCGGCGCCAGCATGCGCTCGGCCATCGCCGCAGCGGATTCCACCGGCACCACTTCGATGCCCGGCTCGCCGTGGTGACCGATACCGAGTTCCATCACGCCATCGGCGATCTGGAAGTTGGGCTTGCCCACCGCCGGGATGGTGCAGGGCGTAAGGCCCACGCCGATAGAGCGGCAGTGGTCCACGGCTTTTTGCGCCACACGGATCACGCCGTCGAGGTCGTAGCCCTGGGCGGCTGCGGCACCGCCGATTTTCCACATGAAGATCTCACCGGCCACGCCGCGCCGCTTGGCGATATCGGCCGGTGGGGCGGAAGCGACGTCGTCGTTGGCGACCACGGTGCGGATGGTCATGTCTTTGCTGGCGGCCATTTTCATCGCCAGCTTCACGTTCATGTTGTCGCCGGCGTAGTTGCCGTACAGGCACGCCACGCCCGCGCCCTGGTCGGCGGCGCGGAACGCATCGAAGAAACTTTTGGCGGTGGGCGAGGAGAAGATCTCGCCCACCGCCACGGCATCCACCAGCCCAGGGCCGACATAGCCGAGAAACGCCGGCTCATGGCCCGAGCCGCCACCCGTGACGATGCCGACTTGGCCCTTTGGCGAGGTGTTGCGCTTGCGAATGACCCGTGGATTGCTCTCGTACTGCACCAGTTCCGGGTGCGCCAGGAGGATGCCGGCAAGCATGTCCTCGACCACCAGGTCCGGATCGTTGATGACTCGATTCATAGGGTGTTTCCTTGTTCTTATTCGTCTGGAATCGGTTTACTGAATGCTGTAGCCGCCGTCGATCACCACGTTTTCGCCGGTGATCATCTTGGCTGCGTCGCTGACCAGGTACAGCACCAGGCCGGCGATTTCTTCCGGTTGGGCGAAACGGCCCACCGGGATCTGCAACTTGGCCCGTTCCCCCAGCTCACCCGCCCAGGCCTTCTTGCCCAGGGCGGTCTCGACGATGGTCGGCGACACGGCGTTGACGTTGATACCATGGGGCGCCCATTCCATCGCCAAGACCTTGGTCATGCCGACCACCGCCGCCTTGCTGGCGCAGTACGCAACGTGGCGGTCCAGGCCGATCACGGCGGCTTGGGAGGCAAGGTTGACGATGCGTCCGCCGCCGCCTTCGATCATATGCCGGGCGCAGGCCTGGGCCACGAAGAAGCTGGCCTTGAGGTTGATATCCAGGGTGGTGTCCCAGGCGTTTTCGCTGACTTCCAAGGCCTTGTCCAGCAGGGCGACGCCGGCGCTGTTGACCAGGTAATCAATACGCCCGAGCTTGGCGGCAGCCTCATCAACCGCAGCCTGTACCGACTCCAGCTGGCGCAAGTCAGCCACCAGCCCCACGTGACCGCTGCCAAGGCTGGCAGCCACTTCGACCACCGCCGGGTCGCGATCCAGCAAAGCTACCCGAGCGCCACGTTCCACCAACAAATTGGCACAGGCCAGGCCGATACCGGCGGCGCCTCCGGTGATCACGGCGCAACGGCCGGTGAGGTCGAACGCCTGGTTCCAGAAATTGGACATTGCACACACTCCACTTAGCGTTTTTTCTTGCGCCAGACGTCGATCAGCACCGCAAGCACGATGATCAACCCCTTGGCCACTTGTTGGTAATACGAAGACACCCCGAGCAGGTTCAAGCCGTTGTTGATCACGCCGATCAGCAGTGCGCCAAACAACGTGCCGACAATGCTGCCGGTGCCGCCCGACAGGCTGGTGCCGCCGATCACCACGGCGGCAATCGCGTCCAGCTCATACGACACGCCCGCCTGGGGCAGCGCCGAGGTGGTGCGCGCCGCCAGCACCACGCCGGCCAACCCCGCCAACAGCCCGGAAATCACATACACCGAAAACGTCACCTTGCGCACGCCGATACCAGAGGTGCGTGCGCTCTTTTCATTGCCACCCACCGCGTACACGTAGCGCCCGTAGGTGGTGTAGCGCAGCACCATCCAAAAGATCAGCGCGACCACCGCAAAGATAATGATCGGCACGCCAATGGGGCCAAGCTTGCCGATGCCCAGGGCCAGGAAGCTGTCCGGCAGGTCGGTAACCGGGCTGCCGTCGTTGAGGATAAAGGTCATGCCCCGCGCCACGCTGAGCATGCCGAGGGTGGCCACGAACGGCGGGATGCTCAGGTTGGCGACCATAAAGCCGTTGACCACGCCGAGCATGGCCCCGGCAAACATCCCGGCGCTGACGGCCGCCAGCAGGCCATAGCCCTGGGTGGCGACCAAGGCGCTGCACAAGCCGGCGAAGGCCAGGATCGAGCCCACCGACAGGTCGATGCCCTTGGTCAGGATCACGTAGGTCATGCCTACGGCGAGGATGCCGTTGATAGAGGTCTGGCGCAGGATGTCCATCCAGTTGCGCCAGGTCATGAAGTATTCGCTGGAAAACGCCATCACCAGGCACAGCAGGATAAACACCAGCGGCAGGCCGAAACGGTCGAGGGACAGGCGCAGGCGGTTGCGCGGCGGGGCGGTGACGGGGGCGGCAAGGACTTTACTGTTCATGAGGCAAGACTCAACAAGGCTTCCTGGGAAAGGGCGGTGTCGGTGCTGACGGTCACCAGGCGACCGCCCTTGAACACGGCGATTCGATCACTCAAATGCAGCAACTCCGGCGCCTCGGACGACACCACGATGGCCGCGCCCCCAGCCCGCACGAACTCGTCCAGCAGGTGATAGATCTCCTGCTTGGCGCCTTCGTCGATGCCACGGGTGGGCTCGTCGCACAGCAGGCAAATCGGCTGGGTCGACAGGCATTTGGCGAGCACCACTTTTTGCTGGTTGCCGCCGCTCATGGATTCCACCGGCAGGTCCAGGGACGAGACCTTGATCTGCAGCCGCTTGACCATGCTTTGGGCCAAGGCGTTTTCCTTGCGCGCGTTGATCACCGACCAACTCGACAGTTGCTTGTAGGCCGACAGTGCGATGTTGGCGAGGATGCTGCCACTGAGCACCAGGCCACTGTCTTTACGGTCTTCGGTGACCAGCGACATCCCCGCGCGAATCGTCGCGGCGGGCGTGCCGGTCGGCAGCGGTTGGCCTTGCAGGGTCGCGCTGCCGGCATCCGGCAGGGTCAGGCCGTACAGGCAGTTGAGGAATTCACTGCGCCCGGAGCCCATCAGCCCATAGATACCGAGAATCTCGCCCTGGCGCAGTTGCAGGCTGATGTCGTGGAACTCGCCGTCGCGGCTCAAGCCGCTGACATCCAGGCAAGTGGTGGCGGCGCATTCGCGGCCCACTTTGTGGTCGATACGTTGCAGCTCCTGGCCGACGATGCCGCGCACCAGGTGGGCGCGGTCAATGTCGGCCATGCGCCCGCTTTCCACGAAGGCACCGTCGCGGAAGATGCTGTACTCGTCGGCGATCTGCGCCAGTTCGCTGAGGCGGTGGGACACATAGATGATGCCGGCGCCACGGTCGGTGAGGCGGCGGATCGCCTTGAACAGGGTTTGTGCTTCGTGTTCGCCGATAGCCGAGGTGGGTTCATCCATGATCATCACTTGGCAGTCATGGCTGAAGGCCTTGGCGATTTCCACCAGTTGAATCTGCGCCACGCTCAAGCGGTGCATGGGGCTGGTGGCGTCCACGTCGAACTCCAGGCTTTGCAGCAGCTCGCGGGTGCGCCGGTTCAATTCCTTGGTGTCGACAATGCAGCCGACGCGACGCGGCTCGCGGCCCAGCCAGATGTTCTCGGCCACCGTCATGTAGGGAATGGGTTCCAGCTCTTGGGTGATCATCGCCACCCCGGCAGCGAGCGCTGCACTGGGACGGTCGAATTGCACGGGCTGGCCGTTGAGCAAAATGGTGCCGGCGTCACGCTGGGTGATGCCCATGAGGATACTGAGGAAGGTCGATTTGCCCGCGCCGTTGCCGCCACACAGGGCGTGTACGCTGCCGGCCCGCAGGGAGAGGCGCCCGTCGCGCAGGGCAGGAACCCCAGCATAGGCCTTGGAAACGTGTTCAGCCTGGAGCAGTAATGGCGTGGCCATCGGTGTGTCCTCTTGCTGATTTTCTTATTAGAACTATCTGATCATATGATCGGATGGTGATCATATGTTTAAACCGGCCGTGGGCATTTTGTCAATGGCCTGGCATCGGGTCTTGCCGTCCTTTCACGGTTTTAATGTGGATAACCCTTTAAATAAGCCTTGACAGCGATGTGTCCGTCATCTGCTAATGTTTGTGCATATTTTCACTAAGTGATCATTTGATCGGTATGAAAGGCGGCGGAGGAAGCGTGATGGGTGCACAAACAAGGTTTTCGGTAGCCGTCGGCTGCGATGAAGCCGGCTTCGAACTCAAGGAGTTGCTCAAGCGCTATATCGAAAGCTTGGGCTATGGGATTGAGGATTTCGGCTGCTATTCGTCCAGCCCGGTGCTGTACCCGGATATCGCGGCAGCCGTGGCGATGGCGGTGGGCGCGGGCGAGCAGCGCTTGGGCGTGCTGATTTGCGGCACCGGTATCGGCATGGCGATTTCAGCGAACAAGATCAAAGGCGTGCGGGCTGCCCAGGCTCACGACACGTATTCGGCCGAGCGTGCACGCAAAAGCAACGATGCACAGATCCTGTCCATCGGTGCACGGGTGATCGGGCCCGAGCTGGCCAAGAGCATCGTCAAGGTGTTTCTGGAGTCGGAATTCGAAGCGGAGCGTTCAGGGGCGAAAGTCGAGCGCATTACTGCGCTCGAACAGGCGAACAGGGCTTTGCCGTCGGAGGACAAGTGAGCCGGTTCAGAACACCGCTTTGACCTGCAGGCCAAGCACCAGGGCGTTGTCGATGTTGTCACCGGAAAACGCCCCTGGCTCGATGATGTATTGCACATCCGGGCGAAGGGTCAGCCATGGCGTGGCTTGATAACCGTAGCTGAGTTCGATCAGTTGTTCGGCATTGTTCAGGTTGGGATAGTCGGTGCCCGCGTTGAAGGCGGCCGCTTCCTGCACATCACGACTGCGCGGGTTGGGTACAGCGCGACCGTAGCCCAGGGCCAGGGTGTCACGTGGTCGGCCTTCGAACGGTTTGTACAGCACCACGCCTGCGCCATACCACTTGGTGAAGGGCGAGGCCGCTTCGCTGGCGGCGGAGTATTGGCCGAAGGCGTGCAGCACACGGCCAGCGGATGAGCCCGAGGCCCACACGGCCTGGTCGATCAGCAGGTAGTGGCCGCCGCGACCGCTGACGTCCTTGGTGCTGCCGATACGTTTTACGTCAGAGCTGTCGTAGTAATAGCCCAGCTTGTATTCACCCGGCAGTGGGCCTGCGTGCTTGTACACCAGTTCGATGGGCACCACAGTGCCGGTGGTGTGCTTGGGGCTGAGCTTCCAGGCGCGGCTGGAGTTGCCGTTGCTGTCCGGGTCGACGTTGAACGCGGCCACGCGCAGTTGCCAGCTTGGCGAAAAGTCATATTTGACCCGTGCGCCCAGGCGAGCGTTGGGGTAGTTGGTCCAGCCGCTGCCGCCCGACATGTTCAGCGGGTGTCCGCAGAAACCGGCGTTCATGAAGTTGCACAGAATGCCGCTGTCCAGGCCGCCGAGGTCATTGCCCATGGCCATGTAGCCGAGCTTCACATTGAGCGCCGGGGTAAACAGGGTGCGCTCGTAGCTCAGTTCGGTAAGACGGGTGTAGAGGCCACCGTAGTTTTCCTGGATCGGCAGGCGGTTACCCACCAAATCCTCGGACGCGCTGTTGCCGCGACGGTCATTGATCGTGACCTGGATGCGATCGCCATTATTGAAGCCATAGAGCTTGCCCAGGTCGAACTGCACGCCGAGCTTGAGATTCTGCGAGTAGCGCGCCGAGCGATGCAGGCCGCCGTCGGCGTTGTAGGCGGTTTCGCCGCTGTAGTCACCGGTAAAGCGAATGCCTTTTTCGTCGAGCTCGCGGCGCAGGCCGCCCCAGTCGCCGGTCAGGGTGGTGTCATCGGCTTGCACGGGCAGTGCGGCGCCCAGGGCGAGGCCCAGCAACAGGCGCCCAAGGGGTAGGTGAGAAGTGGGGGTCATGCGTATCTTCCAAACGAAAAGCGCGGTGCGGGGGCACCGCGCTAAGAGCGGGTTATGGCAATGCGTAGGCGATCACATAGTCGCCACGGTCAGTGGACTGGCGGGCGCCGCCAGCGGTGATGACCACGTACTGCTTGCCGGTTTTCGGCGACACGTAGGTCATCGGGCCGCCTTGGCTGCCGACGGGCAGGCGGGCTTTCCAGATTTCATCACCGTTGGCGCTGTTGAAGGCGCGCAGGTAGAAGTCCTGGGTGCCGGCGATGAAGATCAGGCCACCTTGAGTCGACAGGGTGCCGCCCAGGGTTGGCAGGCCGATCTTGATCGGCAAGTGCATGCGAATGCCCAGTGGGCCGGTGTCTTCAACGGTGCCCACCGGTACTTGCCAGGCGACCTTTTGGGTCTTCATGTCGATCGCGGTGAGGGTGCCGAACGGCGGCGCCTGGCACGGAATACCAGCCACCGACAGGAAGCGGTTTTTGTTCACCGCATACGGCGTGCCCTTGAGCGGTACGGCGCCCATGCCGGTGTTCAGCGCTTCGCCACCGGACGAGGCCTGGGCCTTGTTCTGCGACGGCACCATCTGGATCCACAGGCCCAAGCGCATGTCGTTGACGAAGATAAAGCCATGCACCGGGTCGGTAGAGATGCTGCCCCAGTTCATGCCGCCCAGGGAGCCTGGGAAGCTCAGGGATTTATCGGTGCCCGGCGCGGTGTACAGGCCTTCGTAGCGCATGCCCTTGAAGTCGATGCGGCACAGCAACTGGTCGAACGGCGTGGCGCCCCACATGTCCGATTCGGTCAGGGTTTGCGCGCCGATCTGCGGCATGCCCACCGATTTCGGCTGGGTAGGGGAGTACGGCTCGTTGGGGATGTTCGCGGCCTTGACCGGTACTTCTTTAACCTCGGTCAGCGGTTTACCGGTGGCGCGATCCAGCACGTAGATCTGCCCGGCCTTGGTGCCGATCACCACCGCAGGCACGGCTTTGACGGTGCCTGGCGCGGTGAAGTCGATCAGGCTTGGCTGCATCGGCAGGTCGAAGTCCCACAGGTCATTGTGGACGGTTTGGTACACCCACTTTTCAGCGCCGGTAGAGGCGTCCAGCGCCAACACCGAAGCGCCGTATTTGTGGTTGAGCTGGGTGCGTTCCACGCCGTAGATGTCGGTGGACGAGCTGCCCATCGGCAAGAACAGCGTATTCATCAGCGGGTCGTAGGACATCGGCGCCCAGCTGTTCGGGGTGCTGCGCACATAAGTGCTGCCCTCGGCCGGGGCTTTTTTGTCTTCCGGGTTGCCTGGGTCGAACGCCCAGCGCATCTGGCCGGTGATCACGTCAAAACCACGGATCACGCCGCCTGGCATGTCGGTTTGCACGTTGTCAGCGACGCGGCCGCCGACGACGACAGTGGTGCCGGCGATCAGTGGAGCAGACGACAGTTGGTAGTAGCTGTCTGGAACGTTGCCCAGGCCGGCTTTCAAATCCACTTGGCCGTGAGTGCCGAAGTCTTCGCAGAACTTGCCGGTGTCGGCGTCGACCGCGATCAGTCGGGCATCAATGGTGTTGGTCAGCAGACGACGCTGGCACTGCGCGCCGGCAGGCACGCTGGCAGCAATGATCGGCGAGCTGTTGGGCTGGGTCGGCTGGGCAATCGGCGCGGTGGCGTCGAAGTAAGCCATGCCACGGCAACGCTGCCAGACCGCCGATTTGGCGTTGACTTCGTTCTTCCACAGCTCTTTGCCGGTGTCGGCGTCGAGGGCGATCAAATTGTTGTGGGGCGTGCAGATGAACACTTTGTTGCCGATCTGCAGCGGGGTGAGCTGGTCTTCGGCGCCGTTGCCGTCGCTGATGGCCACGTCACCGGTGTGGTAGGTCCATGCCACCTTGAGTTTGTTGACGGTGTTGCGGTTGATCTGGTCCAGCGCAGCGAAGCGGCTGCCACCTTCGGTGTTGCCGTAGTGCGCCCAGTCTTTCTGTGCATCGGCTGCCGCCACCGGCGTAATGCCCGGGCCGGTGCCGTTAGAGGCTACGCTTGGGTGGGCGACAAACATATTGCCGGCGGCCACTGCCACGCCGACGGCCAATACCGCAGCTACGCCATAGGCGCCGCGTGCAGGTCGTCCGACCAGTTGTGGGTAGACCAGCGCTACCACCATGCCGATGGCCGCAAACATGAACACGCGCGAGAACAGTGGCCAGAACACCAGGCCCACATCCGCTACCGCCCAAATGGCCGTGCCCACCAGGAAGGCGGCGAACAACCAGGCGCCCGCTGGCTTGCGGCAGGCGATCAGCAGGCCGGCAATCGCCATGGCCACGCCGCCGACCAGGAAGTACCAGGAACCTCCCAGGCTGACCAGTTTGACGCCGCCAACGGCCAGCGCCACGCCGAGCAGGGCGATGATCACGCCCAGGCCCAGCAGGATGAATCTAGAGACGCCAGCGGCGCGCGATGCTCGTTTCATATCGATAAATGCTCGAAGGTGAGAGGGCAAAGACGCGATTTTAGCAAGTAAAGTAACTGGTTAGTACATTAGAGTCCTGCAATAGACTATTACAGGTGCTGAGATGATGGGCTGAGGCTAAATGTCGCGTGGCGGGCGGGGCACGCGTTTGCACAGATCTGACTGATGTACATGGGCCAAAATGTGGGAGCGGGCTTGCTCGCGAAAGCAGTGCGTCAGCCAACATCTCTGTCGGCTATGCCGCCGCTTTCGCAGGCAAGCCAGCTCCCACACAAGCCCGCCCTCACATTTGAGGTCCGCGCCGCTTAGCGAAACGCGGGCACTACCTGCTCGATAAACAGCGCCAACGACTTCTTCTTCTCGGCATGAGGCAGGCTGTTGTCGCACCAGAAGCTGAATTCATCCACCCCCAGTTCCTGGTAGTACTGAATGCGCGGGATGATCTCTGCAGCGGTGCCGATCATCGCGGTCTTGTGCAGGCTTTCCAGTTCGAACTCAGGACGACCGGCGAATTTCTCTTCCGGGCTTGGCTCGAGGAAGCCGTTGACCGGCACGGTCTTGTTACCGAACCAGGCATCGAAGGTGCGATAGAACTTCGAAATCGCCTGGGCCCCGACTTTCCAACCCTCTGGGTCGTTTTCGGCATGCACGTGGGTGTGACGCAGCACCATCAGTTGCGGGCGTGGCACGTCTGGGTTGTTGTCGAGGGCGGCCTGGAATTTGTTTTTCAGGTCCAGGACTTCTTCATCGCCCTTCATCAGCGGCGTAACCATCACGTTGCAGCCATTGGCCACCGCAAAGTTGTGGGAGTCCGGGTCGCGGGCGGCGATCCACATCGGTGGGTTGGGTTGCTGGATCGGCTTGGGCACGCTGGTGGAGGTGGGGAATTTCCAGATGTCGCCGTCGTGGGCGTAGTCGCCTTTCCACAGTGCACGCACCACCGGCACCATTTCACGCAGGGCCTGGCCGCCGCTGGACGCGGGCATGCCGCCAGCCATGCGGTCGAATTCCACTTGGTAGGCGCCACGGGCCAGTCCGACTTCCATGCGCCCGTTGCTGATCACATCGAGCAATGCACATTCGCCCGCCACCCGCAGTGGGTGCCAGAACGGCGCGATGATGGTGCCGGCGCCCAGGTGAATCGTGGTGGTCTTGGCTGCGAGGTAAGCCAGCAGCGGCATCGGGCTGGGCGAGATGGTGTATTCCATTGCGTGGTGTTCGCCAATCCAGACGGTGCTGAAACCACCGGCCTCGGCCATCAGGGTCAATTCGGTCAGGTCTTCGAACAACTGACGGTGGCTGACGCTTTCATCCCAACGTTCCATGTGTACGAACAGGGAAAACTTCATGACGCTTACCTCGGATCTATTGTGATCGGCCTGTCGACTGCGGGCCCTTAAGTACTCTCGCCACTGTGAGGCCTGTCACGGATGACAGCTGTTCGGCGGATTGATTGTTGGTATACCATAATACGAAATATCCGCAAAACTTTTCTCTCCAACGGTTACACCCTCACCTCACAAGGAAGGCGAGCCTGATGAACATAAAACAAAAATTGATCCTGGCCTTTGCGGTCATCGCCAGCTTGCCGGTGATACTGGTGGCGGTGCTGATCATCCTCAATGTGCGCCACGAGGCACGGGACAGCTTTGTCGACAGCAGCGGGCGCGAGATCCGCCAGGTCGACAATGCCATGCAGCTGTTTTTCGAAGGCATCAGCCAGAACGTTGCCTACTTGGCAGCGCACCCGCAATTGCAGGGCATCAATGGCCAGGTGAAGCGCTACCTGGCCAGCGATGCGGCGCAGGTCGCGACCGGCGAGCGCGACCAACAACTGTTCACACTGTTCGAGGGGTTGGCCAAGAGTCATTCGGCCTACACCTACTTGTCTTTAGGCACCGAAGACGGCGGTTATGTGTTCTGGCCGGGCGACCCTGCACTGGCCAGTTACGACCCGCGCACACGTCCCTGGTACAAAACCGCCATGGCACAGCCGGGCAAGACCCTGCGCACCGAAGCCTATTACTGGGCGGCCGACGATGTGGTACTGGTCAGTACCGTACAAAGTTTCAATGACCGCAGCGGCGTGGTGAATATCGACGTGTCGCTCAAGCAGCTCACTGACTTGGTCAAGCAGATCAAGCTGGGGGAGAGCGGTTACCTGATGTTGATGGAAGCCAACAACACAGTGCTGGTGGACCCGAATAACCCGTCCCACAACTTCAAGAAACTCGGCGACCTGGGCGAGGGTTATCGCCAGTTGAGCGAAGCCGGCCAGGGCCTGGTGCAGGTAGAGCTGGCGGGGGAGCGCTACATGGCGCTGGTGTGGCCGTCCAAGGCGTTGGGCTGGCGCTTTGTCGGGCTGGTGCGTGAGAGTGAAGTGATGGCCGGCGCAGCGCGACTCACGTGGTTGATCGCAGGCATTGCGCTGGTGTGCGGCTTGCTGTTTGCGGTGGCGGGCGCTTGGTTCGCCGGGTTGATCGTCAAGCCGATTCGCGGCGTGGCCAGCGGTTTGGAGGGCATTGCCCAGGGCGAAGGCGACCTGACCGCGCGCCTGGATGTGAAAGGCCGCGATGAAACCGCGCAGTTGGCTGGCTGGTTCAACCAGTTCTTGGAGGCAATCCGCACGTTGATCCAACGCATCGGCCAGGCCGCCGGACAGATCCACAGCAGCTCCGGCAGTGCCACCGAGGTGTCGGTGGAGATGGCCGAAGTTGCCGAGCGCCAGCGTGAGGCGGTGGACATGGTGTCCACGGCGTTCCATGAGATGGTTGCCACGTCCAACGAGGTGGCACGTTCCTGCAGCCAGGCAGCCGACTCCGCCGACAACGGCCAGCGTCAGGCCCATACCGGGCAGCAGCAGATCGACGCGGCGGTGAACAGCGTCGGGCGCTTGAGCGAAGAGATCGGCCACTCCGCCCAGGCCATGGAGCAATTGGAGCGCGACAGCAACGACATCCAGTCGATCCTCGGCACCATCCGTTCCATCGCCGAACAGACCAACCTGCTGGCGCTCAACGCGGCCATCGAAGCCGCGCGCGCCGGCGAGCAAGGCCGTGGGTTTGCCGTGGTGGCAGACGAAGTGCGCGCATTGGCCAAACGCACCGCAGATTCCACCGGCGAAATTGACGGACTATTAGGCAACTTGGCGCGTCGTACCCACCAGATGGGCAAGCAGATGCATGCGAGCCTGGAGGTGTCCCAGGAGACGGTGGTGTCGATCAATGAGGCGCGAGAGAGCTTCGGTCTGATCCGTGAGTCGGTGGACGTGATCCGCGACATGAACACCCAGATCGCCACGGCGGCAGAAGAGCAGCACCAGGTCGCCGAGGACATCAACCGGCATATCAGCCAGATTCACGGGGATGCGCAGTTGGTGGCGAGCCTGGCCGACTCCACGCGCCAGGATGCGCAGCAGTTGACGGCGTTGTCGCAGACGTTGAACCAACTGGTCAGCCGGTTCCGGACCTGAGGTTTACCCCCAGCACCCCTTTGAAATGCAATCAAGTGTGGGAGCGGGCTTGCTCGCGAATACAGTCTGTCAGTCACCGAATACATCGACTGAAACACCGCATTCGCGAGCAAGCCCGCTCCCACATTTTGATGTGTGTTGTCTTTGAAGGTGGCAGTCAGGCCACCACAGGCAGCGCGCCCATCTTGCCATTGCAATACACCAGCGGCCCGGCGTTCTGCGCGGGCACGATCAGGTTTTTCACCGAACCCACCATGATCGCGTGATCACCGCCTTCATATTCACGCCACAACTCGCACTCGATCACCGCCGTGGCATTCGCCAGGATCGGGTTGCCCAATGCACTCAACGTCCACTCGATGCCTTGCGCCTTGTCCTTGCCCTTGCGTGCAAACGCATAGGCTTCGTTCTGCTGCCCGCCAGACAGTACGTGGATGGCAAAGCGCTTGTTCTTGATCAGCACCGGGTACGAATCCGAGCTGTAGTTGGGGCAGAACAGCACCAGCGCCGGGTCCATGGACAACGAGCTGAATGCACTGGCGGTCAGCCCAACAATTTGCCCGTCGTCATCCAGGGTGGTGATCACGGTGACTCCGGACGGAAACGAACCCATCACTTGTTTGTAGATGGCGGCATCGATCATGGGGTGGTCCTCGGACGGTATAACGGTTTTTATGAGTTTGTAGGTCTGATGGTATACCGTAATACAATCGATGCAAGCGCTTTTTGGAGCGCCCGACAAGCGTCAACCTTTGGTCTTATAACCAATAAATACGGGGCTTTCAGCGAGAAATGGCAGTGGGCCATGTGGCACAATTGCAGATCAGATGCGTGCAAAGACTACGGATCAGTCTTGTGAAAATGTTGGAATACCATAATATGGTGTTCATCTGAGGGGTGGCCGCAGAGCTCCCCCGGTTTGGCGTCAAACAACTATAAGATCAGACAAACGCGAGTTCATTTCCATGCCCCAGATGTCACGGCAAGACCCCCTGATCGAGAATCACACGGTCGATTACGTTCCCCTCGCAGAGCGCCATGGAAAGGCCCGCGACCTGTTCACCTTATGGTTCAGCACCAACATTGCGCCGCTGCCTATCGTCACTGGCGCGATGGTGGCCCAGGTGTTTCACCTCAACCTGATGTGGGGGCTGCTGGCGATTGCCCTCGGGCACATGCTCGGCGGTATCGTGATTGCCCTCGCGTCAGCCCAGGGCCCGCGCATGGGCATTCCGCAGATGGTGCAGAGCCGGGGGCAGTTCGGGCGGTATGGCGCGCTGCTGATCGTGTTCTTCGCGGCGCTGATCTACATCGGCTTTTTCATTTCCAATATCGTGCTGGCGGGCAAGTCCATCGTCGGCATCGTGCCATCGGTGCCGGTACCGGCGAGCATCCTGATCGGCGCCCTCAGCGCCACCGCCATCGGTGTGATCGGCTACCGCTTTATCCATAGCCTGAACCGCATCGGCACCTGGGTGATGGGCGGCGCGTTGCTCGCAGGGTTCATCTACATCTTCGCCCACGATTTGCCGGCGGATTTCCTCAGCCGTGGTGGTTTCAACCTGGCGGGCTGGCTGGCTACCGTGTCCCTTGGGGTGATCTGGCAGATCAGCTTCTCGCCCTACACCAGCGACTACTCGCGCTACCTGCCGGCGGATATCGGCATCACCCGACCGTTTATTGCCACCTACCTCGGCGCCACCCTCGGCACCATTTTGTCGTTCGCCTTTGGCCTGGTGGCCGCGTTGGCCACGCCCGAAGGCACCGAAGCCATGGTCGCGGTCAAGCAGGCCACCGGCTGGTTGGGGCCGATCCTGATGGTGCTGTTCCTGCTCAATATCATCAGCCACAACGCCCTGAATCTGTACGGCGCGGTGCTGTCGATCATTACCTCGATCCAAACCTTTGCCAGCCACTGGACCCCAAGCATCAAGGTGCGCGTGGTGCTCTCGGGTGTTGTCCTGATCGGTTGCTGCCTGGTGGCGCTGGGCGCGTCGGCCAACTTCATCTCGCAATTTATCGGCCTGATCCTCGCATTGTTGCTGGTGCTGGTGCCGTGGGCGTCGATCAACCTGATCGACTTCTACATCATCAAGCGCGGCCATTACGACATCGCTTCGATCTTCCAGGCGGATGGCGGCATTTACGGGCGCTTTAACCTGCATGCCATCGTCGCGTATTTCATCGGCATCCTGGTGCAACTGCCGTTCGCCAATACGTCGCTGTACGTGGGCCCGTACGCCAACCTGGTGGAAGGCGCCGACCTGTCGTGGCTGGTGGGGTTGGTGGTGACGTGCCCGTTGTATTACTGCCTGGCGACACGCCAGAAAACGCAGGAGAGCAGGGCGGTGAAGTTGGGTTACACCGACTGAATTATTCCTTGTCAGCCCCATAGTTCATGATCGACAACAGCCGGATCGGCACCTGCACCAGCTGTTCCGGCCCATGGGGCACCTCGCCTTCAAAGGTCAGGCTGTCCCCGGCCTCCATTCGATACAGCTGATTGCCATGCCGATAGATCAGCTCTCCCTCCAGCAGGTGCAAGAACTCCGTGCCTGGATGAGAGAACGTCGGAAACTCCTCGCTCGCGTCATCCATGCTCACCATATACGCCTCGAAACTCTTCTTCGGCCCGCGCGTATGGTTGAGCAGGTGATAGGTGTGGCCCTTCTCGGTGCCCCGGCGCACCACCTCCATGCCCTGGTCGGCCTTGACCAATAAAGCACTGCCATCCTGCTGGTCATATTCACTGAACAATTTCGACAGCGGCAGTCCCAGCACATCACACAAACGGCTCAAGGTGTCGAGGCTGGTGGAGACCTGGGCGTTTTCGATCTTGCTCAGCATGCCCTGGCTGATGTCGGCGATCTTCGCCACATCGGACAGCTTGAGGTCCTGCGCCTGGCGCTGGCGTTTGATCTGCAGGCCCAGGTATTGCTCGAGCTTGAGGCGTGGAGCGGTTTCGGTGGGCATTGTCATCAGATCCTGCACGGTTTCCGTTCGGTAATATTAGTTTCGCACTGGGAAAGTGCAATCTACGGCTCTTGGCGGCCAGCCCTGGGGGAGCGTATTCCCAAGGGGAAAAGAATATTCCCATATATATCGCACAATTGCGCTCTCAGCGGCATTCGCTCGCCAATCTGGCAAGGCTATTGCATTCCTGTGATGAAACTAACTTTCTTTTTAGGAATAAAAAGACGGTTCGGCCCATCCACACTGTTTTGCCTTTTCGCGAGGAGTGACGAGCAATGTTGCCAGCAGAAACCCAGCGCATCATCGACAAGCACGGGATCAAGTACGTGCTTGCTCAGTTTGTGGATATACATGGCGCGGCCAAGACCAAGTCGGTGCCCATCTGCGGGCTGAAGACGGTGGCCGAAGAGGGCGCGGGGTTTGCCGGGTTTGCCATCAGTGGCATGGGCATGGAGCCCCATGGCCCGGACTTCATGGCCCGAGGCGACCTGGCCACGCTGACGCCGGTGCCGTGGCAGCCGGGTTACGGGCGGGTGGTGTGTGTCGGCCATGTGGACGGCAAGCCCCATCCCTATGACAGCCGCTACGTGCTGCAACAACAGGTGCAGCGCCTGCAGGACAAGGGCTGGACCCTGAACACCGGCCTGGAGCCCGAGTTCAACCTGATGCGCCGCGACGAGCACGGCAAGCTGCAACTGGTGGACGCCAGCGATAACCTCGACAAGCCTTGCTACGACTACAAGGGCCTGTCGCGTTCACGGGTGTTTTTGGAGCGCCTGACCGAGGCGTTGCAGGCGGTGGACTTCGAGGTCTACCAAATCGACCACGAAGACGCCAACGGCCAGTTCGAGATCAACTACACCTACAGCGACGCGCTGACCTCGGCTGACCGCTTCACGTTCTTCCGCATGGCCGCCGGCGAGATTGCCAATGACCTGGGCATGATCTGCTCGTTCATGCCCAAGCCGGACCCGAAGCGCGCCGGCAACGGCATGCACTTTCACCTGTCCATCAGCAGTGCCGAAAACAAGAACCTGTTCTTTGATGCCAGCGACCCCAGCGGCATGGGCCTGTCCAAACTGGCTTACCACTTTGCCGCCGGTTTGCTCGCCCATGGCCCGGCGCTGTGTGCGTTCGCCGCGCCCACGGTCAACTCCTACAAGCGCCTGGTGGTCGGTAACTCACTGTCCGGCGCCACCTGGGCGCCGGCCTTTATCGCCTTCGGCGCCAACAACCGTTCGGCCATGGTGCGGGTGCCCTATGGCCGCCTGGAGTTCCGCCTGCCGGACGCCGGCTGCAACCCCTACCTGGTCAGCGCCGCGATCATCGCCGCCGGGCTGGACGGCATCGATCGCCAGTTGGAAATCGACCACGTCTGCAACGAAAACCTCTACAGCCTGAGCCTTGAGCAGATCGCTGCGCGCGGCATCAAGACGCTGCCCCAATCCCTCAAGGAAGCCTGCGACGCGCTGGAAGCCGACCCGCTGTTCGCCGAGGTGCTGGGCCCGCAGATCGTGGGCGAGTTCATCAAGCTCAAGCGCATGGAGTGGGTGGAATACAGCCGCCATGTGAGCGACTGGGAAATCCAGCGCTACACCGAATTTTTCTGACACCGTGTGACGGAGACTTGTTATGTGTGGAATCGTAGGCCTGTACCTGAAAAAACCGCAACTGGAAGCCCAGCTCGGCCAGCTGTTTGAACCGATGCTGCAAGCCATGACCGACCGTGGCCCGGACAGCGCGGGCTTTGCCATCTACGGCGATGAAGTGGCCGATGGCTGGGTCAAGCTGACCCTGCAAGCCACCACCGAAGCCTTCGACTGGCAGGCCCTGATGGGTGAGCTGGAAGGGCGTCTGGGCTGTTCGCTGGACTGGTTCCAGAACGCCAGTGCCGCCGTCTTGAAGATCCACGCCGACGAGGCGCCAGTGCGCCTGGCCTTGGCGGAGTTGGCGCCGAGCGTGCGCATCATGAGCGCCGGGCAAAGCATCGAAATCCTCAAAGGCATGGGCCTGCCCAAGGAAATTTCCCAGCGTTTCGGCCTGGCTAACATGCAGGGCAGCCACATCATCGGTCACACCCGCATGGCGACCGAGAGCGCGGTGACCATGGAAGGCAGCCACCCGTTTTCCACCGGTGCCGACCTGTGCCTGGTGCACAACGGCTCGCTGTCCAACCACTTTCGCCTGCGCCAGGAGCTCAAGCGCGAAGGCATTCATTTTGAAACCGACAACGACACCGAAGTCGCCGCCGGTTACCTGACCTGGCGCCTGCAACAGGGCGACTCGCTCAAAGAAGCGCTGGACCATGCCCTGGAAGACCTCGACGGTTTCTTCACCTTTGCCATCGGCACGCGCAACGGTTTTGCGGTGATCCGCGACCCCATCGCCTGCAAGCCGGCGATCCTCGCCGAAACCGACGACTACGTGGCCATGGCCTCCGAATACCAGGCGCTGTCGAGCCTGCCGGGCATCGAGAACGCCCGTATCTGGGAGCCGGCACCGGCCACGTTGTACATCTGGGAACGCCCATCAGCTTAAGGAGCGCACATATGCAAACCATCGATCTTTCCACCGCCACCGTGCGTGACCTCAACCAGGCGCTGCACGGCCAGGCTATCGACAGCGAATGGCGCGTCACTCATTCCAACGGCAAGCACAACCTCGCCGTGGGCGTGAACCAACCGGTTTCCATCGATATCGAGGGCCATGCCGGTTACTACTGCGCGGGCATGAACCAGCAGGCGTCGATCACCGTGCACGGCAACGTCGGCGTGGGCTGCGCCGAAAACATGATGTCCGGCTCGGTGCGCGTCAAAGGCAGCGCCTCCCAGGCCGCCGGGGCCACGGCCCATGGTGGCTTGCTGGTGATTGAAGGCGATGCGGGCGCGCGCTGCGGCATCTCCATGAAGGGCATCGACATTGTGGTGGGCGGCAGCATCGGCCATATGAGCTGCTTCATGGGGCAGGCCGGGCGTTTGGTCGTATGCGGCGATGCCGGTGATGCACTGGGCGACTCGCTGTACGAAACCCATATCTACGTCAAAGGCACGGTGGAGTCCCTGGGTTCCGATTGCATCGAAAAAGAGATGCGCAGCGAGCACTTGCAAGAGCTGCAAGCGCTGCTGGACCTGGCCGGTTTTGCCCATCAGGCGGCGGACTTCAAGCGCTACGGTTCCGCCCGCCAGCTGTACAACTTCAAAGTCGATAACGCCTCCGCGTACTGATCCAGGAGCTTCACCATGAGCGAACAACACACTCCGGTCCTGCGCGAGTCGGCCACCTTCGACCGCCTGACCATTCAGGAAATCCAGCGTGCCGCCGAAACCGGCATCTACGACATTCGCGGCGGCGGCACCAAGCGCAAGCTGCCGCATTTCGATGACCTGTTGCTGCTCGGCGCCAGCGTGTCGCGCTACCCGCTGGAAGGCTATCGCGAGAAGTGTGGCACCGATGTAATCCTCGGCAACCGCTTTGCCAAGAAGCCGATCCACCTGAAAATCCCGGTGACCATCGCCGGCATGAGCTTCGGCGCACTCTCGGCCAATGCCAAAGAAGCCCTGGGCCGTGGCGCGACCATCGCCGGTACCAGCACCACCACCGGCGACGGCGGCATGACCCCGGAAGAACGCGGCCAGTCCCAGCACTTGGTGTATCAGTACCTGCCGTCGCGCTACGGCATGAACCCGGATGACTTGCGCAAGGCCGACGCCATCGAGATCGTATTGGGCCAGGGCGCCAAGCCCGGCGGTGGCGGTATGTTGCTGGGCATGAAAGTCACCGAGCGCGTGGCCGGCATGCGCACCTTGCCGATCGGCGTGGACCAGCGCAGCGCCTGCCGCCACCCGGACTGGACCGGCCCGGATGACTTGGCGATCAAGATCGCCGAGCTGCGCGAGATCACCGATTGGGAAAAACCGATCTACGTGAAAATCGGCGCCAGCCGCCCGTATTACGACGTGAAGCTGGCGGTGAAAGCCGGTGCCGATGTGATCGTGCTCGACGGCATGCAAGGCGGTACGGCTGCGACCCAGGAAGTGTTTATCGAACACGTCGGCATCCCGATTCTGTCGGCCATCCCGCAGGCGGTACAGGCACTGCAGGAGATGGGCATGCACCGCAAGGTGCAGTTGATTGTGTCGGGCGGCATCCGTAACGGCGCCGATGTGGCCAAGGCCATGGCGATGGGCGCGGATGCGGTGGCCATCGGCACGGCGGCGCTGATTGCCCTGGGCGACAACCACCCACGCTTGGACGAAGAGTTGAAAAAGATCGGCTCGGCGGCCGGTTTCTACGACGACTGGCAAAACGGCCGCGACCCGGCCGGCATCACCACCCAGGACCCGGAGCTGTCCAAGCGCCTGGACCCGGTGGAAGGCGGGCGCCGCTTGGCCAACTACCTGCGGGTGATGGTGCTGGAAGCCCAGACCATGGCACGCGCGTGCGGCAAGTCGCACCTGCACAACCTCGATCCCGAGGACCTGGTGGCGCTGACCGTAGAGTCCGCCGCCATGGCCCGTGTACCGCTGGCCGGTACCTCTTGGATCCCCGGCTCCGGCTATTAACCCTGTAATGAGCGGGCTTGCCCCGCGCTGCGGTGTGTCAGGCAAGCACAAGGCGCCTGACACACCGCCGCGCGGGGCAAGCCCGCTCACTACAAGACCCTCGTTCACCACAACCAGGCACTTCCCATTTCTTTTGCAGGAGCTTTGAATATGGTCAATCGTCTTCTTGCTGTATTGGCGGCCAGTGCATTCGTGCCGTTGGCCCAGGCCGCCGATGCCCCCGTCCTGAACACCGGCAGCACCGCCTGGATGGTCACCGCCGCCGTGCTGGTGTTGTTCATGTGCCTGCCGGGACTCGCGTTGTTCTACGGTGGATTGGTCCGCGCGAAAAACATGCTGTCGTTGTTCACCCAGTGTTTTGGTATCGCAGGACTCGTGGGCGTGCTGTGGGTGATCTACGGCTACAGCATGGTGGTCGACACCACGGGCATGGTTGAAGGGCAGGTGACGTTCAACAGTTTTGTCGGTGGTTTGAGCCGTGCCTTTCTGGCGGGCATGACGCCCGACAGCCTGGTGGGGGATATCCCGGAAGGCGTGTTCGTGACCTTCCAGATGACCTTCGCCATCATCACTCCTGCACTCATCGCAGGCGCCTTTGCCGAACGCATGAAGTTCTCGGCGGCGCTGCTGTTCATGGCCATCTGGTTCACCCTGGTGTACGCACCGGTGGCGCATATGGTGTGGGGCGGTTCGGGGGCCTTGATGCACAACTGGGGCGTGTTGGACTTTGCCGGCGGCACCGCGGTGCACATCAACGCCGGTGTGGCGGCGCTGGCCGCATGCCTGATCCTCGGTAAGCGCAAGGGCTACCAGAACACACCAATGCCTGCGCATAACCTGAGCCTGACCATGGTCGGCGCGGCGATGCTGTGGGTCGGCTGGTTTGGCTTCAATATCGGCTCCGGTGGCGGGCTGAGTGGCACCTCGGGCATCGTCATGCTCAACACCCAGTTGGGGGCGTGTGCGGGTATTCTCGGCTGGATGTTCACCGAGTGGTTCAAGGTCGGCAAGCCGAGCGCGTTGGGTTTGGCCAGTGGTGCGCTAGCCGGTTTGGTGGGCATTACCCCGGCCTGCGCCTATGTGGGTGTTGGCGGTGCATTGGCCATCGGCCTGTTGTGCGGGGTGTTCTGCTACCTGAGCGTGACCGTGTTGAAACGCCGTTTTGGCTACGACGACAGCCTCGACGTATTCGGTTTGCACGGCATTGGCGGCATGATCGGCGCAGTGCTGACCGGCGTGTTTTGCGTACCGTCGATGGGCGGGCTGGTGGAAGGCGTGACCATGGGCGGTCAGGTAATCGCACAGATCAAAGGCGTGCTGTTGACCACGGTGTATTGCTTTGTGGTCAGTTGGATCATCCTCAAGGTGGTCAATGCGTTGATCGGCTTGCGTGCCCATGAGTCGGTGGAAGAAATGGGGTTGGACATGGCCGAGCATAACGAGCGGGCCTATAACCACTGAGCCTTTTCCTGAATAAATGCAGTCCCTAATGTGGGAGCGGGCTTGCTCGCGAAGGCGGTGTTTCAGTCACGACTGAGTTGACTGATCCACCGCTTTCGCAGGCAAGCCAGCTCCCACATTTGATCTTTTTTGGCCGTCAGAACGCACCCGGCTACAGACCTCCCAGGCAAGCCAGATCCCCTGTGGGCGCTAGCTTGCCTGCGGTGGCTCAGATCACCGCCAGCGCGCGGGGCAGGGCGGTGCGCTGCAACTGGCTGGCAATCAGGGTGTTCTTCAACAAGTAGGCAATGGTCATCGGCCCCACGCCGCCAGGCACGGGGGTGATGGCGCTGGCCACGGTGCGTGCGCTGGCGTAATCAACATCCCCCACCAGGCGCGTGCCGGTGTCAGTGTTGATGCGGTTGATCCCCACATCAATCACCACCGCACCGGGCTTGAGCCAACTGGCGTCGATCAATTGCGGGCGACCCACGGCCGCCACCACGATATCGGCCAAACGGCACAACGCCGCTGCATCGCGGCTGCGCGAGTGCACCACGCTGACTGAGCAGTTGGCCTGCAGCAGCAAGGTCGCCATCGGCTTGCCAACAATGTTCGAGCGCCCAATCACGACCGCGTGCAAACCGCTCAGGTCGCCACAGGTTTCATACAACAGGCGCATGCAGCCGCTGGGTGTGCAGGGCGTCAGTACTTCGATGCCTTGCACCAGGCCGCCGACGTTTTCGCGATGGAAACCATCCACGTCCTTGATCGGATCAATGGCGTGGATCACCGCCTGCTCGTCGATATGCGCCGGCAACGGCAACTGCACCAGAATGCCATTCACGGTGGCATCTGCGTTGAGTTGTGCAATCAACGCCAGCACCTGTTGTTGGCTGGCGTCCTGCGCCAAACGGTACTCCAGCGAGCGAATGCCTACGTCCTTGGCCCGTAGCAGTTTATTGCGCACGTACACTTCGCTGGCCGGGTCTTCGCCTACCAGCAGCACCGCCAGGGCCGGGAAGACCTGCTGGGTAGCGAGCGCCTGGACCTCTTCGCGAACCTCGTCGAGCACCAGGGCAGAGATGGCCTTGCCGTCGATATCGCGGGCAAGGGCAGGGAGGGGACTGGTCAAGAGCGTCACCGTTATCAGGAGGAGTAGGAGAGGGCTGAGGGACGGATCCCTCAGCGATAAACAGGCCAGGCAGCTCAGGCTACCAGTTGATGGCAACCGTACACCACCAGCACGCCAGCGATCAGCGTGGCATAGGGCAGCCAGCCGGCGCGGCGTTGGCCGTCATCGGCCTGGATATACAGGTCGGTGAGCATGGCGGCGGGGAAGCGGCCCTTGTCCTGCACATAGTGGCGGTAGCAGAACACCGGCAAAATCAGCAGTGCCAACAGCAGGCCGGTGACCAACGTGCCCGCGCCCCAGATGTCCGCGCCCAGGCCCATGCACGCCAGGTTGACAAAGCTCAGCACGCCGCCGGCCGCGAGCAAGAGCGTCGGGGCCTTGTACGGGCGCACCCAGTCGGGGCGGTCCAGGCGATGGATCCAGCCGGCATTGAGGTTGAGGAAGTTGAAGATGATGTAGCTGACGTTGGACGCCGCCAGCACAAACACGTAGTCGGACATCAGCAACAGCAGCAGGTTGAACGACAAGTCGGTCCACATCGCCGCCGTCGGCGCGCCGTGTTCGTTGGTACGCCCCAGGTACTTGGGCAGCCAGCCATCCACCGAGGCTTGGTACAGGGTGCGCGACGAACCGGACATCGACGTCATGATCGCCAGCAACGTCGCCAGCACCAGCATGATCAGCACGATATTGGCCACCATCTTGCCGCCGCCGATGCTGTCGGCCATTACCTGGCCAACGCCCATGCCGCTGTAGATCGCCGGCGACAGCAAGCCGCTGTACACCGCAGGCGTAACCACTGCGCCGCTGGCATCGAGCACTGCCGGGGTGACCAATTGGCCCAGCCCGAGGCTGCCCTGGAATGCCAGCGGCACCAGGGTGAACACCAGGATGCACAACAACCCGGCGTAGAAGATCGCCTTGAAGGTGTCACGCTTGGGGTCCTTGAATTCACGGGTGTAGCACACCGCCGTTTCGAAACCGTAGGTGGACCACGCCGCCATGAACAACCCGCCGGCCATCAGCGACCAGCCGGAAATATCCCATGGGCCGTCGATGACTTGCCCGGCCGCATCATGGGCCAAGGGGTACAGCGGCAGGAAGTTGGCCTGGGCCGCATCCCCGGTAAACAACGGCACCACGCCCACCAGCAATAGCGGAATCAACGAGGTGACGCCGAGCACCAAGGTCAGGCGCGCCGAACGCAGGATGCCGCCATGCTGCACGGCAAACACCGTCAGCAGGATCAGCAGGCCAATGCCGAAGGTCGCATTGATGCGCAGCGACAGCCCGCTCTTGATCCAGCCCAGGTCCAGCAAGGTCAGTTGCCAGGTGTTGATCAACGCATCGGCAGGAAACAGCGCGGTGAGGATGTACCCCGCCGCCAGCCCCGAACCGATGGACAGCACCGGCGACCAGGCCAGCCAGTTGCACCACACCGACACCGGTGCAATCAGCTTGCTGTAGCGTACCCAGGCCACTGCGCCATACACCGAGGCGCCGCCGGATTTATGCGGGAACAGCCCGGCAATTTCGGCATAGGTAAAGGCCTGGATAAAACCGAACAGGATCGACACGATCCATACGATCCACGCCGGCTTGCCCACGGTGGCGGCAATCGCGCCGATGGAAAACAGCACCAGCGCGGGCACGCCGCTGGCAACCCAGAATGCCCCGCGCCAATCGATCTTGCGGTGCAGGCTGCCCACCGAGCTGGCAGCCTGCGGAACGGCCTCGAATGTAGTCGCTTCCATCTTTGTATTCCCATGTCTGAATAGCGGTTAAGTGGGGGCAGTCAAAGTAGGGTGGCGCACGCGGTGTTCGGGACGATCAGCTACGCACCCGGCTCTTGTCCGGGTCGTAGAAGATCGCTGCGCTGACCGTGGCGCTGATGCGCTTCTGCAGGCCATCGACTTTGCCAATCTCCACCACGCTGCCAGGCTCGGCGCACGTGACGTCCACCCGGCACAACGCGATGTTGCTGGCCAGCAGCGGGGAGCGGCAGGCACTGGTGATGACCCCGACCTGGGCGCGACCGCGGTAAACCGGGTCGCCATGGTGCGCGGCCTCATTGCCATTCAGGTGCAGGCCGACCAGCTTGTGGGTGGGGTGGGCGCTGCGGCGAAGCAAGGCGTCACGCCCGATAAAATCATCGGTCTTGCTTTTCAGCGGCACGCTGAACCCGATGCCCGCTTCAAAGGGGTCGGTCTGGTCACTGAACTCATACCCGGCAAAAATCAGCCCGGCTTCGATGCGCAACATATCCAGGGCTTCCAGGCCCAGGGGCACCAGGCCCAAAGGCTCGCCCAGTTGCCAGATACGGTCCCACACGCGCTCCGCGTCTTCGGGTTGGCACCAGACCTCGTAGCCCAGTTCGCCGGTGTAGCCGGTGCGCGAAATCATCAACGGGCAGCCGTCGAAGCCGTCCAGCCGCCCCACCAGGAAGCGAAACCAGCCGAGGGTTTCCACGCTGGGTTGGGTGGGCGGCGTCCAGACCATCTGCTTGAGCAATTCGCGGCTCAGCGGTCCTTGCACCGCCAGGTTGTGGATCTGCTCGCTGGCGGACTTGACCCACACCTTCATGCCCAATTTCTGTGCCTGCTCGCGCAACCACACCCCGGCGTAGTCTTCCCCGCAGATCCAGCGAAAGTTGTCCGGGCCCAGGCGCAGCAACGTGCCGTCATCAAGCATGCCGCCGTGGGCGTGGCACATCGCCGAATACACCACCTGGCCCACCGCCAGCCGGCGCACATCGCGGGTCAGGCAGTATTGCAACAGAGCTTCGGCGTCAGGGCCGATGATGTCGAATTTGCGCAGGGCGGTCAGGTCCATCACCGCAACGCGTTCGCGACACCCCAGGTATTCCTCGATAGCGCCATAACCGTCGTAGCGCAGCGGCAGCCACCAGTTGCGGTAGTCGCTGAAGTTGCCGGTGAGGGCGCTGGTGCGGGAGTGAAACCCGGATTCACGGGTCAGGATCGGGTCGGCATCTGCCGTGGTTCGTGTGCTCATGGCGATGGAAAAACGCTCCTTTTCGCTGTAGATGCGGACATGGATATCGCTCGGTTCCCAGCCATTGGCCGGATCGATGTCATCCGGGCACGAGGTGCTGGCACACAGCAGGTCGGTGGCGGCACGCAACAACACATAGTCGCCGGGGCGCGACCAGGGTTCGTCGAGGGTCATCTGCTGGTGCGCGTCGATCCCGGTGTTGAAGAAAAAATTGATCGCCGGCCAACCGCTGCGTGCCTGTACGCCGTGGGAGGCGAGGACCTGGCTGAGGTTGTCGCTGCAGTTGTCGTGCCCAAAGTAGCCGTGGCTTTCGTAATAGCGCGCCGCGCAGGCCAGGGCGAACGAGTCGTGGCGGCCCACGGTGTCGCGCACCACCTCGAGCATCGGCTGCATCTGGCGGTCGAAAAACTTCGAGAACAGCCCAGGCGCCGGGTAGGCGCTGCCGTTCAGGGTGCGCGTCACGGTCTGGTCCAGGTCCAGTTCCACACCACGGTCCAGGGCGCGGCGGTCGAGGGCGACGAAGTCCGAGCACTGTCGCCCGGCGACGTCGAGCACCTGCACGTACTGGCCCTTGCCCACGGTGTAGCTGCGCGCGCTGCCGGCATGCAGGGTGAACTCGTCGAGCAGTTCGCCCAGCGGTTCCGGCAGGCCTGGCAGCAGCAAGGGCGACGGGTTGGCACGGGTGACCCAGACCCTGAGTTCGCTGGGCCGGTACTGCTGGTCGACGGCCGTGGGCCCTGCGGGCGCGCCGATAATCAGCAAGCGCTCGTGCGTCGCAGTAAAGCGCCGGCTGTAGTTGGCCGGGCTGTCTTCGTCCCACAATGAGGCAGCGTGGGGCAGGCGTTGCGGATCGATGCCGCGCCGGCTCAAGGCGTGCTGGATACGCCGCGCCTGGGGCGTCGCGCTGGCTAACTGGGCCGGGATAAAAGCGCAGTCCGGCGCGCCCTGTAGCGCCCAGTCCGACAGCGTGCTGCGCCCCTTGCTGTCCAGGGCCAGCAGTTCGCAGGGTTGGCGGCCTTCAAGATCGATCACTTGCAGGCTGTCGCCGGGTTGCAAGTCGATCAGGGTCAGGCCGCCGACGCCGACGCGATAACGTTCCAGGTTCGGCGAGCGGGCAAACAGGCCCGGCTCTTGGGGATGGGACACCCGTGGTGCATGCATGGACAGGCTCCCGGGTCAGCCGACGGATTGGATGGACGTCGGCGGCTCACCGAGGTACGCCTCCATGGAGTCATCCAGCGCGAGCAGCCACGGCGTGTGATGGGGCGGCGACTGGGTGCCGGTCATCAGCGAGCGATAGGACTTGTCGCGGTAGCCCATGATGTTTTGCGCCTTGTCGTGCTTCCAGTGCAGGAAGGTTTCGTTCACCGCCGCGATGTCGAAATTCGGGTAGTCGGTGGCGTCCACCAGGTGCTGGATGTAGGCACCCTGGTATTCGAACATCTGCTGATTGGTTTCCAAGGTCTGTTCGCGCGCGTGCCACTGCTGGCTGTCGGCGGCGCGCTCGGCCGCGTCCGGCAGGGCGATGCGCCCCAGGATCACATCGCGGGCGTACCAGGCCTGGGCATCGAACATGTTGAAGGAGTACCACTGGTCCTGCATGCCCAGGTAGATCAGCCGAGGGTTGGGCTCCCAGAACACGCCCTTGTAGAGGTTCATCGGCCACAAGCGGTTGTCGGTCTTGAGGCTCAGCTCGTCCGGCAGGAACGGGAAGTGGTGTTTGTAGCCGGTGCACAGGATCACCGCGTCGATGTGTTTGCTGCTGCCATCGACAAAGTAGGCGCGGTTGTTTTCCAGGCGCTTGAGCAACGGTTTTTCTTCCCAGTTGTCCGGCCAGGCATAACCCATGGGTGCACTGCGGTAGCAACTGGTGATGCTGCGCGCGCCGTATTTGTAGCATTGCGAGCCGATGTCCTCGGCCGAGTAGCTGCTGCCGACAATCAGCAGGTCCTTGTCCTTGAACTCCAGTGCCTCGCGAAAATCATGGGCGTGCAGGATGCGCCCGGCGAATTGTTCGAAGCCTTCGAAGTAGGGCACCTTGGGCGTCGAGAAGTGGCCGCAGGCATTGATCACGTAGTCGAATGCTTCGCAGGTCAGCGTATCGCTGTTGTAGTCGTGGGCGTACAGCGTGAAACGCTGGGTCTGCTCGTCAAAGGTGACCTGGCGCACCACATTGTTGAAGCGGATGTAGTCGCGCACGCCGGCCTTTTCCACGCGTCCCTTGATGTAGTCCCACAGCACCTCGCGCGGCGGGTAGGAGCCGATGGGCCGCCCAAAGTGTTCTTCAAAGGTGTAGTCGGCGAACTCCAGGCATTCCTTGGGGCCGTTGGACCACAGGTAGCGGTACATGCTGCCGTGCACCGGTTCGCCGTTTTCATCCAGGCCGGTACGCCAGGTGTAGTTCCACATGCCGCCCCAGTCCTGCTGTTTTTCAAAGCACACCAGTTCGGGAATGGGCGTGCCTTGGTCGCGGGCCGACTGGAACGCGCGAAGTTGGGCCAGGCCGCACGGGCCGGCGCCGATGATTGCTACACGTAGGGTCATGAGCGTGCCTCCTGAAGGTTTCAGCGAAAGATCACTGTCTTGTCCTGGTTGATGAATACCCGGTGTTCCAGGTGATATTTCAGGGCTTTGGAAAGGGCCACGGTTTCGGTGTCGCGGCCGATGGCGACCAGCGAATCGGGCAGGTGGGTGTGGTCCACACGCTGGATCTCCTGCTCGATGATCGGGCCTTCGTCGAGGTCGCTGGTGACGTAGTGGGCCGTGGCGCCGATCAACTTCACCCCACGGTCGTAGGCTTGGTGATAGGGCTTGGCGCCCTTGAAACCGGGCAGGAACGAGTGATGGATGTTGATCGCCCGCCCCGACAGCTGCTGGCACAGGCCGTCGGAGAGGATCTGCATGTAGCGCGCCAGCACCACGAGGTCGGTCTGGGTGTCTTCGACGATGCGCATCAGCTCGGCTTCCTGGCTGGCCTTGCTGTCTTTGGTGATGGGCAGGTAGATGAAGCGGATGCCTTCGCGCTCGGCCATGGCGCGCAGGTCGAGGTGGTTGGAAACCACGGCGGTGATGGTCATGTCCATTTCGCCCTTGCGGTGGCGATAGAGCAGGTCGGTGAGGCAATGGTCGAACTTGCTCACCATCAGCAGCACCCGCGTCGGCTGGCGCGAGCTGAACAACTGCCACTGCATGTCAAAGCCGCCGGCAAGGTCGCCCAGGCCCTTGCGCAGGGCGCCGATATCACCGCTCACACCGGTATTGAAGCGGAACACCGCCCGCATGAAAAACTGCCCGGTGAACTCGTCGTCAAACTGTGCCAGCTCGCTGATGTAGCACTGCTGCACGGCGAGGCAGGCGCTGATCGCCGCAACGATCCCGGACGCCGCCGGGCAGGTGATTTTGAGGATGTAATGTTCGCTGGAGGCGTCCATCGAAGGCTCCTGGGTAAGTGTGGGAAGAGGCTCAGCCCTTGGCCGTGCGCTTGGTTTTTTGCGGGTCGTCAAACGGCAGGGCGTGGCTCACGGCACTGGCCTCGAGGCTGCCGCGCACTTGCAGGGCTATGCCCGGCTCGGAGCAGGCGACGCTCATGCGCGCAATCGCCATCGAGCGTTTGCTCAGGCGCGAATACATGCCGCAGGTGATCACGCCGACTTGCGTATTGCCCTGCCACACGGTGTCGCCCGCCTCGGCCGGGCGTACGCCGTCGAGCAGCACACCGGTGATCTTGAAGCGCTCCTGGCCGCGCAGGCGCTGGTGTTCTTCGGCACCACGGAAGGCTTGTTTGCCGGGGGACACGGTGAAATCCAGGCCCATTTCCCAGAGCGTGTCGCCGGCCTTCTGGTCGGCGAAGGGGTACATTTGCGAGTTGTCGTAGGGGAAGAACATCAGCGAGCTTTCCACCCGCAACCAGTCCAAGGCGGTGAACGCACAGGGGATGATGCCCAGGCTGGCGCCCTGTTCCAGGATGCTGTCCCACAGGAACGGCGCGTCAGCGGCCTTGCAGAAAATCTCGTAGCCGCGTTCGCCGGTGTAGCCGGTGCGGGAGATCATCACCGGGCGTTCGAACAGGCGCGTTTGCAGGTGGTGGAAGTACGGTAACTGGCGGATGCCGGGCACGTGCTCGGCAAGGAAATCCACCGCCAGCGGGCCTTGCAGCGACAGGTCGTGCAGGTCGTCATCGAACAACACCGCCACCTGCCGGCCCTGGGAAGAGCGCACGAGCATTTCATGCCCGCTGCCAGCGCCGTGCACCACCATGAAGGCATTGGGGCCGGTGCGGTAGACGATGCAGTCATCGACAAACTTGCCGTCCTCGTCGAGCATCGAGGCGTACACCGATTTGCCGGGGTAGAGCTTGGCGATGTCGCGGGTGGTGGCCCACTGCAACAGGCTCTCGGCGTGCGGCCCGACGTAGTGGACTTTTTTCAGCCCCGACACGTCCATCAGCCCGGCGCGGGTGCGGATCGCCTGGTGGTGGTCGGCCAGCGCGCTGCTGTAGGTCCAGGCGGTGCCCATGCCGTTCCAGTCTTCGAGGTTCGAACCGAGGGCGCGGTGCCGTTCGGCCAGTGCAGAAATACGCCATGAAGCAGTCATGTGAAGGTCCTTGTCGGGAGAGAGGGAGTCAGGCTTGCGGGTCGAATTGGCTGAGCCACTCGACCAGCGTGTGTCGATAACGGGTCATGCCCTTGTAGTCGGCGATGGGGTCGGGCAGGTCGCGCAGCACGCGATGCAGGCGGCAGCCCCAGCCGGGGTGAGTGACCAGTTCGTCGAGGCTGATCAGGTAGGTACGGATGCTGAACATCACCGCGTTGCTGCGGGGCAGGCGCGCCATCACTTGCAACTCGACCCGCAGGTGCACCTGCTGCCCGACATTGCTGGCGGTGATGCGGCCGCGGTCCGCGCCCCATTCGTGGAAGGTTTCGGGGGATGAGTCCAAGCGTGGGTTGATGGTCAGCGTCCAATTCAGGCGCCGCACCGGCTGGCCGGTTTGCAGGTTGAGCAGGTACTTCAGCGCCCGTTCGAAGATGCCCATCTGGTGGGCCATGGGCACCGGTGCATGCCACTGCTTGAAGCTCATCCCTGCATCAAATGCCAGTGACCAGTCGGCCGGGCTGGTGACCAGGCCGGCGTCCATGTACAGGTCGCCGTCACGTTGGTCGAGCAAGGCGAAATCGCCCTGCACCTGGCGGCCGATGTATTCCAGCGGTGCGCAGGGCAGGCTGCTCGCGTCGCCGAAGACAAAGCGCTGGTCGATGTCCAGCAGGTGGTTGCGCCAGTGCCAACGCTCGCCGTCCTGGGTCAGGCTGAAGCTTTGCGGGTAATCGGCAGCGAGGTGTTCCATCAGCATCTGCAACGCATCCCAGGCCGCCACTTGCATGTGCGGCATCACTAGGTAGCGGCGCGGGTCCTGGTCGAGGACGAGCGCGCGCTCGGCCATTTCCGAGCGGTAGTGCTCGTCGATATCGAAGGCGTGCTCGTAGATCGAGCCGGGGTCGCGGGAAGTGGCCGGTTCGATGTTCACCGAGTACAGGTAGCTGTCTTCAATGAACGGAAACGGGAAGCGGCGGATAGCACTGGGGCTGTTGCGAAAGCTGAAATCGTCGCGATAGCTCAGCACGGGGCTTGATGGCAGGGGCATGGCGGGTAACTCCTATAGGTCCAGTGACACGCAGGGGCCGCAGCCGCGTGAGACGCAAGGCATCAAAAACTCGGCTTGCTCGGCCGCGCTGAGAAAGCTGTCGCGGTGTTCGATGGCGCCCTCGGTGTGGCGGGTGATGCACTGGCCGCAAACCCCGCCACGGCACAGGTTGGGCACCTGCACACCGGCGTGCTCCAGGGCTTCGAGCAGGCTCTGTTCGGCCTCGACCCGCAGGCGCCGGTCGCTGCGCAGCAGGTGCAAGTCGAACGGTTGGCCGGGCTGCGCACCCTTGAAGGCCTCGGCGTGCAGCCGATTGCCCGGCCAGCCACAACGCTGGGCCTGTTGCGCCACCGCATCGAGCAGGGACTGCGGGCCACAGGTGTAGACGTGGCTGCCCAATGGCCGGTTGGCGAGGAGGGCACTCAGGTCCGGGCGGCTGGCGTAGCGATGCAGGCGTGGGCCGAGGCGCTGTTGCAGTTCGTCGAGGTAGGCATCGCTGAGGCCAGGGCGGTACAGGTAGTGCAGTTCGAAATCGGCCTGTTGCTGCTCCAGCGCGGCGATATACGCCATGAAGGGCGTGATGCCGATGCCCGCGGCGATCAGGATGTGCAGGCGTGCCGTGCCGTGGGGCGCAAACAGATTGGCCGGCGGTGAGATCTGCAAGGTATCGCCCACGTGTACTTGCTGGTGCAGGTACTGCGAGCCGCCACGCGAGGCCTCTTGCAAGCGCACGGCGATGCGGTAGTGCGCCGTGTGCGCCGGATCACTGGTGAGGGAATAAGCATTGCGCACCGTGCCTTCGGCCAGCGGCAGGTGCACCTGCACATGGCTGCCCGGAGAAAACGCAGGCAGTGCGCCGGTGGCTGACACCAGGGTGAGTTCGCGCACCACCGGCGTGAGCATCCTGGCGGCGCTGACGTGTACCTTGAGCGCGGCACTCATGGCTGGAACCCCGCGTACGGCTGGTCGGGGTCGACGCATACGCCAAGGTAAGCCCCCAGTCGCCGGGAAAAATGCGTGCGCACCTCCAGCCCGACATGGCAGCCGATGCAGCTTACTGACGGCTCCGGCCCGACGGCCTGGGTCAGCCCGCAATGCGCGCAATACACCAGGCGAAGGCCGGGCAGCGTGCAGGTCAGGGTGATCTCGGTTTCTTCCAGGCCTGCCGCACGGGCTTGACCGTGCAGGCGCCAGATGAAGGCCTCATCCCCCAGCACGTGGAGCCGGCAGCCCACCGTGGCGTCAGCCAAGACGTGTTGCAGGCGCCGGGCGAAGTCGGGGTGTTCGGCGTTGAGCAACAGGGGCGTGTCCAGTGTTGCGACAGCTGCTGCGTCGGCGGCGGCCGATTGCATCACCACGATAGGTCGGTTGTGCGTCATGCGGGCTCTCCAAGCGGGTTTTGTTTCCTGCTGGGAGAGATACTTTCCTATGGGGAAAATCTTCTCAATCTGGAAAAAGGGCTATGCCTTTGGAGATAGGCCTTGTTCGACCGCCATTCGGGGCATGGAAGTTGCTGGTCTTTAGCTAACGCTCAGCAACGGAACGGGGAGTGATCGACGCGTGCAAACACGACCGAAAAGGTGGCCGCTCTGGTTGGGGCCTGTGCGCCCAGAACAGGCGCGCAGCGTGCGCAGGCTGTTGGCCGGGTTGCCCCTGCACGCTGACGGTGCCTTATCGGATTTCCTGGACCGTTTCGACGCACTGCTGCCACCTGCCAGGCTCAACCTGATCCTCGGCGGCGAAGACTTGAGCCCCACACGGCGCGGCTTGATCGAGGGCTGCCAGCTCGCAGCGGCTTGCCCCTGGCGCGACCCGAACGTGGCGGATACGCCGCAGGCTTGCGGCCCTTGCCGGCAACGCGGGGTACACCGGGTGGTGTGCGCCTTGCCCGAGGGCGAAAAGGGCGTGTTGCTGCTCGATACCCCTCGACGGGCCGGTGCCACTTGGCGCGGGTTACTGGAAGAAGCGGCGCAGGCCGTACGCGTGAGCGTGCGCCTGCGCAGCCACCAGCGCGAGCAACAGCGCAAACAGGCGACGTCGCGCCACGGCGCCCTGGCGCGTGAGCTACACGACTCGGTGGCGCAGCAGCTTGGTTATCTGTCGTTCCAGGCCCATGGTTTGCAGTCCCAGCTCGGCGAGCCAGCCTTGCAGGACCTGTGCGCCGGGCTGAGCCAATTGCAGCGCCAGGTGCGCGAGCTGATTACCAGCGCACGCCTGACCATGGACGGACGTTCGCTGCGCCAGGCCCTGGCCGACTCCGTCGCCGAGTTTTCCCGGCGTTGCATCATCGTCTTCGAACTGGATAACCGTCTGGCCGACGATGCCCTGAGCCCGGAAACCGAATTACAGATCCTGCAGATCATCCGCGAAGCCTTGGCCAACGCAGTGCGCCATTCCCATGCGCGCCATGTGCGCATCGAGTTGCGCCAAACCCAGGACGGCGACGCCTCGGTGTCGGTGGAAGACGATGGCATCGGCCTGAGCGCCGCCTCCGGTGAGCACAACCATTTCGGCCTGGCGATCATTCGCGAGCGTGCCGCCAGCATCGGTGCGCACCTGACCATTGAAGCCATCCGCCCGCACGGGGTGCGCGTACACCTTGGCCTGCACCGCAACCAAGAACTGCCACAGGGGAGTCTCGATGGACTGCACGACCTTATTACTGATCGATGATCACCCTTTGTTTCGCAAAGGCCTGGCGCAGTTATTCGGCGCCAGTGACGACTTCGAAGTGGTGGGCCAGGCGGCCAGCGGCCGCGAGGGTATCAACCTGGCCGTGAGCCTGACGCCGCAGCAGGTGCTGCTGGATTTGCACATGCCCGGCCTTAGCGGTTTGCAGGTGCTGGACGAACTGCGCCAATTGCGTCTGGAATGCCAAGTGGTGGTGCTCACGGCCTCGATGGACCGCGCCGAATTGCTCACGGCCCTGCGCCTGGGCGCCAGCGGCTATGTGCTCAAGGAAACCGAGCCTGACGCGTTGCTGGCGTATATGCGCAACTGCCACAAAGGGGCCATCGTACTGGACTCGACCTTGATCGCCTTGCTCGCCGACCAAGCGCCCGCGTCGCCATGCGAGCCCCTCGACAGCGGCAACCTCACCGAACGCGAAGGCCAGACCCTGGCCCTGATCGCCGCCGGCATGAGCAATAAACAGATCGGCCGCGAATTGGGCATCAGCGACGGCACGGTAAAAATCTACGTGCGCAGCCTGTTGCAGAAGCTCGGCTTGCATTCGCGGCTGGAACTGGCGGCCTGGGTGCACAACGGGGCGTCGATGAAGCACGAGGAGCGCCACTAATATGAGGGAAAGCCCCGAAGCCTTCGCATCGACAGCGCCTGTGCATCTGATGGACCGCTTTCCCGGCGCGCTGCTGGAACTGCGCGACAACGGCCAGATCGCCCATTACAACCTGGCCTGGGCCGCACTGATGGACTGTCCGGGCAGTGAGCGCAACCTGATCGATTATGTGCACCAGGAAGACCGCCCGCTCTGGCGCCAAGCCCTGCAGGAACTGCGGCGCCGCCCCGACACCTCGTTCAACCAACGCTTGCGTTTCGTGCATCCGAGCGGGGAATTGCGTTGGTTTGACGTCAGCCTCAAGCGCGGGCCGCAAGGTTTTTACCTGGTGGCCGGCGACGTCACCGCGCACAAACGCCGTGAAATCGCCTTGCAGGCCAGCCAACGCAGCAGCATGAGCCTGCTGGATAGCATGCCCGGCCTGATCTATCGCGGCCGCAACAACCGCGACTGGACCATGGAGTTCGTCAGCGCCGGGTGCCTGCAACTGACCGGCTACCCCGCCGAGCGGCTGGTGGACAATCACGAGTTCACCTACAACAGCCTGATCCTCGCCGAAGATGCCGATTACGTCTGGCGCGAGGTGCAATATGCACTGTCACGCCAGGAGCCATTCGAGCTGAACTACCGGATCCGTTGCGCCGATCAGTCGATCAAGCATGTCTGGGAGAAAGGCGTGGGAATTTATGCCGATACCCGCGAGGTGTTGGGTATCGAAGGGGCGATTTTCGAACGCAAACTTTAACGTTCATCCGCTCACTACATTCAATGCGCGCCGGCGGCTTTGTTCAGGTCGCTTTCAGCCCACTCGGTATACACGCACGCATCCGCCGTGGCCCAGCGCACGCGCACCGGGTCGCCGGCCTTGAGCGGCATGCCCGCAGCCGACAGCGCCTTGACCGTCATCGACGTACCGCCGAGGGTTTTCACGGTGCAGGTCTGGCTCTCGCCCAGGAACAACACCTCGCCGACAATCGCCGACACTTCATTCCAACCCGCCGCCAGCGGTTGCTCGGCGGCTTGTTCAACGCTCAGCGCCAAGGCTTTTTCCGGGCGGACCATCAGCAGTACGTCCTGGTCGATGTGCAGCCCGGTGGTCAGGCGGATCGACAGCGTCTGGCCTTCGAACGCCGCTGCCGCATTGCCCTGGGCCTTGAGTTTGAGGAAGTTGGAGTTGCCTAGGAACGACGCCACGAACGCATTCGGCGGGTTCTGGTACAGATCAAATCCGCTGCCCAGCCCGACAATTTTGCCGTGGCTGAAAATTGCGATGCGCTGGGACAGGCGCATGGCTTCTTCCTGATCGTGGGTCACGTAGACGATGGTGATGCCCAGGCGTCGATGCAGTTGGCGCAGTTCGTCTTGCAGGTCTTCACGCAGTTTTTTGTCGAGGGCGCCGAGGGGTTCGTCCATCAGCAAGATGCGTGGCTCGTACACCAGCGCGCGGGCGATGGCCACGCGTTGTTGCTGGCCGCCAGACAGTTGGGAAGGGCGGCGATGGGCGAACTGTTCCAACTGCACCAGCTTGAGCATGGCGTCGACGCGTTTCTCGCGTTCGGCGCTGGCCAGTTTGCGGATCGCCAGGGGGAAGGCGATGTTGTCGCGCACCGACAAGTGCGGGAACAACGAGTAGCGCTGGAACACCATGCCGATATCGCGCTTGTGCGGCGGCACGTTGACCAGGGATTGGCCGCTGACCAGGATCTCGCCGCTGCTCGGCGTTTCAAACCCGGCGAGCATCGACAGCGTGGTGCTTTTGCCCGAGCCGCTGGAGCCGAGGAAGGTGAGGAACTCGCCGTCCTGAATGTCCAGCGAGATATTGTCCACGGCGGCAAATTCGCCGTAGTGCTTGTTCAGGTTGCGCAGGCTGACCAGGGGTTGGCCAGGGCTCTGTGCGGCATCTTTGATCACTGCATTCATGTCTTGATCCTCGGCGCTTAGGCGCGGGTTTCAGTGCGTCGACGAACGACGGCGGCAATCACCATGACCAGTACCGACAAGCCGATCAGCAGCGTCGAGGCGACGGCGATCACAGGCGTGAGGTCTTGGCGCAGGGTGGTCCACATTTTCACGGGAAGGGTTTGCAGGGTGGGGCTGGCCATCATCACGCTGAGCACCACTTCGTCCCACGAGACGAGGAACGCGAACAGCGCACCGGCCACCATCCCTGGGCGGATTGCCGGGAACGTCACCTTGAACACCGCCTGCAAGCGTGAGGCGCCGCAGATCACTGCCGCGTCTTCAATCGACTGGTCGAACAGCTTCAGCGAGTTGATGATCGAGATGATGGTGAACGGCAGTGCAACGATCACATGGCTGACCACAAAGGCGAACAGGGTGCCGGTGTAGCCCAGCTTGAGAAACAGCGCGTACACCGCCACGGCGATGATCACCAGTGGCACGATCATCGGCAGCGTGAACAACCCGTAGAGCAACTCGCGGCCTGGAAAACGCCCGCGCACCAGGGCAAACGCGGTCGGCAAACCCAGCGCCACGGCGAACACGGTCGTCAGCACCGCCACCTTGAGGCTGGCCATCGCGGCGTTCATCCAGTCGGCATTGGAGAAGAACTGGCCGTACCATTTCAGCGTCCAGCCCGGCGGCGGGAACACCAGCCATTGGGACGAGCCGAACGACAGCAGCACGATAAACACGATCGGCAACAGCAGGAACAGGCCGATGATGCCGGTGGTGGTGTAGAGGCCCAAGCGCATCCTGCGGCTCATGGCATTCGGAGTCAGGAGCATGACGGCTTACCTCGCGTTGCTGGCGCCAACCGGGGATTCCGGCTGAAGCTTCAGGTAGAAGTAGAACAGCACCAGCGTGATGAAGATCAGCAACGCGGCGCCGGCACTTGCCAGGCCCCAATTGAGGAACGATTGCACCTGCTGAATGATGAACTCGGGCAGCATCATGTTCTGCGCACCGCCCAGCAGTGCGGGGGTGACGTAGTAACCGAGGGACATCACAAACACCATCAGGCCACCGGAAAACAGCCCCGGCCGGCACAGCGGTAAAAACACCCGGAAGAAGTTGGTCCAGGGGCTCGCGCCGCAAATGGAGCCGGCCTGCAGGATCATCGGGTCGATGGCCTGCATGGTCGCCTGCAGCGGCAGCACGATGAACGGGATCATGATGTAGCTCATGCCGATCACCACGCCGGTGAGGTTGTGCACCATCTCCAGCGGTTGATCGATGATGCCCATGGCCATCAGCGCCTTGTTGATCACCCCCGAGGCTTGCAGCAACACCAGCCAGGAATAGGTGCGGGCGAGCAGGCTGGTCCACATCGACAGCAGCACGATGTTCAGGATCCAGCGCCCCCAACCGCGTGGCACCAGGGTGATTGCCCAGGCCAGCGGAAAGCCCAGCAACAGGCTGAACAGCGTCACCAGCCCCGCCACCGAGAAGGTGTTGAGCAGCACCCGGGCGTAGGCCGAGTTGGCGAACAATTCTTCGTAGTTACCCAGCCCTGGCACCGGCTCCAGCACGCCGCGCAGCAGCAGGCCGATCAGCGGTGCCAGGAAAAACAAACCGAGGAACAGCAGGGCAGGGATCAGGTTGCTTGAGCCTTTCCAGCGCTGGGCCAGGGACGGCGACACGGCTTTGCCTGAAACCGCGCCGGAGGCGCCCAGGGCGCTCCCGGTCGGTGTGCTTGCCGTCATTTTCATTTGACTAGCCATTCATTCCACCGTGTCGCAATGGCCGGACCGTTCTTGGCCCAGTAGGCGAAATCGAGGGTGATCTGGTCCTTGGCATACGCCGTCGGCAGGTTCGGTGCCAGGACTGAGTCCAGGCGCTGCACGCTGTCGATGTTCACCGGTGCATAAGCGGTCAGGTTGGAGAAGTCGGCCTGGCCTTTGGCGCTGCTGGCGTTGGCCAGGAACTTCATCGCGGCGGCTTTGTTCTTGCTGCCTTTAGGCACGACAAGGATGTCGGCCATCACCAGGTTCTGCTTCCAGCTCACGCCCACCGGTGCGCCGTCTTCTTGCAGCGCGTGGATGCGACCGTTCCAGAACTGGCCCATGCTGACTTCGCCGGAGGCCAGCAGCTGTTGCGACTGCGCACCGCCGCCCCACCAGACGATGTCTTTCTTGATGGTGTCGAGTTTCTTGAAGGCGCGGTCCAGGTCCAGCGGGTAGAGCTTGTCGGCGGGTACGCCATCGGCCAGCAGCGCCAGTTCCAGCACGCCAGGGCTTGGCCATTTGTAGAGGGCGCGTTTGCCGGGGTAGGTCTTGGTGTCGAACAGCGCGGTCCAGTCTTGCGGTTTGCCGGCGCCGAGCTTGCCTTCGTTGTAGCCGAGCACGAAGGAGAAGAAGAACGAACCCACACCGTGGTCGGAGACGAAGCGTGGGTCGATCTTGTCGCGCTGGATCACCGAGAAATCAAGGGGCTCGAGCAGGCCTTCGGCGGCGGCGCGCAGGGCAAAGTCCGCTTCTACGTCGACCACGTCCCACTGCACGTTGCCGCTCTCGACCATGGCCTTGAGTTTGCCGTAGTCGGTGGGGCCGTCCTGTACCACCGTGATGCCGCTGGCCTTGCTGAACGGATCAGCCCACGCCTGCTTCTGCGCATCCTGGGTGCTGCCGCCCCAGCTCACGAAATTGACGCTTTCGCCCGCCTGGACCGCGTGGCTGGCCGTGGCCAGTAAACCCGCGAAAAGTACCGCGGTTGCACGTTTGTTCAACACCATGTTCACGCCCTCATTTGTTTTGTTATTGAGCGGGCTGGGTAGTGCCCGCCTATCGGGAGCAGTAGGTAAAACGGGGCCTTTCATCAGGGCCCAAAAGCGACCGTGCCAAGGGCTGTTATTGGTGCTCTCCCTGGCGGGCGCACTTGGCAAAAGCGTTCGGTCTATGGAATATCATATTATGGTATTCCAAGCTTTGTGCAAGCACTTTGCCTTACCGGCGATCCGTCATTCGGTGAAGGCAATGCTCTCCACGACTTCCAGGTCGTAGCCCGTCAGCCCGGCGTATTTGAGGGGCGGGCCAAGATGACGAAGCTTGCCGACGCCAAGGTCCTGCAATATCTGCGCCCCGGTGCCGACCTCGGAATAGATACGCGATTGCGAGCGGCTGAACTGGCGCGGTGCCTGGGTCAGCTGCGGTACGCGTTCCAGCAGCGCTTGAGAGGATTCATGGTTGGCGAGCACCACCACCACGCCGCTGCCTTCAGCTGCCACGCGTTGCAGCGCCGCCCACAGCGTCCAGTTCGACGGCCCGCTGTATTCGGCGCCCACCAGGTCGCGCAGTGGGTCGATCACATGCACGCGCACCAATGCGGGTTCGTCACGGCGCAACTGGCCCATCACCATGGCCATGTGCACGCCGCCATCGATGCGGTCTTCAAAGGTGATCAGGCGGAAGGTGCCGTGCACCGTCGGCAGGTCGCGCTCGCCGATGCGCACCACCGTACGTTCGGTGCTGAGGCGGTAGTGGATCAGGTCGGCGATGGTGCCGATCTTGATGCCGTGCTTGCGCGCGAACACTTCCAGGTCGGGGCGGCGGGCCATGGTGCCGTCGTCGTTCATCACTTCCACAATCACCGACGCCGGCGTGTGCCCGGCCAGGCGCGCCAGGTCGCAACCGGCTTCGGTATGGCCGGCGCGGGTGAGCACGCCGCCGTCCTTGGCGCGCAACGGGAAGATATGACCGGGTTGCACGATATCGGCGGGGCCTGCGTTGAGATCCACAGCCGCTGCCACCGTACGTGCACGATCAGCGGCGGAGATGCCGGTGGTCACGCCGGTGGCGGCTTCGATGGACACGGTAAACGCGGTGCTGAACACGCTGCCATTGCTCGGCACCATCTGCTCCAGGCCCAGGCGCTGGCAGTGTTCATCGGTGAGGGTTAGGCAGATCAGGCCACGGGCTTCGCGGGCCATAAAGCTGATAGCCTCGGCGGTGCAGCACGCAGCGGGGAGTAACAGATCGCCTTCGTTTTCCCGGTCTTCATCGTCCACCAGCAGCACCATCTTGCCCTGGCGGTAGTCTTCGATGATTTCTGCGATGCTGTTGAAGCTCATAGTAGGGTGCTCGATTTGTTGGTTGTATGTATTATGGTATACCACAAAATTTGAATAAGAGGATGTCTCGATGAAGGCTTACTGGATTGCCCATGTGGATGTGGCGGATGCCGAGCAGTACACGCAATACACCAGCCGCGCACCGGCGGCGTTTGCAAAGTATGGCGGGCGGTTTTTGGCCAGGGGCGGGCGCAGCATCGCGCTGGAAGGCGGGCCGGCGAGGGCGCGTAATGTGGTGATCGAGTTTGATAGCTATGAGCAGGCGGTGGCGTGTTATGAGTCGCCGGAGTATCAGGAGGCGAAGGCCCACCGTGAAGGCGTGGCTCAGGCGCAGATCATAATTGTGGAAGGGGTGGTTTAGGGGGGTGGTTGTTGGGTGTTGGGTGTATATCCGTTGGCTAGGTAACGGCTGCTTATGGTTTCGCTTTTACAGCGACTCACTTTTGGAAAGGCCCAAAAGTAAGCAAAAGGCCTTCGCCCCAACACTCGGCACCTCGCTCATGCTCGGTGTGCCCTCACTCCGGCTTTGGAGCGTGGGCCGCCGCGATGGGCCATCCTTGGCCCAGCGCGGCTAACCCGGCGTCCTGCCGGGTTACCCACGCTCCAAAGCCTGCGTTCGGCCAGCGTGTTTGACGGGGCGC